>PAHT02000084.1 GCA_002705045.2 Paracoccaceae bacterium | reverse complement strand
CGTAATCGCTGCAGTCAAAGTCGTCTTCCCGTGGTCAACGTGACCAATGGTTCCCACATTTACGTGCGGCTTGTTACGTTCAAATTTTGCCTTCGCCATAATGGCCTCCTTCTATCATTCCAATTTATGCAAATTTTGCCTGTATCTCTTCCGATATATTAGACGGTACCGAGTCATAATGATCGAAAATCATGGTGAAATTAGCTCGACCAGACGACATTGACCTCAAATTGTTAATATAGCCAAACATATTAGCCAGCGGAACAAAAGAATTTACAACTATCGCGTTCCCTCTAGTTTCTTGCCCAGTCACCATACCTCTTCGAGAGGTCAAATCCCCGATGACATTACCAGTATACTCCTCAGGCGTCACAACCTCGACTTTCATTATAGGTTCCAATAATTTTGCACCAGCTTTCTTCAGCCCATCACGCATTGCTGCCCGCGCAGCAATTTCAAAAGCCATAACGCTTGAATCGACATCATGATATGCGCCATCAGCTAGCGCTACTTTAAAATCTATTACAGGAAATCCTGCTAACGGACCACTATCAGTAACCGATTGTATTCCCTTTTCGACACCCGGAATATATTCTTTCGGGACCGATCCACCCACAATTCTACTCTCGAAAGAATAACCCTCGCCAGGGTCAGTCGGGGAGATTATCAATTTAATCCTCGCAAATTGCCCAGATCCTCCTGACTGCTTCTTGTGAGTGTAATCAATTTCAGCTTCGCGACTTATTGTTTCTCGGTACGCAACTTGAGGGGCGCCAATATTGGCTTCGACCTTAAACTCTCGCTTTAACCGATCTATTAAAATATCCAGATGCAACTCTCCCATTCCCCGCATTATAGTCTGCCCTGACTCTAAATCAGTTTCTACTCTAAATGATGGATCTTCTGCAGCCAGTCGTTGTAGCCCTAGAGACATTTTCTCCTGATCATTCTTGGTTTTAGGCTCGACGGCAATCTCTATAACTGGATCTGGAAAAGTCATAGTTTCAAGTACCACTGGGCTGGTAGCATCACACATTGTATCTCCAGTGGTCGTATCCTTCAAACCAGCCAAAGCAATTATATCACCGGCAAAGGCTTCTTCGATTTCATCCCTATTGTTAGAATGCATCATCATCATTCTTCCAATACGTTCCTTTTTCCCTTTGGTAGAATTAAAAACACTATCACCCTTTCTTAGAGTACCTGAATAAACTCTAGTAAAGGTTAAAGTCCCAACGAATGGATCGTTCATTATCTTGAAAGCCAAACCAGAAAATGGCTCCGCGTCGTTTGCAGAGCGCGCAACGTCCCGAGTTTCTGTATCGTCACCTGGGCGAAACCCCATATAAGCAGGCACATCAAGAGGACCTGGTAAAAAGTCAATAACAGCATTCAAAAGAGGTTGCACACCTTTATTCTTGAATGCGGAACCACATAAAACAGGTATAAAAGTCATCGCCAATGTGGCTTTTCTTATCAAGCTAATTAAAGTCTTCTCATCCGGCTCATTACCCTCCAAGTAAGCCTCCATGGCATCATCATCCATTTCAACAGCCATTTCAATCATTTCAGAGCGCATTTCATCGGCTTTCGATTTAAGATCCTCCCTCACATCCTGACAAGTCCATGTGGCACCAAGATCTTCACCTCTCCAAGTCCACTCTTTCATAGTTATTAAATCTACTAAGCCCTCAAGATTATTTTCTGAGCCAATTGGTATTTGTATCGGACAAGGTCTAGCCCCCGTACGATCAGCTATCATCTCCACACAATTCTGAAAATCTGCCCCAATTTTATCCATCTTATTTACAAAAACAATTCTTGGCACTTTATAGCGATCAGCTTGCCGCCAAACCGTTTCCGTCTGAGGTTCCACTCCTGCGTTCGCATCTAGTACGCATACAGCTCCATCTAGTACTGCAAGCGACCTCTCAACTTCTATTGTAAAGTCAACGTGCCCTGGGGTATCAATTATATTGAAACGATGTTTTGGTGAAACAGCATCTTTACCATTAACCGTCCGTTCCCAGAAAGTCGTTGTAGCAGCTGACGTTATGGTAATGCCACGTTCCTGTTCTTGCGCCATCCAATCCATTGTTGCAGCACCATCATGAACTTCACCTATTTTATGCGATTTACCTGTATAGTACAAAATTCTCTCAGTACAAGTTGTCTTACCTGCATCGATGTGAGCCATAATACCAAAATTTCTATACCTATCTAAATTATAATCCCGTGCCATCCTGTTACCCTCAAATTCTTCGTTACCAACGATAGTGACTAAAAGCTTTATTAGCCTCCGCCATCTTGTGCGTGTCTTCTCGCTTCTTAACAGCTGAACCTCGAGAATTCACTGCGTCCAAAAGTTCACTCGCGAGGCGCTCCTCCATAGTCTTTTCATTCCTAGACCTAGAAGCGTTTATAAGCCATCTAATCGCGAGAGCCTCACGGCGCTCAGGCCTAACTTCCACTGGGACTTGATAAGTGGCTCCTCCTACTCGTCTCGAACGCACCTCAACGGATGGCTTGATATTCTCTAAAGCCTCTCGAAAAACCTCCACTGGCTGTCTTTTAATTTTTTCCTCTACCCTCTCGAGCGCACCATACACTATTCTCTCAGCTACTGACTTCTTACCATCGTACATCAGATTATTCATAAATTTAGTCAAGACTTCGTCTCCAAACTTAGCATCTGGAAGAATTGGTCTCTTTTCTGCGCTATGACGACGTGACATAATCTAATCCTTATTTTGGTCTCTTTGTTCCATACTTTGAGCGGCGTTGTCTTCTGTCCTTTACACCTTGGGTGTCAAGAACACCACGCAAAATATGATACCGTACTCCCGGCAAATCTTTTACACGACCACCCCGAATTAAAACTACCGAATGCTCCTGCAAATTATGGGATTCACCAGGAATATATGAAATAACTTCAAATCCATTCGTCAATCTAACTTTGGCTACTTTTCTCATCGCTGAGTTCGGTTTCTTCGGTGTCGTAGTATATACCCGGGTACAAACTCCACGTTTTTGCGGGCATGCCTGCAGATGCATAGACTTTTGACGAGTCATACGAGGCTTTCGAGGTTTTCGAATTAATTGCTGTATAGTTGGCATTACCGTCACCTTATTTACATTCTTTGAATGTTTAAACCGCATCTACCGGCATAAACACTAAACCATGCCGCATAGCAAAAAGCTTTACGTCAAACTCAAACCAGAGGATCGAAGCCGAGGCTCGGATCATGACCGCCAATTTTTGGCTTTACATAGTCGCTGCTGTATCAGCGCCTCGTTGTCTATTCCGCCTTACCTTGAATGTCAACAGCTATCGCATAATTAACTCAATTTTATTGAGCCCAACTCCGAATAATCATGCTTCATTAGTATCTTCGGTCAAACCTTCTTCGTGCGCATCAGCCGAAACAAATTCTAATTGACTTTCATTTCGTGTAGCCAGGATTTCAGCATCACGCGCCGCAGCAATTCTTTTTGTATCACGCGCGGCTCCTCCGGTTCCAGCAGGAATTAATCTCCCGACGATCACATTTTCCTTCAAACCAATCAATTTATCCCTTTTTCCTTGGGTAGCAGCCTCAGTTAGCACTCGAGTCGTTTCTTGAAAAGAGGCTGCCGAAATAAAGCTTCTAGTTTGCAAGCTAGCTTTCGTGATACCAAGAAGCACTGGGCCGCCCTTGGCAACATCCCGCCCATTTTCTAACGCTTTACTATTCTCCTCATCAAACTCAGCCTTATCAACTTGCTCTCCCTTTAATAGAGTAGTTCCTCCACTATCGGTAACCTCCCACTTTTGGAGCATTTGTCGAACAATAACTTCAATATGCTTATCATTTATTTTTACCCCTTGCAGACGATAAACTTCTTGCACCTCATCAATCATGTACACGGCTAATGCCTCTACACCCATTATAGAAAGAATATCGTGAGGAGCCGGGTTCCCGTCCATAATATATTCGCCCCGCCTGATAAAGTCCCCTTCTTGAACAGGTATATGTTTGCCCTTGGGAACCATATATTCAACTGGATCAAAATTGGGATCTGCCGCTTCTATAGTTATTCTCCGTTTGTTTTTATAATCCTTACCAAATCGCACATAACCGTCTATCTCTGCGATAATTGCATGATCTTTTGGTCGCCTAGCCTCAAATAATTCCGCGACCCTTGGCAAACCACCGGTAATATCCTTTGTCTTTGCACCTTCACGCGGAATTCTGGCAATCACATCTCCAGGTTTCACTAGTGCGCCATCTTCCACTGACAAAATAGCATCTACGGACATCGAATGGATTTCAGGATTCCCATTGTCCAACAATACTGCCTCACCACTTTTCTCATCTACAATCACTATCTCGGGCTTCAACTCGTTACCGCGAGGAGCCGATCGCCAGTCAGATACAATTCGCTGCGATATTCCAGTAGCGTCATCGGTATCCTCTCTTAGTGCAATTCCGGAAACCAAATCAACAAATTTTGTAACACCACCTTTCTCTGCTATAATCGGTAATGTGTAAGGATCCCATTCAAACAGCTTGTGACCACGCTCTATTTTTTGGCCATCCACTACATGAATCTTGGAACCATAAGATAGTTTATGAGCCGCTCGCTCAATTTTAAACTCGTCTATAATTGCTAATTCCATATTTCTACCCATAACGATCTGTTCGCCATCAGTATTTTTAATTAAGTTGGGGTTTCGTAAGACTATAGTTCCACCCTGGCTAGACTCCATAAATGATTGTGATCCACCTTGAGCAATGCCACCTATATGGAATGTTCGCATTGTCAATTGCGTGCCCGGTTCTCCAATCGACTGGGCGGCTATAATTCCAACAGCCTCACCTTGATTTACTCTGGTCCCACGAGATAAATCACGCCCGTAGCATTGCACACATACTCCATCATCAGACTCACATGTTAGTGGGGACCTAATTTGGATAGAGGGCAGTGAGGCTTCTTCAATTTTATCTGCAACTCTCTCATCTATCATCTGACCCTTTTTACAGAGCAACTCTTTGGACGCTGGCTCGACCACGTCTTCCGCGGCAACCCTTCCCAAAATTCGTTCCGACATAGTGGCAACAATTTCTCCGTCATGAACTGTTGCACTTGCTTTTATCGACTTTTCAGTTCCACAATCATCAATCCGTACTATACAGTCTTGAGCTACATCCACCAATCTTCTAGTCAGATAACCAGAGTTTGCCGTTTTCAATGCAGTATCTGCCAAACCTTTTCTAGCTCCATGGGTCGAATTAAAGTACTCAAGAACAGTTAAACCCTCTTTGAAATTAGATATTATCGGTGTTTCAATTATTTCTCCAGACGGCTTGGCCATAAGACCGCGCATACCTCCCAGTTGTTTCATTTGAGCTGGAGACCCACGAGCCCCTGAATGAGACATCATATAAACCGAATTTGGTTCTAATTCAGCCCCGGTGTCGTCAGTTCGTAAGGAGGAAATATCAGACATCATACCATCGGCAACGACATCAGAACATTTCGACCACGCATCAACAACTTTGTTATATTTTTCTCCTTGTGTGATCAAGCCATCCATATACTGCCGTTCAAATTCTTTGACTTGATCTCTTGTCTCATTAACTGAAATCCATTTTGATTCCGGAATGACCATGTCGTCTTTACCAAAAGAAATCCCAGCTTTAAAGGCCTCCTTAAATCCTAACTGCATGATCTGGTCACAAAAAATTACTGACTCCTTCTGGCCACAGTGCCGGTACACTGTATCGATTACCTCTCCAACCTCTTTTTTTCGCAACAGCCTGTTAATTATGTCAAACGGTGCGTTATAGTTCTTGGGTAGAAGAGCTCCTAGACGAAGTCTTCCTGGAGTAGTTTCGTACCTTTTTGAGAATATTGTTCCATCTTCATCGATTTGTTCGACTCTAGCTTTAATCTTGGAATGTAGATGCACTGCACCTATCGCCAATGCGTGCTCAACTTCTTCAATTGAAGCAAAAGCCATCCCTTGTCCAACCTGCCCTTCTCTAGCCAGTGACAAATAATAGATTCCCAAAATCATATCTTGGGACGGCACTATTATAGGCTTGCCATTTGATGGGGACAATACGTTATTAGTAGACATCATCAAAACTCGGGCCTCTAACTGGGCTTCAAGACTGAGAGGAACATGAACTGCCATTTGATCACCATCAAAGTCCGCATTAAATGCAGAACAAACTAGTGGGTGTAATTGAATGGCCTTACCCTCAATGAGAATTGGCTCGAAAGCCTGAATACCCAATCGATGGAGTGTAGGCGCTCTGTTTAAAAGTACTGGGTGTTCCCTAATAACCTCTTCTAAAATGTCCCAAACTTCCGGCCGCTCCTTTTCAACAAGTTTCTTGGCTTGTTTAACGGTAGAAGAAAGTCCCTTCGCTTCTAATCTGGAATATATGAAGGGCTTAAAAAGCTCTAGCGCCATTTTTTTTGGTAATCCGCACTGGTGCAATCTCAGCTCTGGTCCCGTAACGATAACTGACCTTCCAGAGAAATCCACTCTTTTGCCGAGCAAATTTTGTCTAAACCTTCCTTGCTTACCTTTCAACATGTCGGATAACGATTTGAGAGGTCTTTTATTTCCACCCGTAATAACCCGACCTCTGCGGCCATTGTCGAAGAGCGCATCTACACTTTCTTGAAGCATTCGCTTTTCATTCCTAATAATTATGTCAGGCGCTCGCAATTCAATTAATCTTTTAAGCCTGTTATTTCGATTAATTACCCTCCGGTACAAATCGTTTAAATCTGAAGTAGCAAATCTACCACCATCAAGAGGAACCAACGGACGTAACTCAGGAGGTATCACGGGAATAACAGTGAGTATCATCCACTCTGGTCGGTTACCACTTTCCCTGAAACTCTCAACTAATTTTAACCGCTTTATAATCTTTTTAGGCTTTAGCTCACCAGTAGCCTCCGCCAGATCTGCTCTAAGTTTTTCAGTCTCCGCTTCCAAATCAATTGCTGAGAGCATTTCTCTGATGGCTTCTGCGCCAATACCCGCTTGAAATGAATCAACGCCATACTGATCTTGTGCATCTAAAAACTCATCCTCAGTTAGCAATTGACCATGCTTTAAATCAGTCAAGCCGGGTTCTACAACTACGTATTGCTCGAAATATAATATTCTTTCCAAGTCACGCAAGGTAACGTCTAGCATCAAACCAATTCTAGAGGGAAGCGACTTTAAAAACCAGATNTGTGCCACTGGTGCAGCTAANTCAATATGGCCCATNCGCTCACGCCGNACCTTTTGGAGAGTTACCTCAACCCCACACTTCTCACANGTAACTCCCTTATATTTCATTCGCTTATATTTACCGCACAAGCACTCATAATCTTTTATAGGTCCAAAAATTCGAGCACAAAACAAACCATCACGCTCTGGCTTGAAGGTTCTATAGTTAATTGTCTCAGGCTTTTTNATCTCTCCATAGGACCAACTCAAAACTCGCTCCGGCGAAGCCAACGAAATCCTAATTTCGTCAAAAGTCTTCATAGACATAAACGGATTGAATGGATTTATAATTTCTTTATTCATTTTCTGATCCTAATTTTATTACTTGACGAAAAATATCTTNGGCTCTATTCGATTTCTTGATCCATCAGNTCAATATTTAAGCCAAGTGATCTAATCTCTTTGACAAGCACATTAAACGACTCTGGAATTCCAGCTTCAAAATTATCCTCCCCTTTTACAATACTCTCATAAACTTTTGTTCTACCTGCAACATCATCAGACTTTACTGTCAACATTTCCTGTAATGTATATGCGGCTCCGTAAGCCTCAAGCGCCCATACTTCCATTTCTCCAAACCTTTGGCCACCAAACTGTGCCTTCCCGCCTAACGGTTGCTGAGTAACAAGGCTATATGGCCCAGTTGACCGAGCATGTATCTTTTCATCTACTAAATGATGTAATTTCAATATATACTTCATACCAACTGTAATTGGTCTAGAAAATTGCTCGCCTGATCTACCATCAAAAACTATGGACTGTCCAGTTTGGTCNAGACCAGCTCTTTTCAAAGCATCATTAACATCACTTTCCTTCGCACCGTCAAAGACCGGTGTTGCTATTGGAACACCACCAACAACATTACCGGCCACTTCCAAAAAGGATTCCTCAGACAGCTCCGATAAAGCCTGCTGATAAACATCATCGCCATATGCCAACTTCATCGCTCCCTGCAACGGTGCCATNTCNCCATTCCTNCGNTAACTNTGAAGAGCTTTATCTATCGATTGCCCAAGATTATGAGCCGCCCAACCCATATGCGTCTCTAAGATCTGCCCGACGTTCATTCTACTAGGTACACCCAGTGGATTTAAGACTACATCAACAGTTGTCCCATCAGCAAGAAAGGGCATATCCTCAACTGGAACAACTTTTGAAATTACTCCCTTGTTGCCGTGTCGNCCGGCCATTTTATCACCTGGTTGCAATTTTCTTTTTACTGCAACGAAAACCTTCACCATTTTCATCACACCGGGAGGCAAGTCGTCCCCACGCCTTACCTTTTCAACTTTATCCTCATATCTTTCNTGCATTGTATTTTTTTGCGATTCATATTGAGAATTTAATACTTCAATTTTAGTAGTAACAGAGTCGTCCTCTATNGCAACCTGCCACCATTGTCCTTTTGTTANGCTNTTCAATAAATCCAAATTGACTTTTGNACCTGCCTCAACCGTCTTCGGACCAGAAAGTATACCTTGCCCCANCAANAAATCGGAAAGTCGAGAATAAATATTTCTTTCTAAAATAGCCAGCTCATCATCCCTGTCTCTGCTGAGGCGCTCAATTTCCTCACGTTCAATTTGCAGCGCCCTTTCATCCTTTTCAATACCATGACGATTGAAAACTCTTACCTCAACGACTGTCCCACTATCGCCAGGACTCATCCTAAGCGAGGTATCTCTCACATCCGACGCTTTCTCACCAAAAATCGCCCGTAGTAATTTTTCCTCTGGAGTCATTGGGCTTTCTCCTTTTGGCGTTATCTTACCAACCAAAATATCCGCAGGGCCCACCTCAGCTCCAATATACACTATGCCAGCTTCATCCAAATTTCTTAGGGCTTCTTCACCAACATTAGGAATATCCCTTGTAATTTCCTCAGGTCCAAGTTTGGTATCCCGAGAAGCAACTTCATATTCTTCTATATGAATAGATGTAAATACATCATCCTTTACTATACGTTCGGAAATCAAAATTGAGTCTTCATAATTATATCCATTCCACGGCATGAAAGCTACAAGCACGTTCTTCCCTAGAGCTAACTCTCCTATATCTGTCGATGGCCCATCCGCCACAACTTCTCCTCGATTTACCTGATCCCCGACCTTCACTAACGGCCGTTGGTTAATACAGGTATTTTGATTGGATCTCTGAAATTTCCTCAATCTATAAATATCAACNCCCGGATCTCCAGGTTCAATATTTTCAGTTGCTCTAATCACAATTCGCATAGCATCAACCTGATCTATCACGCCAGACCGCTTTGCGACGATCGCTGCTCCAGAGTCACGTGCTACAATTGCTTCCATCCCTGTTCCAACGAACGGGGCTTCCGATTTTAAAAGTGGCACAGCTTGACGCTGCATGTTTGACCCCATCAATGCCCGATTAGCATCGTCATTTTCTAAGAATGGTATTAGTGAAGCTGCCACTGAAACTAATTGCTTTGGNGACACATCTATTAAACTCACACTTTCCGCAGGGTTTAACATATACTCCCCAGACTTTCGGGTAGATACCAATTCGTTCTGAAAGCTTCCCTCACTATCCATTTTTGCATTAGCNTGAGCTATGGTNTGCTTCATTTCCTCTGATGCTGACATGTAAAGAACNTCATCAGTTACCTTTCCGTCTTTAACTTTNCGATAAGGCGTTTCNATAAAACCATATTTGTTAACTCTAGCAAAAGACGCNAANGAGTTTATCANCCCGATGTTGGGTCCCTCCGGNGTTTCAATTGGACACATCCGACCATAGTGGGTTGGATGTACATCTCGAACTTCAAAACCAGCCCTCTCCCGAGTGAGCCCACCAGGTCCCAAAGCCGAAAGCCGTCGCTTGTGAGTTACTTCCGACAACGGATTAGTCTGATCCATGAATTGTGATAGCTGACTTGAACCGAAGAATTCTCTAACCGCGGCAGCCGCAGGCTTAGCATTTATCAAATCTTGGGGCATAACCGTATCAATATCAACTGAAGACATTCGTTCCCTTATTGCCCGCTCCATTCGCAGAAGACCAACGCGATATTGATTTTCCATCAATTCGCCTACGGAACGGACTCTTCGATTCCCTAGGTGGTCGATATCATCAACTTCACCCCGACCGTCTCTAAGTTCCACAAGTTCTTTTACAACTCCAACAATATCTTCCCTTCGTAAAGTTCTTTGGGTATCCTCCGCATCTAAATCCAACCTCATATTCATTTTTACGCGGCCTACTGCGGAAAGGTCATACCGGTCCGCATCAAAAAATAAAGACTCAAATAATGCTGAAGCAGCTTCGACTGTTGGAGGCTCACCTGGACGCATTACGCGATATATATCCATTAACGCTGTGTTCCGCGTAAAATTCTTATCTGAAACCATCGTATTACGAATAAATGGTCCGACCGTCACGTTGTCGATGTCTAAAGTTTCAATCTCAACAATGCCATTATCTAAGAGTGTCTTTAGAGTTCCTCCGAGAATATCTCCAGTTTTAGAATCAACTTCCCACGTCAACTCCTCACCCGCTTCAACCCAGATTTCACCAGTGTTCTCGTTAATAATGTCCCTAGCCGAAAATCTTCCAATTATCTCCTTGAAAGGCACGATTACTTTTCTTGTTGTCCCCTCGTCCAGCATTTTCTTAACTAACCGGGGTGTTATTTTTTTACCTTCTTCTGCCAAGACTTCTCCAGTGTCAGCGTCGACAATATCTGAGAGTGGTTTAACGCCTCGCATCCTCTCCGGAAAAAATGGGGCCGACCAGGTTTCTGAGTCTATTTTAGCATATTTTACTTTTTCATAGTACGCGTCGCAAATATCCTCTTGGTCCATACCAAGGGCATATAAAATGGTCGTAACAGGTAGCTTTCTTCGCCTATCAATTCGTGAAAATACTAAATCTTTTGCATCAAACTCAAAATCTAACCAAGATCCTCGGTAAGGAATTATTCTACTGGTAAACAAAAGTTTTCCTGACGAATGCGTTTTACCCTTGTCATGGTCAAAAAAAACGCCAGGCGAACGATGCATTTGAGATACAATCACCCGTTCGGTACCATTTATTACGAAAGTACCGTTAGGTGTCATCAGAGGCAAGTCTCCCATGTAGACATCTTGCTGCTTAATGTTCATCACTGAGCGAGCACCAGTTTCCTCATTGACCTCAAAGATATTTAATCTTAACTTAACCTTCAAAGGGGCGCTGTAAGTCATGTCCCTTTGTTGGCATTCTTCAACATCGTATTTTGGTTTTTCGAGTTCATAAGAGACAAATTCTAGCAAAGCATTTTCATTAAAATCCTTTATTGGAAAAACTGATTGAAAAACCCCGTTTATTCCTTCGCCATCAGCATGAGTGTCTCCCTCTCCGGAGTTCAAGAACAAACCATATGACGATTTTTGAACCTCTATCAAATTTGGCATTTCAGCCACTTCTCGAATCTTTCCAAAAAACTTTCGCAACCGTTTCTTACCTGAATATAACTGAGCCATATACATCCTTACTATTTTTCAATTGTCGGTACCGATCACCTCGGCAACAGACACCCATTTGGGGCTTTTGCAATTCATTTCGAACAAACATCGACGAATCAAATTATAAAAAAATTTACTTAATTCTTACTACTTAATTTGGTACTGGATCTTCTTTTTGACGATCCAGCACATTTTACCACAATTCGAGGAAATAATACTTACTTAACTTCCACCTCTGCTCCAGCCTCTTCCAACTGTTTCTTCAAAGTCTCTGCCTCCTCTTTTGAAACGCCCTCTTTAACTGCCTTTCCACCAGCCTCAACCAAATCTTTCGCTTCCTTCAAACCTAAACCGGTTATTCCTCTAACTTCTTTAATAACATTTATTTTTTTATCACCAAATGACTTTAGAATTACATCAAACTCACTCTTATCTTCAGCAGAAGCTCCAGCATCTCCCCCAGTAGCAGGTCCCGCCATCATAACGGCACCGCCTGCAGCAGGCTCAATTCCGTATTCATCCTTAAGTAAATTTTTTAACTCTACAGCTTCAAGTAGTGTTAATCCTACAATTTGTTCAGCTAATTTTTTAATATCCGCCATTTTCTCAATTCCTATACTTTAATTTGTGTTTGGATCCCACCTTCGCAAGTTTCGTCGCTACAGTTGTTGTTATGCTGCCTTTTTTTCTTCTATAGTAGAAAGAATCGATGCTATATCAGCAGCCGGAGCACTCAATGCCGCTACTACGTTAGACGCAGGTGCGCCAATCATACTAGCTATTGATCCGATTACCTCTTCTCTTGATGGCATCTTTGAAACTTGTAAAACACCTTGTGCATCGAGCGCTGTCGCACCCATTGATCCACCTAATATTACTAGTTTTTGATTTTCTTCAGAAAAACTCACAGCAACCTTGGCTGCTGCTACTTGGTCCTCCGAATATATCAAGGCCGTTTGACCCGAGAAAAACTCTTTCATGCCTTCGCATTCTTTTCCCTGTAGTGCAATTTTAACAAGTCTATTTTTAGCAACACGGACTGCGCCTCCTACATTTCTCATTCGTAAGCGTAAATCCGACATTTCAGCAACTGTGAGTCCCGTATAGTGCGTTACAACGATGACACCAGAATTTGTGAAGATTTGGTCTAATTCTGCGACCACTGCTTCCTTTTGGGTTCTATCCACAATTATGCTCCATTTTAATGAAAGGACTAGTCCTTTCGGCTCAAATTCACCAAGACTTTAATATCTCAGCATCTCAGTTTTGTCCGGGTCCCCGCAAAACCGACTTTCGAGCAAGCTCTAAAAAGCGATCCCTATCGTTTACCAATCTCAAGCAGGAATTATGCAATTTGCACCCACTATCTCGGACCGATGGAAAAAATTTTCCATCATTTTATCAAACCAGTACGGTTTTGATAATTTCTTCTAACCTGATTTATCATAAATCCCCAAGGTTTAGCGTTACACTCGGGCCCATCGACGAACTTACCGACACTTTTTTCACATAAGTTCCCTTTGCACCAGCAGGTTTCATCTTTTTGACAGAATCAATGAACGCTTTTACGTTTTCAACCAATTTTTTTTCTTCAAAAGATGCTTTACCAACTCCAGCGTGTACTACCCCTGCCTTTTCAGCTTTAAATTGAACCTCTCCGCTCTTTGCAGCCTCCACAGCTCCTGCTACATCAAGCGTGACCGTACCAACCTTCGGATTTGGCATCAAATTTCTCGGTCCTAATACTTTTCCCAACCTACCAACTACTGGCATTAAATCTGGAGTAGCTATGCACCGGTCAAAATCAACTTTTCCCGATTGAACAGTTTCCATTAAATCTTCAGCACCAACGATATCAGCACCAGCCTTTTTCGCTTCATCAGCTTTGGCACCACGAGCAAACACTGCTACCCTTACACTACGACCAGTACCATTAGGCAACGCACAGACGCCCCTAACCATCTGATCAGCGTGTCTGGGATCTATTCCTAAATTTACTGCAAGATCCACTGTTTCATCGAATTTTGCTTTTGCATTGTTTTTTACTAACGAAACAGCCTCCTCTATCGATAGGTCTTGTTTTCCAGCAAACGCATCTGCCGCACTTTTTAATCTTTTTCCACTATTCGACATTGAACTAACCCTTTACTTCGATTCCCATTGACCTTGCCGACCCTGCAATAATCTGCATGGCACCATCAATATCATTCGCATTTAAGTCCACCATTTTCGCCTCAGCTATCTCTTTTATTTGAGCAGCTGTAACGGTTGCCACTACTTCTTTTCCGGTAACCTTAGCCCCAGATTTTAAGTTCGCAGCCTTTTTTAAAAAATATGAAGCTGGAGAGGTTTTAACCTCCATGGTAAATGACTTGTCCACGTAGTATGTAATTATGGTGGGACAAGGTGCCCCAGCCTCCATATCCTGCGTCTTAGCGTTAAAAGCTTTACAAAATTCCATTATGTTTAACCCCCTTTGGCCCAATGCCGGTCCAACCGGAGGCGACGGATTTGCTTTACCCGCCGGTATTTGTAATTTCAAGGTTCCCGCTACTTTTTTAGCCATTGTACGGCATCTCCTATACTTTCTATCTTTTCATCAGCGTGTCAAAATATTGCGACTATTTACTTGAGGCAAAGCATCAGCTCTGTTTGTGGACTTGCGTATACTCCAATTCTACTGGTGTAGCCCGACCAAATATCGAAACAGTCACTTTTAACCTCGAATTAACTTCATCTACTTCCTCAACAGATCCCAAAAACCCTTCAAAAGGACCATCATTCACATTCACCTTTTCACCGATTTCAAATGATATTAGAGATCGAGGTTTATCTAAACCTTCTTCAACTTGATTTAAAATTACCGCCACCTCTGAGTCTCTCAAAGGCATCGGTTTCCCTTGTTGTCCTAAAAACCCAGTAACTCTATTAGTATCTTTAATCATATGGTACGCCCTATCGGTCATTTCCATTCTAACTAAAACATATCCCGGCATGAACCTTCGCTCTGTTTGCACTTTTTTTCCACGCCTAACTTCGACCACTTCTTCTGTGGGAACTAAGACCTGCTCTATTTCATCAGCTAAACCATGCTGCTCAATAGACTCATTTATCGACGCCATTACTTTTTTTTCATAGTTTGAGAGTACACTCACCGAATACCAGCGCATAGCCATATGTCTCTAGTCCTCTGAAAACTTCTTTACTAATTTAAAGATTATTTTACTCCCACAAACTGATAAAAAACCGTGTTTTGGAGTGAAAGCAAAATATTGGCGAATCATCTGATATCTCATTTTTTTGTGAATGTATGGAGGATGTACTCGTTCTATTAATGCAAATCAAGAGGCGATTGCCAAAATCAATCTGAGTCCGAAACTTACAATGCTATCAATTAAGAAAAAAAAAGTTGCAAATAGCGATGCCATAATGAACACCATTATAGTCGTGGTTAATGTTTCTCGCCGTGTTGGCCAAGTAATCTTGTCAGCTTCAGACCTTACCTGCTGAATAAAAGCAAAAGGATTTATCATTTTAAGTCCCACTCAAATTTTTTAGTTAGTTTCTGCAATAGTTATCAATTGAGATATGTTGGCAGGGGCTGAGGGACTCGAACCCACGACCCTCGGTTTTGGAGACCGATGCTCTACCAACTGAGCTAAACCCCTTCAAGACTCCGCT
>PAHT02000043.1 GCA_002705045.2 Paracoccaceae bacterium | reverse complement strand
AAATAGTTGGCGATTAAAGTGAATTTTGTAGCTTTGCAAAGTATCTATCGGGAATAATTTTGGTCTTCATCTCATTCGGTTTCTGATTTACTTGTACCTAGGAAAAAAATTCTTTCCGTTGTAGCCTGTTATCTCTTCCTCAGCATTCGCAAGATTTCATGGTTCTATGAATAGGATTTTTTTTTATACCGACTATAATTTAGGCAGATTAAAAAAAAAATCTAAAGAATANGCAAAAATGAATCGTTGAAGAAAAACTGCATACCTTTTAAGTCGATCGCTATGCTGTTTCTATGTCCCTCATACCTAGAAGATTGGTTCAATTACTAAGTAGTAGAGTTTTTCTGTCCGAAAATTTTCTGGGTATTGACGTGTTGAACCGTTCATTGGAATGATCTTGGTCTGAATAGGTAACGGTATGAAATCCTGTTTCCGTGAACACTTGCTAATTTTACTACATTGGAACAATTTTATTTTAAGCTGCTTACAGTTTTTATTAGTAAGTTAGTTTATTTGACGCATTTTTAGTACTTAGTATGGTGAATGTACGATTGTACGAGTAAATTGGTAACGGGTGAAATAATTGTTATTGAGGGTTTTACGACTTGGAAGAAAACGGCTTACGCGAACGACAAAAAGTTGGAAGAACATAGGATAAAATTTATTTGTGCTGGTCCACAAAAAGATGANNTATNAAAGCCACGCGGTGNCATGCAATTNCNGGTNTGGAGGCAATTAAAGCTTTTGAAAACGATTGGGAACTTACGGTTGAAAGGGTTGNGTCTGGAGCTGTGATTNAGAGTGGCGTAANGCCATCGCTTGCGGACNATTACTTAACTAANTATCCTGANGNACACTTANCGAATTGAGTGNTTAACAGAAAAAATTTTTCTTGATTAAGATTTCTTGTCAAGTTAGCAAAANGCATTANGTTACACANNAANTGNTGTTAGNCAGTAGTGAATTANAAACAAAAAACGATGGNATAGTGTAAAAATGTCAGTAAGNCCGGTAATAACAACTAGTATGGCNANTCCAACNACGGAGGGAGCTGGTGTTCATTTACACCGAGCTTTTGGTTTTAACGATCCGGAAACCCACGATCCATTTCTNTTGTTAGATGATTTTCGGAATGATAACCCTGAAGCTTACGTAAATGGGTTCCCATGGCATCCTCACAGGGGCATAGAAACAATAACATATGTTTTAAATGGATCAGTTGAACATAATGATAGTCTTGGAAATAGTGGAAAGTTGTCCAGTGGGGATGTTCAATGGATGACAGCTGGTTCTGGAATTATGCATCAAGAAATGCCGACTGGGAATGAATTAGGTCAGATGCACGGGTTCCAGCTTTGGGCTAATCTTCCGGGAAGTCTTAAAATGACAAAGCCGCGCTATCAAGATATTGAAGGACGAGAAATTTCTGAGATTATTGANGACGATGGAACAAAGGTAAAAGTTATTACNGGAGAGTTTTGGGGAAAAAGGGGGCCTGTTGANGGTATAGCNGCTGATCCGTTATATCTNGATATTAGTGTGCCNGCTAANATNCGCAAGTCATTTAAGGTTGATACCTATAGAAATACTTTTGCGTATATTTTTGAGGGAGCAGGACATTTTTCAGATGCTTCAGTACCGAGAGGTNTTCTTTTAGAAAAAGAAGTTTTAGGNCACGAGCTNAATATTCGAGATATGTCTGGAAATCGAACTTTAGTTCAATTTGGAACTGGNGATGAGATTTTNGTGCAGTCAGGACCCAACGGTATTCGATTTTTACTTGTAGCTGGGACCCCAATAAAAGAACCCGTTGCTTGGCACGGCCCTATTGTAATGAANACTAGAGAAGAGCTTCAGGCGGCTTTTAACGACTTGCGTAACAACCAGTTCATAAAGCCCGTAAATCATTAAGGTTCATCAGACGATGGGATTACTGCAAAATGGAGAGTGGGTCGATCAATGGTACGATACCAAATCAACTGGGGGTAGGTTTGAACGCACACGAGCCCAATTTAGAAATTGGATCACGAAAGATGGAACCGCTGGTCCGACCGGAGTCGGAGGATTTGATGCTAGGCCGGGGCGATACCATTTATATGTCTCTCTAGCTTGCCCATGGGCTCACCGAACGATGATCTTTAGAAAATTAAAAGGACTTGAAGCTATTATTTCAGTATCAATTGTACATTGGTACATGGTGGAGGATGGATGGACTTTTGAAGTTGGAGATGGAGTCATTGCTGATACTGTGAATAATTTCCAATTTGCGCACCAGATCTACACTAAGGCTAAAAAGGATTATTCAGGACGAGTGACGGTGCCAATTCTCTGGGACAAATTAAATGGAACTATTGTGTCAAATGAGTCTTCTGAAATAATTCGTATGTTCAACAAGGCTTTTGATGAGTATACTAATGTTACAGTTGATTATTATCCTAAAAATTTGCGTAAAGAAATTGATATGTTTAATGATCGTATCTATACTACTGTAAACAACGGTGTTTATCGTTGTGGTTTTGCTACTAGTCAGGAAGCTTATGAGGAGGTGGTTACACCCCTTTTTGACACTTTGGATTGGCTTGAAGATATACTCTCGGCGAGAAGATATCTGACTGGTAAAAAAATAACTGAAGCAGACTGGCGATTGTTTACCACTTTAATTCGTTTTGACTCAGTTTACGTAGGGCATTTTAAATGCAACATTCGTCGGATAGTCGATTATCCTAATTTGTCAAATTACCTACGCGATCTTTATCAGCAACCAGGCGTTGCCGAGACTGTGAATATGGATCATATTAAAAATCATTATTATTGTAGTCACGAAACTATTAATCCGTATCGTGTAGTACCGAAGGGTCCCTTGATTAATTTCAATGAAACCCATGACCGTAAAAATATCGGTTGATTGTTAAGCTACGGAGCAATAACAAAAACATGTCGCTGTCTAAACACAATTTTTCTGACTGAAAATTGTGTTTGAAGTTATTACATTAAAACAGGGTATTAAGTTCAAGCAATTCATTTTAACTTACTAGCATATCACAATGATGAAATTGGCTAATCGAAACTGAAATCNANGTTAAAGTATAGCTGACGGAGATGGATGAAAATAGAACGGTTAAATCATGCTCTGAGTACAGTAATTANACTACTGACGTAGTANCNAAATTTCTTTTCAGTTTAGAAGTACAAGCTGGTTCGAACTCTTTGAACGTTTAAAAGTTTTTTAATGGTTGGGGTTAGTTCCGATGGTGATAATTTCTTCTCTTAGAATTTTTACTTGTCAGACAACTTAAATTAGTTCATTANTTGATCTTAGTGTTTTGNCAATTATGGGGTATTNTTGTGACCAAAATATCTGAGATGCCTGCAATAGCCCAAAGTTTCATTGCAGNGTTAGANCTCCCTTACTTTAAAGATCCAGCTTGGGTTGAACCGTCCTCACCTGCGAAAAGACGTGTATCAATTGTAACGACCGCAGCAGTGTCAAAGCGTGGTGATAAACCTTTTTCCTGGCTTGCACGAGACTATCGAATGTTTCACAAAACTGATCGAGACCTCGTCATGACTCACGTTGCTGTCGAGTTTGATCGTTCTGCTTGGCAGCAGGATCTAAATGTAATCATACCGCTCGATAGGCTTGAGGAAATGGCTAAGGATGAAGAAATTGGATCTGTCGNGGAAGACCATTATTCATTTATGGGAGCTGCGGATCCCGTTAATATGGAAAAATCAGCTCGAGAAGTGGCAGCTAAGATGAAGCAAGATGGTGTCAATACGGTGTTTTTAATACCTATATGACCATTTTGTACGCGCGCCGTGTGCGGGCTTGCCCACTACTTTGAATCTGAAGGTTTGGCAACTGTCCTCGTTGGTTTTGTGCGAGAGCAAATTGAAGCAATAAAACCTGCGCGTGCACTATTCTTAAATTTTCCAATGGGTCGTGGAATGGGCAAACCGAACGATCCAATTTTTCAAAAAAAAGTAATTCGCGCGGCGTTTGATTTGTTTGGTGCTACGAGCGGACCTGTTTTAAGGGACTTTCCTGACGTTATTCCGGTGTTCAATGGTCGCATGGGTTATGCACTCCCACCTGAGCTTGTTTTGGATACTAGTGATATTGGAGATATTGGAGTACTTTTAGGTGAAGTAAAAGATGAAGTGAAGACCTTGTATCCCGCTTACTCCGCTGCAAAAAGGTTTCGTGGTAGAACAACTGTTGGTGCTAGTGAGCTTGATATTGAAAGTTTTGCGCCATTCATCGCAGAGTTCCTAACGGGTGACATTCCAAAGAGCCCGAGGAAGGGAATCTCAGCCATTCCTTTACTGAAATTAGTTGTTGAGGATCTGGAGGCTTATTATACCGAGACTCGAACACACAGAGATAACATAGATGATCTTGAATTAATGGGAAAGTGGTTCTGGGAACAAACTAAAGCGGGAAGGTTGCTTTTATTGCTTGAGGCAGTTTCGCTTAAATCAAAGAACAAAGTCATGCGCCAAATAGTTGAAATGTCTCTAATGGCGCCAAGGTTTTGGTCAGATGGCCCTTTGCCGGGGACATCGGCGGCGGGCTGGTAACTTAACGCTAGTTAGTAAGAGCTTTTTTTGCCCATACTGAAATCTTTATTCAATGGTTTTTCATATAAAGTGGCGGAAGAGTGTGGGAGTCGAACCCACCAGAGACGTTGTACGCCCCTCGCTAGATTTGAAGTCCAGGCGTCCCACCGGGGTCCGTTCCTCTTCCATTTTATCACTTATTTTCTATCGATTTACTATCAACTACATTACTTTCAATTTGTCGACTACTTCCAGTCCGTACTGTAAATCCTATTTGATCAAAATATTCCAGTAATAGGATAACAAAGTTTCTGCCTAGGGCCACTTTATTACGAAATTCAATTGTAGTAAACAATCCATCAGTTGACTGCGATGCTAACTGCCTCGCAATATCTTTAAACTTTTCAACTAATTTATAAGGCAGGTACCGATTTTTATCGATTACCACAAAATGACCTAATTTAGCACCAATTTTTAGCGTTTTTTCGAGGACTTGTGGTTGAATTCCAAGTGTTTCTGCTGCCTCGTTGAGGGTCGGTGGAGGTTTAAAATCAGGTGCCAATATTTTGGCTGCGCGCGTTAACAGTTCTCTATCTTTCCTTGAAACAAATATATTATGGCCAGGTAACTGATATCTACCACCGCGCGCAATTAGTTTTTTATCAGAAACCAGTATTTTTAGGACTTCCTGAAGCATCATTTTTTGAAAGACCATATTTAGTGATGACTGTATATTTTTTATCGTGAACCCGGAAAAGGTCGGTTGTAAAGTATGGAAGGCTCGAGCGCTAGTAATGATACGATCAAATAATTCACCCAAGCGTTTTTCGGTAAAAACACAATCATTGGGAGTATCCCCTAGTCGAAGGAGTGATAACGATCTGATTACACTATCAATTTGTTTTTTAGACAAATTATGAGTTACCGAAAACTTACTAATCGAGACGCCCGTTGCACTCAGTTCTGCTAATGATTTCAGAATTTCTTTAGTTTTGTCTCCCCGCATCGCGTTTAAAATAGCTATCCGGTCAGGTCGTGCCCGACCGCGTAAAGGCCCGTAGGGGTCAAGAACCGTTCCACCTGCAACTGTACGTCGTGTAGATTGGTCTCTTAGTACAAAACGATCACCATGAACAGCTAGAATGGTACGCGGGATAATGATTTGAGCGAACCCATTATTGCCCGCGGCAATACTACCGCCAGACAAGATTGCAACACGCGCTGGTATATTATCAGATCCAATATACAAATGAGTTTGAGTCCAATGTTTCAATGAACGATTTTCGGTATTTAATACGTGTAATTCGACATCTAGGCGGTTTGTCGGGACATATAACTCAGGGTGAGTTAGCCAACAACCGCGTTTTATATTATGTTTGCTAACACCATGACCGGTGACATTCAGCGCACAGCGATCACCTGCACTTGTTTTAATTGAATCTAGGTTATTTGATCTGATTTTACGTACTCTTATGCTTGATCCATTAGATGAGAGCGTTAACTTTTCAGATACGAAAACAGTTCCAGAAAACACCATTCCTGTTACTATCAAACCAACTCCCCTGAGGCTAAAAACCCTATCGATAGCCATCCGAAAATAATTGTCTGTAATACGATAATTAGTGGTGTTAGCGTACCTGCCGAGAGCTTCGATAAGTGTTTGAACTCCAACATTTTTTGGAGCGCAGACAGGATAAATAGCACAATCACTACGGTTTGACTCTTTAAATAGATCTTCTACTTGTTTCTGAACTTCGGTGAGACGCTTATCTGAGGCTTGGTCAATTTTGGTAAGTGCGACTATACATTTATCAATACCAAGAAGGTCAAATATTTTGAGATGCTCACGTGTTTGTTGCATTACTCCATCATCGACAGCTACGACGAGTAGCCCAAGGTCAATTCCGGCCACACCAGCCAGCATATTTTTAATAAATTTTTCATGACCAGGTACATCAACAAATCCTAAAATTTTTCCATTTGGTAAAGTGCAATAAGCAAATCCAAGATCGATTGAAATACCACGATTTTTTTCCTCCGGGAGACGATCAGTGTCAATACCCGTTATAGCTTTAATTAACTCAGTCTTACCATGGTCTATATGACCTGCGGTGGCAATGATCATGAAATCTTTAAACTCTCGAGGTTTTTTTCGAAGTTTTGTTGGTCTATAAGGCATCTAAGATCAAACAAAAGTGCATTTTCGGCTACACGGCCAATCACAGGGGTTGGTAAGTTCCTAAAAGCCTTAGCCAGTTTATTTACTCCCATGTTGGATTTCTTTTGTTTGTCCGATGCTATTCTCAGTGCAAAACTTTGCAATCTATCAATTGGCAACGAACCACTACCAATCTGACTAAGTACCGGTACAACGGTCGTCGTAAAGCCAGGGCAACGCTCTTGCATAATATCAACTAGAGAGTTTGCCATGGTCTCTATTTCCACTAAATCACGTGTTAACCAACGCAATGTTGGTAATTCTTGTTTTAAGCTCGCTGGGTTTGAGTATAATTTTAGTACAGCATGCAAGGCTGCTAACGTTATTTTATCTGGTCGCATTGCTCTGGCTAAAGGATTTTTCTTTATTTTTTCAATTAAATCTTTTCGTCCTGCTATGATACCAGCTTGGGGCCCTCCAAGAAGCTTATCCCCGCTAAATGTCACTAAGTCTGCACCAACTTTCAAAGCATCAGTCACAGTCATTTCATATGGTAGCTGGAATTTTTGAAGATCGATCAAACTACCACTACCAAGATCTGTTACAAGTGGTAAATTGTGGCTTTGTGCAATCTTCGATAGTTCTTCAGTTGAAACGCTTTTGGTAAAGCCTTTGACTTCAAAATTACTTGTATGAACCTTCATAAGTAGAGCTGTTTTTGAATTAATCGCCATCTCAAAATCTTCAGAGTGAGTACGATTTGTCGTTCCGATCTCAATTAGTTTACAACCAGCTTTAGCCATTATTTCAGGCATTCTAAAAGCGCCACCAATTTCTATCAGTTCACCTCGTGAAACTGGGACCTCTTTACGATTTGCAAGGGTATTAAGCGTCAAAAGTACAGCTGCGGCGTTATTGTTTACAACCAGAACAGATTTAGCTCCCGTCAGTTGGCATAGTAGCGTCTCACAATGTTTGAATCGATCACCGCGTTTACCTGTATCAAGGTCAAATTCGAGATTACATGCACCTCTCGCTATTTCGGTGATTGCTTTAATTGCTGTCTCTGGCAAAGTGGCTCGTCCGAGGTTAGTGTGTAAGACCGTCCCTGTAAGGTTAATTACTGGTTCAAGTGACGACTGTACCGTACGTCCTATTTCATCCTTGAGAATTTTAATCACTGCCTCAAAACTGGTTGGTTCCCCTTCCAATAACAGGCGCCGTGTTCTCTCCAAGATCTTTTGGGCAGATCGTGTGACAAGTAAAACTCCATAATTCTTTACTAGACCTTCAACATTTTCATCTTTTAAAAGCTTATGAACAGATGGTAAATCTCGAGGTATATTAATGTACTTCATACTGAGCCTTTCAAACGCGGTAGCGCTATTGAAATAAGTTTCTAAGATCTGAAAATAAGTTAAGATTTTCTTTAAGCCGATGAAATCTATTAGACCGTTTTTCTTAATATATTATTAACTTAATTATTTAAATTTTGATGATTATTATTCAGAATTAAATTTATAAATTCAATAGCAATCTGTTTTTTATGTGGCTGTAGTTGCCATGAAAAATAAATATTTGGCCAAATAGTGCCTGTGGTTCCAGTGATAAAACCTGTTTATATCGATTCTACTTAGGTTATCTAATTCATTCACAGCTGAAACTTTGATTATTATCGGTCTTTTGAAAGGTGATACTCTTGAAGTCTATCTAATTCTGCTAAAGCTCTGTGTGGATCCCCCGTATCGTTCAATGCGCGCTTGTAGGCTCGAGCCACGGAGAGCGGGCGCCAAGGCAATACAGCATTTCTTACCCACTCACGAAGATGGGTAGGCAGACCATCAAAGTCCTGCAAATTGTTTGACGATCTACGTTTCGTTCTGATTTTCGTTCGCCCTAGATTATTTCTCATGATAAAAAACGCATTAAAATTATTATTTATGTTATAACATTACAAAATTTTGATATCATCATTTTCCGTCAATATCAAATTTACTCAAGAAAAACTCAGAATAAATTTGAAAGTAGTAAAACGAGAGCTAAATACCTCATCAGATAACAATTTAAAATAACAAGTTTTTATTCTGGAGAATTTAATAATGACTGAGAAAATCACCAATGGACCTAGCAATGTTGCAAAAAGACTCTATCTCAACATCCCAGATTTTTGTCTTAGCCACTGGTTGTTGAGAATTCCTCTGGCCGTGGTTTTTATTCAGCAGGGTCTTTCAAAGTTTCCCGTCACACTTGAGGACGCTGAGTCATTTGGGCTCCCTTTTCTTGTATGGTGGATAGTAAGCTATGGTGAGCTTGGGGCAGGTTTAGGCTTACTAGTTGGTGGTATTATGGTGGCTAAAACTATTTTGCCTGAGCTGGGTGATATGTTGACACGGTTTTCTGGAATCACTATTTGCTCAATCGCCACTGGTGTAATTTGGATTGCTGAACCTGAAAGTTTTATCGAAGTATTGCTTTACGACAACTTACATGTCTTTTTGTGGGTAGGCGGATTATTCTTTGCTCTTAGGGGTAATCGGATCTAATTTAAGCAATGCTATAAACGCTGAAAGCTTCTCCGAACTAGCAAGCGCTAAATATTGATTTTTAATGTGATGGTATTTCGGTTGCAAATCAGCCAAAATACCATCTGTGAGAACTAAATCTAAATTTGGTACCTAATTAATTGGCTTCCATGAATAGGTGGATGTAGACGAATCAATCTGAATATCTGTACCGCCAAGGAATTGAATTCCATTATAAGCTTCCCATTTACCTGTTCCTGCGACTTGCGTTATCAGTGCGCGACCTGAATCATGAGGAGCTAGGACACTCATTGTAGCATCTCCATCTGGGTCAACCGAGAGGCATGTGACAGAAAATCCAACTGGCTGTTGTTGACCTGTCGCAAAAGCCAAGAATTGAGTACAAGTTGCCCGAGTTGCTTTGTGAAATCCCTCTGGTAGATTATCCCATATCCAAACATCATCGGTTGTATTTTTAACAAGTGTTCCTGATTTTCCTTCCATCACTTCACTGTTGACAGTTATTCCTGTTCCAATTCCACCAAAACCAGAGTGTCCTCCTGCGAGACTTAGAGATGGAATAATTAAAAGTATGGCTGATAAGACAAATTGCTTCATAGTGAACTCCTTTTACTGAAATTAAAATGTAAAAAACCATATTACTGGAATAACAGAGTGAGGATTGTGTCAACATTGACGTAAGGTAATCTAATAGTTGACGTTAGGTTAGTAAGGTAAAACTTTCTAAAACGCGCCATACAGTATTTGGTTGTTCGGTTCAGTATTTTGTTTCTAGTCTCCTGATTAAAGACCGGACAACTCCTAAATGTCTAAAAGTAAATTTTGAACTAGCAAACTCTTTCAATCTCAGTATGGTAGAGCAGTCACTTTGGGAATTAAATAGGTTTGCAATACGAAGTTTTTCAAATCAGCTGAAAAAGCATAAAATGTAAAATATTACAAAAGACTCAGTTTGATGAGTTAGCTGGTACACATCACAGTTGCTATTTTAACCAATAAAAAATTTGAGCAAATTTTAGTTTGATTATGAGACTGTTATATATTCAAGTTTAGAATAGACTGATAACGCAATTGTGTTAGTCCAAGATAGCATATTCATGATCTATAATTAAGCGAGAGAAATAATGAAAAAAGTTTGTATGGTTATTGGTGCGGGAGCTGGAATCGGTGGGCATGTTGCAGAACGGTTTGCTTTGGCAGGTTATCACTCAGTCTTATGTAGACGTTCCAATAAAGAAGGCCTTGAAGCATTGGTAGCTAAAATTCAAAAGGGTGGAAATGAAGCTACTGGCTTCATTTTAAACGCAATTGAATCAAATAGCATTGAGGATTGCATTGAGAAAGTTGAATTGAATATTGGTGCCATAGATACGCTTGTTTTCAATCTTGGCGCGCAAACTGGTATGAAGGCATTAAACGAAACGTCAACAAAAACGTTTGAACTAGCTTGGCGTCTGGCTACTTTTAGCCTTTTTAAAGCCGCAGTTTCGGTCTTGCCGCGAATGGAGAAACGCTCTCGAGGAAATTTATTGGTAACTAGTGCCACGGCTGCATTTCGAGGAAATGCTGGGCAAGCTGCCCACGCATCAGCAATGGCTGGACGGCGGATGCTTTGCCAAACTCTTAATGCTGAATATGCCGCTAAGGGAATTCACGTCGCGCATATACTTATTGACGGCCTAGTAGATTCTCCAGATACTTTAGGAAAGATAATGGGCAAAAAAGCTTTTTCCGAGCTGATAGAGACCCGCGGTCAAAAGAATGATGGCCTTGTCTTACCAGAGAAAGTAGCTGAAACCTATCTTCATCTAGTAAAACAGCATCGATCAACCTGGACTCACGAACTGGACGTTCGATCCTTTACCGACATTGCTTGGTGGAACCATAAAATTAATGGTTTTGATTAAAGAACTAATTGTTGTTTGAACTGAATTTGCAATAACCATTTTCGCACATTAAGAGGGCATTCTTGGAGCCTGCTTTAGATTTTCATCAATGGGTGTTGATGGAATTTTCTTACTCATAAATACATTTATGATGGGTTTTATTATATCCACTTGTTCTACTGTCCCTGCTCTTATTGACATTACATTTGGTTTGGCACTGTTTGTACCGAATAATAAAGAACCGCACTTGGGACAAAATAACTTTGTCATTGTACTTCCGCTATCGGCTGTATGGGTAAAAGATGAAACGTTGCCTTTAATTTCTACTTTATTTTCGGGTACAAACAGGTTTGTGCCAAAGACCGAGCCTGTTGCCCGCCGACAGTCGTTACAGTGGCAGTTAAATATAGCTTTGGGATCAGAGTAGCTTTGGTATTTAACCCTTCCGCAAAGGCATTTGCCAGAAAACTTGGACATTAATTCCTCCAAACATTACTCGAGATTTTTAAGTAGATTAATATCTAATTTCAGTATGGCAGATAAATCTTCAAAAAGCATCATAAGATTTTGTCTGATTATCTTTATTTAGTTATCATTAATTTAATAACATAAGAGCTGATTTTTTATGATCAAAGGTGCTGAGCACTTTATTATTTAAAATGTTTGAGAAGCTAAAACACTTCGATTTAAGTTCTCATTTTATAGTTTCGTCAACGGAAAGTTTTCCTCCAGCCCATATTGGCAAGTTGCCTTTGTCAGCTAACCACGCTTTTTCTAACGGCGTGCTTTCTCTTCCAAATTGAGCATTTCTTTGAGGATATCTTCCAAATTTTTCAAGGACTTGCCTGTGCTGGGCTATAGCTTTTTTGTTTCTGATTTCAAATAATTGAAAGTTGGGGTAGGCACTAATTGAGATATCAATGA
>PAHT02000061.1 GCA_002705045.2 Paracoccaceae bacterium | reverse complement strand
AACTTCAACTTTTAGTGCCTTCGTCTTAATGTTCATTGATTTTTCCACATCTGCCATCTGATTAATTTTCATAGAATGAGGTCCGGCTACGTTTACAATTACTTTTGATTTAATATACGAACCGTCATCTAACACAACACCAGCTGCTCGACCATTTTCTTTAATTATTTCAACAACAGATTTTTTGAACAAAAACTCTCCACCTTTTGCTTCTGAAGCCCTCTGTAAGTTATGTGCCGATAATTGAGGATCATTTACGTAACCAGCAGTTGGAAAAAATACTGCCCCAGACATTAATCGACCATTACTTTTTCCAAATGATGCGCTTTTAGGAAGTTTGACCGGAAAAAATGAGCTTACATCACTTATCGAAAGTTTCCTCTTTATTGTCTCAAGATCCCAATTCTCATAAGGTATTTTTAACTCATCTGCCCTTTCCATTATTATTTTAAGAAAGTTATTCATTTCTGTTTTATAGATCATAGCACCACAATCAATAAATTTTGAAAGCCCTTTTTCATCATGGCATTCAAGGTAAGAGCTCCAATTTTTCCAATAATGATAGCCTTCGTAGGCAAGCGCGCAACCGTCAAAAGTTGAATAATGCACTCTTATAATTGCACATGACGCAGCGGTAGAACCATAACCAGAACTTGGATTCCGATCGATATTAATCGATTTCCAACCTCTCTTCGATAATTCAAAACTTATCGCCGATCCGATAACTCCAGCTCCAATTATAATTGCATCAAAATTTTTAGTCATTTTTACCCCGTTAAACTAATTTAATTGTATTTAAATTTGCAATCTAACTAAACGCAAGATAATTAATGAGATACTTGTGTTTAATCTTCATCTTCCCATTGATTCTATCGAAATCTGAAAGGAGTTGACCATCAAAATTGAAAATTATGATGATCACTTACATGAAGAATGTGGTGTCTTTGGAATATATAATCACTCTGATGCGGCTGCCATCACGGCATTAGGCCTTCATGCGCTACAACACCGTGGTCAAGAAGCCGCTGGCATAGTCACTTACGATGAAAAACATTTTCATGCTGAAAGACGGATGGGACTCGTTAGTGAGAACTTTACTAAAGAAAATGTGCTTGCTAGATTGAAAGGATCGTCTTCGGTTGGTCATGTTAGGTATTCAACATTTGGTGGAACTGTTCTCCGTAACGTGCAACCATTATTTGCAGACTTAGCACTTGGTGGATTTGCCATCGCTCATAATGGCAACTTAACTAATGCGCGTACAATTCGAGATGAACTTGTTACCAATGGGGCAATTTTTCAGTCAACTTCAGATACGGAGACTATTTTACAACTTATAGCAAAATCAAAAAAAGGAACTACAGTCTCGCGTTTTATAGAGGCACTATCGCAAATTGAAGGTGCTTATGCTTTGGTAGCATTAACTAATAAAAAACTTATTGGTGTTAGAGATCCTCTCGGTATAAGGCCGTTGGTTATTGGGATGTTAGACAATAGATATATCTTAACTTCAGAAACTTGTGCTTTAGACATAATTGATGCTACTTTTGTTAGAGAAGTGGAAAATGGAGAGATAGTGATCATCTCTGAAAATGGTTTGGAAAGTATCAAGCCATTTCCCAAAATTCAAGCAAGACCTTGTGTTTTTGAATTCATTTATTTTGCTAGACCTGACAGCGTTGTTGCAGGTAAAAGCGTTTATGAGTGTAGAAAATTATTTGGACGTCAATTAGCCCTCGAGTCACCAACGCCGGCTGATTATGTTATTCCAGTACCAGATAGCGGCGTGCCAGCTGCAATTGGATTCGCTGAATCCTCCGGGATATCTTTTGAGTTAGGAATAATAAGAAACCATTATGTTGGAAGAACATTTATTGAACCTCAGCAATCTATTAGAGCATTATCAGTGAAGTTGAAACATAATGCAAATAAGATTCTTGTGGATGGAAAACGAGTTATTTTAATAGATGACTCAATTGTAAGAGGAACAACTTCAATTAAGATTGTTCAAATGATGCGAGATGCAGGCGCAATAGAAGTTCACATGAAAATAGCATCTCCGCCAATAATGTTCCCTGATTACTACGGCATCGACACACCTGTTCAAGACCAACTTTTGGCGGCTAAAAACACTATCGATGAGATCTGTAATTTTATCGGAGCTGATAGCGTGTCGTTTTTAAGTATAGATGGACTGTATAAAGCACTGGGTCATAAAAATGGAAGAGACCATAATTATCCAGCTTATACTGATCATTGTTTTACCGGGGACTATCCAACTAAACTGACTGATAAAATGAGCAATGAAGAAACCCGTCAATTATCACTTCTCTCTGATTTTAATAAAGAATCGCTTTAAAAGTCATATAAAATTTAAGGTTTCTTATGAATAAAAGGCTTTTTTCTTTTCGGATAGCAAGTCCTACAAATTTCACATTTACGACCGTCACATCCTCTTGAAGTACAAAAATCCCTACCATAGAAAATTATCTGTAAGTGTAGTCTATTCCAGGTAGTCATTGGAAAGATTTTTTTTAAATCATATTCTGTTTGGATAACATTTTTTCCATTAGTTAAGCCCCATCTTTGAGCTAACCGATGAATATGAGTATCTATTGGAAACGCAGGAATTCCAAACCCTTGAGACACCACAACGCTTGCAGTTTTATGACCAACACCCGGTAATTCCTCAAGTAAATTCATATCTGGCGGCACTTCACCATTGTAGTTTTTCATAAGAATTTTTGAGAGCTCAATTATTGCTTTTGATTTTTTTGGAGCCAATCCACATGGTCGAATTATGTTATAAACCTCTTCCTGCTCAATAGACTGCATTTTAGAAGCTGAATCAGCAATATTGAATAGTATTGGAGTAACCTTATTTACTTTGGCATCAGTGCATTGAGCGCTGAGCAAAACTGCTATCAAAAGTTGAAAATGATTTTCATGATGAAGTGGTGTGGGGGTTTTGGGATATAATTGATTTAATTTATTTTGAATAAAGCTTACTCTATCAGACTTCAACATTATTTCTCAACCTTTATAATCAATAAACTATTTTAAATTACATCATACATTTTAAAAATCTGAAAAGAATAAATTTATAAACAAAGTTGAAAATGAAACATTAAATGTTTAAAAATCTTGAACTCTCCCTTTTTACAAGATATTGAAATTAGAATCCTAGCGTAATAAAAGTATTATTTTTAACGCTTTAACGTAAATATTCAAATTTATGTGAGAAAACTGGATACTGAAAATGGGATCAAAAACATTATTACTTTATTCAACTACTGATGGTCAAACCGTCTCAATATGTGAAAGAATAAAATCTGAATTACAAAAATATTCAAAAGTTGACGTCTCACCATTAGATAATTCGGTAAATTTAAAATTGGATAATTATGATCAAGTCATAATTGGAGCAAGTATTAGATACGGCAAACATAAACTTGAACTTTATGAATTTATAAAATCTCACAAAGTCGAACTTGAAAATAAAAAGAATGGTTTTTTTAGTGTGAACGTAGTTGCCCGAAAACCAAATAAAAACACACCTGAAACAAATCCATATATAAAAAAATTTTTAGAAATTTCTCTTTGGCAACCACAGCATATTGGAGTTTTTGCTGGAAAAATTAACTATCCAAAATATCGGTTTCTAGATAAACAAATGATCCGATTTATTATGTATATAACCAAAGGCCCAACCGATACTAACGGTACCTTTGAGTTTACTGACTGGAACCAAGTTGATCTTTTCGCGCAAAAATTTTGTACTTAGATAAGTTGGAAAAAACACAATCGCTAAAACGCTTGTTGTTTTTTTAAGTAGATAATAAAATATTTAAACTAGGAATATTAAAGTATTTTTAAAGGAAAAAAATGACTACAACAAGCTTAACTCTCTCAGAAATTTATAATTTGGCACACAAAACTATGTTAGCCAATGGGTGCGATGAAGCGAACGCCGAGGCATTAGCAGACATTATTTATCGAGCAGAAAGAGATGGATCTCACTCGCACGGACTATTCAGGATTCCTGGGTACGTCAAAGCATTGCGAAGCGGTAAAGTAGATGGAAAAGCAAAGCCTAAAATTACAAAGAAAAGTTCAGTCATTATTCAAGTGGATGGCAATAGTTCCTTTGCCCCGCTTGCACAAGCAGTTGGTTTGCCCGAGTTGAGTAAACTAGCTTTAGAAACTGGGTTGGCTGCTTTATCGCTAACTAACGTTCATCATTTTGCGGCTCTCTGGCCTGAGACAGAATTTTTAGCTGATAGAGGATTAGCCAGCATCGCTTGTACAGCTTACATGCCCACAGTAGCGCCTGCTGGATCAAAAGAAAAACTATTCGGGACGAACCCAATTTCATTTGCTTGGCCTAGACCTGGAAAAAATCCTATTTGTTTTGATATGGCTACCTCCTCAATGGCACTAGGTGATTTGCAGATCGCTGCTCGAGACGGAAATCAAGTTCCACTTGGGACAGGACTAGACAAAGATGGTTTAGCAACAACTGACCCCGCAAAAATAGCGGCAGGAGTGCTTCTTCCTTTTGGCGGTTACAAAGGGTCAGCTATTGCGCTTATGGTAGAACTCCTGGCTGCTGGCTTAACTGGTGAGCAATTTAGTTATGAAGCAAAAAATAATGATAATGGTGATGGTGGACCACCTCGTGGTGGGGAAATTGTATTTGCTTTTTCTCCTGAAATTATAGCTGGAAATGGATGGGAGTTGCATGTTGAAGGTTTCATGGAAAAACTGTGTGGCCTTGACGGCGTTCGAGTTCCTGGCGAAAGACGTCATAAAAACCGACTTGATAAGGGACCAAGAATGATAAATACTGATTTAATACAAACAATTAAAAGTTTCGGTTAATTTATTATTACGAGCTTTCGGTAGTGTAGTTCCAATATCTAAATTAAGTGTGATTACAAAACGGGTAGCGGTGTCATTTGAATAAATTGATGAATAAGTGCTACTAGAGTTTCAGGACAATCTTCTTGACAAAAATGCCCTATGTTGTCCAGCTCAATTACAGGAGCGTTTGGCCAAAGTCTTCGAAAATCCGCGATAGCGTTTTCAGGATGAATAGCATTATCGTTCATTCCTTCAATAAGTATGGCTGGTTTTTGTTGAATTAATTTCAAATTTCCTAGTTTTAAGGATTTTTTTACAAATTCTTTACAATAACCCAAATGAATATCTAATGGAAATTTTATAGCTCCGAGACAAGAATCTCTATCAGGAAACGCTGAAGAATAAGCACGAATCCAATCAGAATCTACATTTGATAAGCGCTGAAATCCAAGGATTTGCATAATTGATAACAAATTAGAGTTTAGTTCGCCCAATATCCCTGTTAACGTTCCTGCATTGTTGTGTTTTTCAATCCATTTGAACCATGGTGACAGATTTTGATTTGGCAGTGGACCACTATAACCAAGAATCGTATTCAACAGACAGAAACGACGAACTCTTTCCGGATATCTTAATGTATACGCCCCCGCAATCGGACCACCCCAATCTTGACCAACGAAAGTGATATTGCTTAAGTTGAGATCGTTTATCAGGCACGCTAAGTTCTCAACATGAGTTTCTAATGTATACATCCTATTTTGAGGAGTTTCACTCTTGCCGAACCCCATATGATCCGGAACGATGACGCGATAGTATTTCGCCAACTCAGGTATTATCGCCCGGTACAGATATCCCCAAGTTGGCTCTCCATGAAGACAAATTATTACCTCCCTATCCGAACTTCCTTCATCAACATAATGCTGCATAAAACCAGCTTTGGTGCTGAATTTTGGCGTGAACGGCCAAGAACCATTAAACGTTTCATTCTTATCAATCATAATTTTATTACCAAATTAAATTAACTCTATTAATATAAAGATTATCTTAAATGCTTAAATTAGGTTAGAAATCACAAATATAAAGTATACGATTTTCTCAAGTCGATAAAGACTTTAATAGAAATCGTCCAAAATTAATAATTTAAATAAAATATGCTAAATCAAGAGGTTAATTGGTCATGTCAGAGTCAAGAATCAACAAGCAAATTAAATTCTTATATGAAGTTGATAAGTTAAAAGCAATTAATCGTGCGACCATTCTAGGAGATAAATCACGACGAGAAAATAGTGCAGAACATAGTTGGCACGTAAGCCTTTTTGCTCTTATTTTTTTCGAGCATGCAAAACCAGGAGTGGATTTGTTTAAGGCCTTAAAAATGCTACTAATACACGATATCGTTGAAATAGATGCTGGCGACAACCCTATATTTGGGACTTATGATCTATATTCAATTTCGGTAACTGAAAGAAAAGCCGCCCAAAGAATCTTTAAACTTTTACCTGAAGATCAAGCTTTGGAAATGTTAGACATTTGGACTGAATTTGAAGACTCATCAACTCCGACGGCTCAATTTGCAAGGTCAATGGATCGATTTCAAGCTCCAAATCAAAATTTGATGTCTGGAGGTGGAACTTGGATTGAATATAATGTAAAATACGATCAAATTGAAAAAAAGGTGGGATCGAAGATAGCATTAGGAGCTCCTCGACTCTGGGATTGGCTTAAGCCTAAATTACAAGAATTTTTATATTCTAAAACTAATCGAACAAAAGAAAAATAAAACTATACTCAAATAAAATTAGAAGTATTTGTTTGATTAAATTTTTCAAAAGGAGTTCAAAAAGGCCTTTCGGTAGAGGTTAACTGATCATAGCGCATTATTGCGGTTTTCTGCAATAAATGTGATGAGGACAATGCTCCCCAGTTTCGAGTACTTTTATCATTGCTTGCCAGGTCTTTATCGTTAAATCCATGTATTTTTTAGATGAAATTGCTTCAAATTCTGTTCTTTTTTTATCGGAAAGAATAAGCATTTCTTTCCGTGCTTGATCTAGATACCATTTATTGCGATTATTAAAAATAATATCTTTAAAACCCGCATTCTGTAATGCAGCTTGATACCTAAGTGGAGATGCCATATCAAAACCCAAGTCTTCTAATTTTAAATAATGAAGCATTTCTGCCGAAGGTTTTTCATCATGAGACCGTAACCAATCAGAACAAACAAAATTTCCTTCAAACGATAAAACCCGGAAAATTTCTTTTGAAATAAATTCTTTGTCGGCTATGTGTACTATCGCATCTTTTGAAAAAACAATGTCAAATGAAAGATCGTCGAAGGGTAATGAACCAGGTTCGACTTTAAGAATTTTAATTTTGTTTTCGAGGCCAAGTTTCTCCACCCGCGCAATAGATGCTGCACAAACATCGTGCTCTACATCAATACCAATTACTTGTTCTGCGTTATAGTCGGTCACCAAACTTGTTGTGATACCTCCACTACCACACCCGATATCAAGAACTAATTTATTTGATAAATCAATTTTTGACAACAACCGGTTGACTTCTTGACACCCTCCGGGTGACAAGTATCCATCCCCCCAAAGTTTTTCTAAGAACTCAATATGTTTTTCATCGTAATATTGGTTACNTGTTTTCATAGTGATTTATTTAACATTTTTTTNTATTTTATCCTAAACAAAAGTGATATTAATGAGAANAATACCTTTGATCTNATATGGTNCTTTNCAACTTNATTTTCAATCTNACTAAATCTTTTGCANTGCAGGTGATTTGTGTNCAGTATTTGTTTAAAATAATCTTACAATATTGTGGAGTGATAAATGGAAGCAAAATTAATGAGTTATAACCAAATTGATTTTCAATCAAAATTTCATATGGAAGCAATGATCAAGCAGATGGAGTCTGTAAGCGAGACATTAGGCCCAAAGTTTAAAGAGGCAGGTCTGTTATCATTCACAGTAACACAAATTTGGAATAAACAGGGAAAATTTAGATTAGGCGTTTATTATGCGTATCGGGATGAAAAAGCATTTGTGAATTGTCAAAAAATTCTTAACGGTATTCCTACAGATGAAGAGAATCCAGTGATACAAAACGCTGATAGAGGTGTTGTAGTTCTTCATGTCGATATGAAAGATGAGTAACTTTTTTAAAACTTTTGTTGCTCATGATTGAAATTGGTTTTTATCATAACGAGTTAAAATTTACGCTTACTCCTTACAACTAAATAGTATTGTATTAGTTTCATTTGCTACGATCGGCTATGTTTTAGCTAAAACTTATAAAGGTACAATTTTATAAAGGTAGAGTTTTTGTTAATTTTGGTGATGGAGCCGTTTATTTCAGCTGGTTGGGTTTATAACCAGATAATTTAAATATCTAGAACTTTTTTACTAAATAATTAGAAGTTTTAGTTTCAGCAGTTGCAATGCTACTTTACCCACTTTTTAACCACTCCTTTTTAGAATTGACTTGTAACGATTTACAAATAACCTAAAAGAATTTATCAACTTAAGGTGCCCAGTTAATAAGTAATTAATTTAATTTACCCAAAAAGCGATACCGACACATTGCGATAGCTTATTTTCAAATGTTAATAAAAACAATATTTTAAGTGAAGTAGTTGACGTGAAAAAGGCATTTTGGCAGGAAGAATGTTAATTGCACATAAAAATAGGTTACTCGGTAGCATTGTTAACACGCAACTCCAGATAACCGACCGAGACTACTAACAATTATTTTACTGTCAAAGATATTGTGCCTGTTGACACGGACCTTGTAATAGTAAATTCTTACTGTTGCTAATTTACAGTTGATAAGTAACGTTAATAAGTGTGTCAAACCCAAGTCAATCTTGTTACTACTTAGGAAAAAACTTTGTTTTATATTTATTTAATGTACTGATGGGGTATGGTGTAAATGATTATGAGTGAAGAACAGTCGAATAACTTTATCAGCGTCGTATTATTGAGTTTTCCGTCTAGAGTACAATACGATTTATGGTACGAGAAATATATTACTTTTTATTCTCCTAAAGCAATCAATTACCTTAAAGAAAATGGACAATTAAGCCAGTCAGCTAGTTTGGTTAATGAAGAAAATGATTTGCTTCGTGTTTCTCTTATTTGGATTTATAAGGATAAAAATGCTTACGAGGCTTGTCAAAAGTTTCATGGTCAATGGACAAAAATTGCAGGTGAGTATATTGGTAAAGCATCCGGTTATCGAGGAGAACAAATATGGGGGTTTAGGTAAAAAGTATGTCGAAATCGTTAGCATCCATTTATTAAAGACAACCAACAGATAATCTTGAACAGTTCTGTGTCCGAACCCTATAAACATCAAACCAACAATCATATTTGCGCTTTCACAAGAAAATTCTGCTCCTATCACTCGATCTAAGAAGCTTTATCAAAAAGCTTATTAGTTTTCTCAATTATACTCAATGCTGTTTTGATGGAACTAATTTGTATACTGAGTACCGTTGCGTTGCCCCACCGACAAAGTATGGACCAGCAACTGATCGCAATTTAGAAAACACATCTTTATACTTCTCAGTTCCACTTGTCTCACCATAAATCCTTTGGTGATCCATAAGACCTGCATTTGTCGGGTAAACTTCAACAATTACATAATATATATGGCCTCCGATTGGCTCTCCTTTTGTTATGGAGAGATACTCAAGATTGTTCTTGTCATCAGCGTCTAACGGATGTGTTTCCTTTATCCAATTTCCCCAATTAATTAATACTTGGTCAATAGCGTGACTTTGTTCAACAGGAACTTTGAGAACCGCTCCCCAATTCGTCTGTGGTTTATCATCACCAAAAGCCGTTAGGACAAAAAACATACAAAACATAAAACTTCCGATTAAAACTTTCATACAACTTGCTCCGATTTATTCTCTGCTTACTAATATTTACTATATTTAGTTCATATTTTGTACTAATAAGTCAATAGTTAACTTTTAATAAATATTCCTTAAATGTTCGAATGACAGACTTGGAAGCTTAACTGTCACCTACAATCGATTTATTCTCGAGCTTGAGGTGTAGCCTTTAAACACTCTAATAAGAAACTGGATTTTCTGAAATATTACGTACTTGATACAATGTGTCGTCACATGCTCTTTCAAACTTTTAAATACACTTATACTCTTTTAACACGTTTTTAGTAGGAATGACTCCCTTGGATTGAAAAAGCGGCTATATGGGGCAAAGGGATGAGGCCTAGTCTTATTTATGCTTGTCGAGTTCTTTTGTTAATTCAGGCATAGAAACAAGTTGGTCTTGGTCATCTCCTGATGAGTGGACGACAACCCAAATACATTCGTTACAACTTTGATTAAAAGGAGCATGAGGAACATTTTCAGGAATAAATATTTGCTCTCCTTTTTTAACTAATGTTTGATTTTCTAATTTATCACCATGAAATAAAGTACACTCCCCCTCTAAGAGATATGCGATTGTTTCAATATCCTTATGTATATGAGGAATTGAGTGAACACCTGGTGGCATTGGTAATAGATTCATGCATACCTTTTCAGAACCAGTTGTTTTTCTTGATACACCGGAACTGTAGGTGACACCTTGACCACCAAGATATGTTGTTCCCGCTTTGACGAGCATAACATTTTTTTGTACCATTTCCAGACTCTTTAAAAGTGTGCACTCGCTTTAGCTCACAAAACAGACTTAATGTTTAGACGAAATTCTAGTGATATCAAGAAATATCTCATAAGAACAACCGTAAACAAATCATCCTTTTTGCAAAGATAGTTTGGATTGGGCGTTAAATTGGATGCTAAGATGACCAAAGCTACTCTTACGTTGATTGTGGTCGTAGTTTTTATAGCATTTGGATACTTCTCATCTAAAACGAGGTATCATTAGAATAACAGAACAGTCCTAATTTTGTTCCAGACCAAGATCTAAAAGCGTGTTTTTAAATTCATCTATAAACATGCTATTAGACTTTACGTTCCAAAAGCCCCACATGATGTTGTCAATTTTAGAGTTTGGTTCATCATAAGGCATTTCATTAATTTGAGAAATAAACTCTTGGGCTTTTCTTTTCTTGCCATCTTTATTGGCTTAGTTATGCTCAATAGGGCTACTCAAACTAATAATTATCAGAATCATTTTGACTCAACTATTTCTATATAATACCATTTTGATAATAAATTTTTAAAAGGGATTAAACGTATGAGACTAATAAGTATTTTAATACTGTTTCTATTTTCCAGCTGTGGAAGCATAACCCGAGGAACAACAGAGGTCCTTGAAATAAAAACCGATCCCTCGGGCGCCAAAGTTGAAACTTCAAACAATATGATGTGCTCAAGCACTCCATGTGGTCTTAAAATGAAAAGAAACTCAGAACTCAACGTCATTATTTCAAAGAAAGGCTGTAATACACTCAAGGTAAATGTTACTAATCAAGTAGCCAATGCTGGTGCGGCTTCAATGGCAGGTAATGCGATCCTCGGAGGAGTTATTGGCGTTGGAGTGGACGCCTACACTGGCGCATCGATGGAATTGGTGCCAAATCCAATTGATGTTAAACTAGAATGTAATTAAGAACTAAAGACGGCGTAGTAATAAATACATTTAAAAAGTTGTTCAGTTGGAACAGACAGGTTTAAAAATTTTTTGATTGCCAAAAACTGTCGGGCAACTGTCGAGAATACCGACATTGTCGACGTATTTTGCCGATGGTTTTCGGTCGGCAAATCAACAATCGATCGACAGTAAAAATAGGAAATGCTTTATAGCCTTATAAAAAGGCTGCGTATCGAAGCACCCAACAATATCGGAAAGAATAAATCTTGGTGCGGCTGAGAAGCAATTGTTGCCTTACAAATGCACCAACTGCAAACTGTACATAAGCAATAACAACAATTTAGGTATTACAGAGTCCGTGTCAACAGACACAAATTCTTTCACAGTTCCTTCCCAGTAAAATAACTGTTACTAGTACAGAGCAAGTGACCTCATGTAACTGTTAACTCTACCCATGCCTGATCACCCACCCTACTATCCATAGTTATTATCAAAGACCTCCACAGATTAAGTATTACAAACTGGCAACCACTATAGGTTTAGAGTTAAATGTTATCTTCGGATGTGTAGGGAAAGGGTGAGATCATTCGCCCTGGTCTGGCTTCATGCTAGCTGCCCAA
>PAHT02000085.1 GCA_002705045.2 Paracoccaceae bacterium | reverse complement strand
CCGTAAATACTTTACCTCTTGCAGATAGATATCCTTGTCTATTTAATTCATCTGCAATCTGGTTACATGTCTTTTTTTTATCTTGAGTTCAAATATTGTTTCATAGAGAAAATATTGATAGTCTGACTATGAACGGTGTTGGAGAAGAGGAGTTCTTTGAGAGACGGTGAAATGGAACAAACAATCTGCCTTTAAACTTGCATCATTGCACCGTACAAACGATACGGTGGAATAGACCTGATAAGCGAAGATAGAAAACTTCTTGGATTTCAGATAAGCTACACTCCATACCAATCAAGTGGTTTGACAATTAAATAAATAAACTAATAGAGAGGTTTGATAGTTTTGATAAATCAAGCGTTGAAACACGTTGTAAATCTAGACTCGAAGCATTACGATTAAGCACTATGATAAAAAATCAAGAACTATCAGCTTCAGACTTTGTTCATTTGCATTTGCATAGCTCCTATTCTCTCTTGGAAGGAGCTATCACGACACAAAAGTTACCTGAGCTTTGTATTGATAATGGTATGCCTGCAGTAGCTATCACTGATACAGGTAATATGTTTGCCGCGCTAGAATTATCAGAGTTATTATCGAATAATAGCATTCAACCAATAATTGGTTGTCAACTTGATTTACTGTATGACGAAAGTAAGAAAAATCTGAAGCCTAAACCAATCGTGCTTTTAGCTAAGAATAAGGTTGGTTATCAAAACCTTATGAAACTTTCGTCTATTGGTTACCTCGAATATGATCATAGTGACCCGTATATTAAATTCGGTGATCTCGAAGTTTATGGAGATGGTTTGATTTGCCTAAGTGGTGGAACCGTTGGGCCTTTGGGTCACGAACTTTTATACTCAAATAGTAAATCAGTTGAACTATTAACCGATAGGTTTCTAAAAATTTTTGGTGATAGGTTTTATTTGGAGTTACAACGGCATCCAACTGTTAGAGAAATAAAAACAACGGAAGAGGCCGCAACTGAGCCAACATTTCTTGAATTAGCTCTTAAAAAAAATATCCCGATAGTGGCTACAAATGATGTTTATTTTACCGATCCGGCGATGTACGAAGCTCACGATGCATTGCTCTGTATCTCGACGGGCTCATACCTTGATCAGAAAGCTCCGCGAAGAAGATTAACTAATCAGCACTATTTTAAGTCTGCTGACGAGATGAAAGAGCTTTTCTGTGATTTGCCTGAAGCAATCACAAATACAGTAGAGATTGCTCAAAGGTGTTCGGTTAAGGCAGAGACTCGTCAGCCAATTTTGCCTCGATATGCAAAGAATGAGGTAGAAGAGTTAAAAAAACAGGCTAAGACTGGTCTGAAACATAGATTGGAAAATATACCTCACGCAACAAGTGTTGAAAAATATTATGAGCGGTTAGATTTTGAATTGAGTGTAATCGATGATATGGGGTTTCCTGGATATTTTTTAATTGTAGCCGATTTTATAAAGTGGGCTAAAGCGCAAGGAATTCCGGTGGGTCCGGGAAGAGGTTCTGGCGCCGGAAGTTTAGTTGCTTATGCTCTTACCATTACAGACCTTGATCCGATTCGTTATTCTTTATTGTTTGAGCGTTTCTTAAATCCAGAGCGCATATCTATGCCTGATTTTGATATAGATTTTTGCATGGATAGGCGTGAGGAAGTAATAAGTTATGTGCAAGGGAAGTATGGAAAAGATAAGGTTGCTCAAATAATAACTTTTGGTGCACTTTTATCAAAGGCAGCAATCAGAGATATTGGTCGTGTACTTCAGATACCTTATGGCCATGTTGATAAACTCGCAAAGATGGTTCCGGTAGAGGCTACAAGGCCAGTGACAATTGCACAGGCCTTAAAAGATGAACCAAAGCTTTTGGAAGAGAGAGACAAGAGTGAAGTCGTTGCTCGTATGCTTGATTATGCAGAAAAAGTGGAAGGATTACTTCGAAACGCGGCCACTCATGCTGCGGGAGTCGTAATTGCCGATCGAGCTCTTGATGAATTGGTTCCACTTTATCGTGATACCCGATCAGATATGCCAGCCACTCAATTCAATATGAAATGGGTTGAGCAGGCAGGTTTAGTCAAATTTGATTTTTTAGGTTTAAAGACACTTACAATCGTTAAAAATGCTGTTGATCTTTTAGTCTCACGTGGAGTTAATATCGATATAAGTCTGATACCGTTAGATGATCCCAAAACTTTTAAACTTTATGCACAGGCGAAAACCATAGCTGTATTTCAAGTTGAAAGTTCTGGAATGAGGGATGCACTTAGTCAGTTAAAGCCAACTTGTATAGAGGATATAATAGCTCTTGTAGCTTTATACCGTCCTGGGCCAATGGAAAACATACCAAAATTTTGCTCAGTTAAAAATGGAGAGGAAGAAAGAGAAAGTATTCATCCTTTAATTGATGACATTCTGGATGAAACCCAAGGTATTATTGTGTACCAAGAACAGGTAATGGAAATTGCGCGAAAAATGGGTGGTTATAGTCTTGGTGGTGCTGATTTGCTGCGTCGGGCTATGGGGAAAAAAATTAAAAAGGCGATGGATGCTGAGAAACCAAATTTCCTAAAAGGTGCACTTAAGAAAAATGTTGACAAAAAAACAGCAACAAAAGTTTGGGATTTGTTAGAGAAGTTTGCGAATTATGGTTTTAATAAATCTCATGCTGCTGCTTATGCAGTCCTCAGTTATCAAACGGCTTGGTTGAAAGCAAATTATCCTGTAGAGTTCATGGCCGCTGTAATGAATTGTGATATTCATCTTACCGAAAAATTGAATATATATAAGCAAGAAATAGATAATCTTGGCCTTCAATTAAATTCGCCATGTATTAATAAGTCTAATGCATATTTTTCTGTTTTTGACGGAAAGCTTTTTTATGCGCTGGGTGCGTTAAAGAATGTTGGTATCGGTGTCGTTGAGCGGATTGTAAATATTCGAAGTGCTAAAGGTGACTTTATCGATATTTTCGACTTTGCCCGACGGGTTGACTTGAGAAAAGTGGGTAAAAGGCCTCTCGAAATGTTGATTAGAGCTGGAGCGCTTGATTGTCTTAATAAAAATCGAAAGGTTCTATTTCTTTCGATTGAGCAACTTGTCGCTTTCTCTGGAGCCGTATTTGATGAAACATTGTCGGGTCAAAGCAATTTGTTTGGTTCAATCGCAGAATCAGTTCCTAATCCTATACTTGAGGTTACAGACGACTGGATGTTTACCGAGAAGCTCAGTCAGGAGTATCAATCAGTAGGTTTATATTTATCTGGGCACCCTATTGATGAGTATAAGCCATACCTACAAGAGGAAAATTTTCAAATTTTTTCAACATTGCAAAAGGATGGCTCCGAAGTACCTACCATAGTTAATATCGTTGGAGTTGTTAGTGGCAAACAGGAACGGCAATCTGCTAGAGGCAACCGTTTTGCCTTCGTTCAATTTTCAGACCCTGGTGGCATTTTTGAAGTAACGGTCTTTTCTGATGTTCTTGAGCGAAGTCGTGCGATGTTTGAAATTGGGAGAACACTAGTTTTGTTGTGCGAGGTAAAATTTGAAGGAGACCAATTAAAGCTTTTACTTAAGAATGCTCAGCCGATAGAAAGAATAATTGAAAAATCTAATGCGAATGGGTTTAGAATTTTTGTTGAATCTGTAAACGCGGTTAATGCGTTGGCGAAGAGATTACTTGGTTCTTCGACGGATGATATGGCCAAAGTTCCGGTGAATGTGGTAGTGATTGACGACCGGTTTGAGGGTGATGTAGAAATTGAATTGCCAAATACCTATTTGATTTCTTCTGATATAATTGGCGCAATAAAGCATATTGAAGGGGTGGCCCACATAGAACGAATGGATAACAGGAGCTCTATCTAAAGTAGTGAGCTGGTTTTTAAAACAAATCAGTTGATAATGCATTAATATCATTATCGGTTAATTGCTGCAGTCTACTAACTATCAAGTGATTGATTTTCTGAACTTTTTCCAATTTTTCTTGTTGGCTAATTAAGACGAAATTTAATTCGTCCAGCATTTTTTCTTGATGGCTTAATTGGATTTCTAAATCTGTCACTCGACTTTCTAGATTATCCATGGCAATACATCCTTTGCTGCGCTCGGCTATAATAGGTGAACCTTATGACTATGATACTTCTAAGCATTGTGAATATATAAAATCAATGACTAATACTGAATTTAGATCAGCAATGGGATGTTTTCTAACTGGAGTTACGGTAGTAACAACCGCTAAAAATGAAGTCATGCTCGGAGTTACAGCTAACAGTTTTTCTTCTGTATCATTAAAGCCGCCGATGGTACTGTGGTCACTTTCCAAGGAGTCAAAAAAACACTCCGCTATGACAAGTTCTAAAAATTATGCCATCAATATTTTGTCGAAGGGCCAAGAAAGCATCGCGTTAAGCTTTTCACAAAATAAAGAGCCATTTATGGAAATTGATTATCACTTAAGCAATATTGGCGTTCCCATTATCAAGAATGCTCTTGCTGTTTTTGAATGTCAGTTGCATCAAGTATATGATGGGGGCGACCATTCAATAATTTTAGGTTTGGTAACTTCGTGCAATAAAAGTGATCTTGAGCCACTTAAATTTTTTAGGGGAAAGTTTAATTAACACTAGTATAAAACGAATATTTTAGGTTAGAACTCACTTTTAATCCTATAATCAATTTTTTAATTATAGAAACAAGTATGAAAAATAAACAAAAGAAACCCGTCCGACCAAAAGCCCTTCAGCCAAAGGGCTTTCGTGATTACCAGGGATTAGATGTAATTAATCGAGATGTAATGCTGCGGTCCATAAGCGAAATCTACTATCACTATGGTTTTGATTTGCTCGAGACTTCAGCCGTTGAGACCGTCGAAGCATTGGGAAAGTTTCTTCCGGACATAGACCGTCCGAATGAAGGGGTCTTTTCTTGGCAAGATGAGGAAGAAAAGTGGTTGGCATTAAGGTATGATTTGACTGCTCCGTTGGCCAGGTTTTATTCACAATATAAGAATAATTTGACGTTGCCTTATCGGAGGTTTGCAATGGGACCAGTTTGGCGAAATGAAAAACCGGGACCGGGACGATTTAAACAATTTTATCAGTGTGATGCTGATAGTGTTGGTGTTCCAAGTGTGACTGCAGATGCTGAAATCTGTATGATGCTTTCTGATATAATTGAAAACCTTGGAGTGCCTGTCGGTGGTTACATAGTTAAGATAAATAATCGCAAAATTTTAGATGGTATTTTAGAAACCATTGGTCTACATGATTCTCACATGGCTGAAGGTTTAGTTAAAAAAAAAGGGATAGTTCTGCGAGCAATCGATAAGTTAGATCGCTTGGGACTTGAAGGCGTTGAGCAGCTACTGGGTAGAGGTAGAGAAGATGAAAGTGGCGACTTTTCAGTAGGCGCTGAGCTTTCAGAATCGCAGGTTGAATTGGTAAGTGCTTTTCTTGGGTCGGATGGAAGTAGCCAGCAACAAACATTAACGAACTTGAAAGAATTAGTTAAGGACTCTAAAACTGGAGTAACCGGGGTTGATGAACTCGAACAAATATGTTGTTTTTGCGATGTAAGTGGATTTAGCATTAAAAAAATCAAAGTTGATCCTACCGTCGTTCGGGGGTTAGGGTATTACACTGGTCCGGTTTTTGAGGCCGAATTGACATCCACTTTCTTTGACGAAAAAGGCATTAAACGTCAAGTTGGATCAGTAGCGGGCGGTGGTCGTTATGATGACTTGATTAGAAGGTTCACGGGGCAATCAGTTCCCGCAACAGGGGTTTCAATTGGTGTTGATCGGTTGCTCGTTGCTTTAAGAGACTTTAGCTCTTCTGAGAACTTCGATGTAGGTCCAGTTCTTGTCACAGTCATGGATAAAACCTTAATTTCTGACTATCAGGCGATGACTCATGAGTTGAGGCGTAACAATATTCGTGCAGAAATGTTTTTAGGAAACCCAAAGGATATTGGTAGGCAATTAAAATATGCAGATCAGCGAAATAGTCCAATTGCTATAATAATGGGTTCTGACGAGGTTTCCAGAGGAATAGTTCAATTGAAGGATTTGAAGTTGGGATCAGTACTCTCTAAAGAAATAAAAACTAACCAGGAGTGGAAAGAACGACCAGCTCAAATTGAAGAGAAAAGAGAGACCATGGTAAAAGCAGTAAAAAAAATATTAGGTCGCGGTAGTGAGTAGTAAGGTCAGGAATCCAGATTTACAATTGGATTTCTATAATAATATCGGTCAAGTCAAATTGCGAGAAAAAATAGCAGCTTTATTGCGTGTGTTTGAAGAAGCTGGAGCTTTGGAGCTGCATCTTCCTGCGCTGCTCGATTCAAATGTTTTGATTGATTTATATGGCGAAGATATTCGAAATCGCGCATACACAGCAACTGATACTTTTGGTAGTAAGAAGATATTACGGCCTGACTTTACGGTACCAATTGTGCAATTGCATATTGCAACAAAAAAAAAGGAGGCTAAGTATTCATATTCTGGATCTGTTTGGCGGTCTCAGCCCCATGAAAGTAAAAAACCGTCCGAGTATCACCAAGTTGGGTTTGAATATTTTCATGAAATAGAGGCTTGGAAAGCTGACGCACAAGTATTTGAACTGTTTTACAGAAGTTTGAAAGGAATAGAGTTACATACAGATTTGGGTGATATGGGTATTATTCGGGCGATAGTGAAGTGCTTGGATATTTCGGATACTAAAAGGCGACTTCTACTCCGACATTTGTGGCGACCTGCCAGATTTAAGCAACTATTATCTCAATTATCAACTGGTGATAGTATTACCGACCCAAAGGCAATGCTTTTTCGGGCAGTAGCGAATGAAAAAGCTGAAGACTATATTAAAGAGAATGGTCCAATTATGGGTAAAAGATCCATCGATGAAATTATAGCTCGATCGAAGGATTTGATGAGGGCAGAGTCAAAGAAACCAATATCTAAGTCAGCGGTATTGCTGATTGAAAAAATTCAAACGTTACAAAGTTCACTAGTGGATGCACCAAAAAATCTTACAGAATTTTTTCATCTCGGAAGTGAGATAGTTGAAGTTTGTGATAATTTGGCCCGTCGAATTCAGTCGATGACAGAACTTGGTGTGAATGTGAATGAATTGAATTTTGTGGCTAATTTAACTCGAACGAGTTTAGAGTATTATGATGGATTTATTTTCATAAGTAGTGTTAAGGGGGCATCGTTTCTTCCCCCCGTTGCGCAAGGAGGTCGTTATGATGCTTTAACGAGTATTTTAGGCAAAGGGAAAAAAATACCGGCGGTTGGTGGTATAATTCGACCAGAAATATTATCTTTTCTTAATGGTGACGCATAATGGAAAAATTAAAATTAGCTATCCCTTCGAAAGGTCGGCTTATGGATCTGACAATTGATTGGTTTGCCAGGCAAGGAATCGAAATAAATACTTCAAAAATATCAAGGGAATACTCGGCAAAGATTTCAGGAACAACGAATATCGAAATCTTATTAATTTCTGCGAGTGAAATACCTAAAGAGTTAGCAACAGGAAGAATTGATTTAGGCGTTACTGGACAAGATTTGGTGAGAGAGAAAATTCCAAGTTGGAGAGAAATACTTATTGAACTTAAGCTATTAAATTTTGGTAAGGCTGACCTTGTTTTGGCTGTTCCAAACTTTTGGGTTGATGTTGACTCAATTGATGATTTTGATGCTGTGGCTATTAACTTTCGAAGGAAGAATGGTTTCAGATTACGTATCGCGACGAAGTATCATAACTTAATGAGGTCCTATCTGCGTAGAATGGGTGTAGCGGATTATCAATTAATAGATAGTCAAGGTGCTACAGAAGGTGCGATTCACAGTGATCGCGCAGATGCGATCGCTGATATCACATCGTCAGGCAAGACTCTCGAGGCAAATCATTTAAAAGTCATTGGTGAGGAGCCTGTTCTTCGTAGTCAAGCTACACTGTACTTGTCTCATGTCACTAAGTGGCCTTTAAGTAAATATCAAACGTTAAAGCAGCTGACTGGTATGATGTCGATGAATGACGAAAAAATTCGCGTTTTACAAGACACCAAGTTTAGAGAGTTCTAATTGTAATGAATTTGGAAGTTCTATGTCAGTAGCTGAAAATTCCTCAAAGTCTTTTGGGGCCTGCGCTGTTGTCAAATAGCGCCAACCTTGAAAAGCTCTTTTAGGTTTTGGAGCAGTTTTAATAATTTGCTCAGATAGCACTATTCCGCATCTTTTAATTTCGTCTGCACCTACCACCTTTTCGAAACCTAAGATTTCTTGTCTGGCAAGAATTAAGCCTTTAAAAACCCAATATAGCGAACCTCCATCCAAAAGTTCTTTCTCGCGTTTTGGCCACATTCTTGTAACGTGAACGATTTTTCTATTTGCATTAACGGTAGGGTTTCTTTGTTTTAAGTTTTGCCACTGAATCAAATCTGAAACAGTCTTCGCACCCACACACAGCTTGACTAAATTTATAATTGGACTCTTACTTCTCGGGTTAGTTGATTGACTGTTAGAGTATATCAAGGTGAGATAAAAGTTAAAGCTATAATGAGTTATTAGTTGAATAATTTAAATTAGAATAATTGCTTTATTCGATATATTTGCATTGACTTTAGATGTAGCTCGGTATTAAAACAATTTTTTAACTTTGGTGTTTGTGGACTTCGTAAGAAGGAGCCTGTCGTTCAAGAGATTGGAAGAGGAAAGCACCTTTCAAATTGTGAAAGGATCCAGCTGTGACAAAACGCACTGCTGCCAAGCATAAAATCGATCGTAGAATGGGAGAGAATATTTGGGGTAGGCCGAAGTCGCCTGTGAACCGTCGAGAGTATGGGCCGGGACAGCACGGGCAAAGGCGAAAGGCAAAGCTCTCTGATTTTGGAATACAGTTGCGGGCAAAACAAAAGCTTAAGGGTTATTATGGCGATTTAACTGAAAAGCAATTTAGAAGAATATTCGCTGAAGCTGAACGTATAAGGGGCGACACTGGTGAGAAACTGGTAGGTCTTCTGGAAAGTCGATTAGACGCCTTGATCTACCGAGCCAAATTTGTGCCAACGATATTCGCGGCCAGGCAGTTCATAAATCACGGCCACATACGAGTAAACGGAAGAAAAGTTAATATTGCGTCCTATCGCCTCAACGAGGGAGATACTGTTGAGGTTAGGGAGAAGTCTAAACAGATACCTCTTGTTTTAGAGGCAATAGCGTTGGCTGAGAGAGATGTACCCGAATATGTATCTGTAGATCACTCAAAAATGTCAGCTACATTTGTTAGGATCCCGTCTGTCAGCGATGTTCCATTTCCTGTAATAATGGAACCAAATTTAGTTGTAGAATTTTACGCTAAAAACTAACTTTGGTGTAACTTTTTGTTTATCGGTTAAGTATGCATCGATATTGCGGTGAGGCAAAAAAGCAAATACGATAAATTTGGTAATTGAATTTAGGAATTAGGGCTAAGAGATAGAAATGTTGTAAAGTAGAATAAAGAAACTGTAGCATAACTTAAAATCTACTGTTTGATATCCACAGACCACAATTTAACGTTAATTTTAAAATAGGAGTTTATTATGTTTTCGTTACTCAGGGAACGAAGGAAATTAGATATAGGTTCATTCGGTTCTGTTCAAGACAATAAACATGTCCTTTTTGATAAACCCCTTAAAGGTCCATTCCCGTCCGGCACTAAAAAAATTATGCTCGGGATGGGTTGTTTCTGGGGAGTTGAAAAATTATTTTGGAATATGAACGGAGTTGAAATGACGGCGGTGGGCTATTCAGGTGGGCAAACTCCTAATCCAACGTATCAGGATGTTTGCTCGCTGGCTACTGGTCATAACGAGGTAGTTCTAGTTCATTATAATCCAGACTTATTGAGCGTTGACAGTATATTAAAAGCGTTTTGGCAAGGACATAATCCGACCCAAGGAATGAGACAGGGCAATGATATTGGTAGTCAATATCGGAGTGGCATTTATACTTATTTTGAAAAGGATTACGAACTTGCAAATAATACGAAAAGATTATTTGAAACGCGATTGAAATTGGCAGGCTTCGGTAAAATTACGACTGAGATATTACCAGCCAAGGAATTCTATTATGCCGAACTATATCATCAGCAATATCTTGCCAAAAACCCAAACGGTTATTGTGGTATTGGTGGTACAGGCGTTTGTCTTTGATAGTAGGCTTTTTCGAAATTTTTTCCAGATTACTTTTCAAAAGTATTTTCGACAGCGATGAGTAATTTTACAGCATTTGTAAAGGTATCTAGTGAAAACAAAGCTAATGTCATTGCTTCATCATTGGAAAGAATGAGTCCTTCGCCTCTTGGAGTCGGTATTTTGGAAATCGAAGGTGATGAAGGGTCGTGGGAGTTAGCAGCATTTTTTTCAAAAAAGCCAAATTCGTTGGAAATAAAAATTTTAGAAGTTGTTCATGAAATTGAATTCGTTATTTCCAAAATTGCCAATAAAGATTGGATTTCTCATGTGCAAAGGGATCTTAAACCAGTGCGTGCAGGACGTTTTTTAGTTTATGGAAATCATTACAGAGATACTGTTCCTTTAAACTTAAGTGGATTGAGGATCGAGGCTGCGATGGCATTTGGAACAGGTCATCACGCGACGACAGTGGGTTGTTTATTAGCGTTAGAGCAATTAAAAAAGAATAATTATTTTTTTTGGAATATTGCTGATATTGGATGTGGGACTGGAGTGTTAGCTATGGCAGCAGCAAGTGTTTACAATGCCCGAGTATTAGCATGTGATACAGATGAGGTAGCGGTTGAAACTGCAAGATATAACTTTCAGGTTAACGGATTTAATTCGAAGATATTTTTGGTTAAATCCAATGGCTTCAATAACCTATCTATTTTAAATAGAGGTCCTTTTGATTTAATCTTTGCAAATATTTTGGCCAACCCGTTATGCCGTTTAGCTCCAAATATGGCTAAATATACAAAAAAAAATGGGATAATAATACTTTCTGGTATACTTAATGTACAAGTAACGAGAGTTGAACGTTACTATTATGAAAATGGATTCTTGAGACTTTTTTTAAAACGGCTTGACCAGTGGACCACAATAGTAATGTATCGGAAATAAGGGACGTCCTGTGAGTATTTGTTGACTGTGATCATCGCATGAATAAAGGTAGTATCTAGAAGGTTGTGAAATTTCTGCAAAAAAAGAGTTTTTTGGCTAATGCGTGTAATTGGAATTGATCCTGGTCTTCGGCGAACAGGCTGGGGAGTAATAGAGGTAAATGGTAGCCAAATCCGACATGTTGGGAATGGAGTCTGTACTTCCACAGCTTCAGAGGAATTAGCTATTAGATTGTTTCAAATCTTTACTCAACTCAAAAATGTTATAGTGCTGCACAAGCCTACATGCGCCGCAGTTGAAAATACATTTGTGAATAATGACGGCGCTGGAACGCTCAAATTAGGTCAAGCTCGCGGAGTTGCTTTGTTGGCGCCCGCTGAGGCTGGGTTGTCCGTTTCTGAATATGCACCGAATACTGTTAAAAAAACGGTCGTGGGCGCTGGTCATGCAGATAAATCGCAAATGATGCATATGATTAAAATGCAGTTACCTTCAGTAGTAGTTAATGGTCATGATGCAGCGGACGCTTTGGGAATTGCTCTCTGCCACGCGTACCAAGGGAATTATAACCAACGAGTTAAATTAGCGCTTTCGAGGGGTAAGCTTCAAACATGATTAGTAAAGTTACAGGAATAGTAAGTTATAAGGGAACTGATCATATTTTAATTGATGTTCATGGTATTGGATATGAGGTATTTGTCTCTGAGTTAACATTAACTAAAATACCAACCAGTGGAGATAGAATATCGATTTACACGGAGTTAATCGTGCGAGAGGACCTACTACAGTTAGTTGGGTTCTCTACACGCCACGAGCGTGAATGGTATCGGTTGTTAACGGGTGTTCAGGGCGTTGGTTCTAAAGCAGCCTTGAAAATTCTTGGAACATTGCAAATAAATTTGCTTTCCAGGTCTATTCTGACTGGTGACTCAACCGCCATAAAAGCAGCGCCAGGAATTGGGCCAAAAATTGCTCAAAGGATAGTTGTTGAGTTGAAAGATAAAGTGGCTTCTTTAATTGCGCTAGAGCCTGAGCCGAGTTTTGGTTCAGAAGTAGTTAAAATGCAGAATTTTTCTGATACAGAAACGTTTGCAGAAAGCAATAAAGAGTTGGAAAAAACCATAATTGAGTCGAGTGAAAAGTTTGATACATATCCAAGTCACTTGCAGCCAGAAGCCTTGTCTGCTTTGACTAACTTGGGCTATGCATCATACGATGCGGCCTTAGCCTTGAGCAATGTGCTAAACGACAATCCAAAAACGGTTGAACTTCAGGAATTAATTAAATTAGCCCTTCAAAACTTGTCACCGAAAGCATAGGTTATGAATAAAAAAAATCATAATTTGAGTCCAAACGAGCATGCTGAAGACAGAGATCCTGCACTGCGGCCTGAAACGCTTAATGACTTTATCGGACAAACTGAAGCTCGAGCAAATCTATCGGTTTTTATTGAGGCAGCTCGGCAGAGAGAAGATTCCATGGATCATGTGCTATTTTATGGCCCCCCTGGTCTTGGAAAAACAACTTTGGCTAAGATAATGGCTCGCGAGTTGGGTGTGAACTTTCGTCTAACTTCTGGTCCTGTGTTAGCAAAAGCTGGTGACCTAGCAGCAATTTTGACTAACTTAGAAAAAAGGGATGTTTTATTTATTGACGAAATTCATCGATTAAACCCTGCAGTTGAAGAAGTACTTTACCCTGCTATGGAGGATTATGCGCTGGATATAGTTATCGGTGAGGGACCTGCGGCTAGATCAGTGCGAATTGAATTAGAACGATTTACGCTTGTTGGGGCGACTACTCGCCTTGGCCTGTTAACTACACCGCTTCGTGATCGGTTTGGTATCCCTACAAGATTAGAGTTTTATGGTGTGGATGACCTGATAAAAATAGTTGTAAGGGCTTCTAAATTGCTTGGTGTGGAGGCTGACCTTTTAGGTGCTACTGAAATCGCAAAACGGGCTAGGGGAACGCCGCGAATAGCCGGTCGGTTACTACGGCGAGTTGTAGATTTTGCCCTGGTTGATGGTGATGGTAAAATAACCGAGCAATTAGCAGATAAGGCACTCAGTCGCCTGGGAGTAGACAATCTTGGCCTAGATGGTGCTGATCGGCGATATCTTAGTCTGCTTGCAGAGGGGTTTCGTGGCGGACCAGTTGGAATTGAAACAATTGCAGCTGCTCTCTCCGAGTCAAGAGATGCAATTGAGGAAGTAATAGAGCCGTATCTTTTGCAAGCTGCTCTCATTCAAAGATCTTCTCGGGGTAGATTACTTGCACCTAGGGCATGGCTTCACTTGGGCCTTCCCGTTCCAAGCCCTGCAAAGCAGAGTGATTTTTTTGATTGGCAAGAGAAATGAAAAATATAGAAATATCTCAGTTATTTCTCAGAGATGGTAGATATCATTTTGCACGTTGGTCGAAACCCTTAAGTCCAGTCATTTTCGGTGTGGATGATGAGTCTTTAAGTGGAATGAGATTAGCGTTTTCTGAAGTAATTTCACTTAGTTCACTTGAGTTATCTGATTTTGATCCCGAGTTAGGAGCAAATGTTCTAATTTTTTTTTTGCGCAAAATGGTCTGAGTTGATTTCGGTACCTAATTTGAATAAATTAATACCTGAGCTATCACATTTGTTGGAGAGCCTTGATGAAAACGATGCTAATCAATATCGTAATTTTTTGTTCACTCGGGATGGTGCTATAAACCTTGTGATTGTTTTACTTAAATATGACTCAGAACTAGCGTCAGTTTCATTACAAACACTTGCTGTTAGTCAAATGTTGCAATCGATATTACTTTGGTCGCCAAATGCTTTCAAACATGAAAGTCCTATAGCGATAATAGAAAAAACTAATAGGTGTGTTGTTAAACCATTTTATGCAGCCTTGGTTAAAGCAGCTTATGATCCAACGCTTCCCAATTTTTCGCAAGATGAGTCTCATGCGGTGCGGTTGGCGGCGCGAGTGTCCCTTTTGCTTGGTGTGGAATGATTAAAAAAAGCTTTAATGTAGAGATATATTATGAGGATACTGACTTTTCTGGTGCCGTTTATCATGCAAATTATTTTAAGTTTATTGAACGAGCTAGAAGCAAAATAATTGAGAACATTGGTATTGATCAGCTCACTTTACAAAAGAAAAATTCGATTTTTGTTGTCAGCAGTTTGTCTGCAAGGTTTATTAGGCCTGCTTTTTTTGGAGACATTGTTCAGGTGAATACAAACTTCTTAACAATTGGAGGCGCAAGTATTTTGCTTGAGCAAAAAATTTTGAAACAGAAAGAATCCATTTTTGTTGCAAAAGTAAGGCTTGCTTTTGTGTCAGAAGGTAAGCCAGAACGGCTCCCAAGTCTGATCAGACAAAAATTGTTGAATTCAGATCATGTCTTGAGTTAAAATTAAATGGTGATTGTTTTTGTTTAAGGATACTACATGAAAATAATTTATAATATCGACATTTCGTGCAAGTGAGGACTTGATGGAAGCTGAAACATTGTCTGCTACGCAATCGATTGATTTCTCTATTCTCGCGCTCTTCTTCAGAGCCACACTGACTGTAAAAATTGTAATGATTATCTTAATGATTTCGTCGATTTGGTCGTGGAGTATCATAATTCAAAAGTTTATTGATTTTAAAAGGGCTAATCAAAAAAATAGGTTATTTCAGGATGCATTTTGGTCGGGCGAGCCTCTAGATGAATTGTTTGAGCAGTTGGGTTCAAGACCTGATGGAGATAGTGAGGCAATTTTTATGGCTGGAATGATTGAGTGGCGCCAATCTCATAGAAAGGATGGAGCCTTAATCGCAGGTTCTCAAGCCAGAATTGACCGAGCAATGAATGTTGCGCTGTCTAGGGCGAGTGATAAGCTTTCTTCCGGTCTTTATGTTTTAGCAACAGTTGGGTCAATTGCACCTTTCGTTGGACTTTTTGGAACAGTTTGGGGTATAAAACATTCCTTTGAGCAGATTGCACTACAGCAAAGTACAAATCTCGCTGTGGTGGCGCCGGGAATTGCGGAAGCACTTTTAGCGACTGCTCTTGGGTTGGTCGCAGCGATACCTGCGGTTATATTTTATAACAAATTATCTGGTGATGCAGAAAAAATAATAGCAAACCAAGAAGGGTTTGCGGATGAATTTTCAATGATTTTATCCAGAGAGCTGGATCGTATTTAAATGTAAATAGGTGTTAGGCGATGGCAGCTGGAACAGTTCAAAAAGGTCATAGAGCCGCACGAGGTAGAAGACGCGGTCATAAACCGATGTCTGAAATAAATGTAACACCGTTTGTTGATGTAATGCTGGTATTACTAATAATCTTTATGGTAGCTGCTCCCTTGTTAACCGTTGGTGTTGAAATAAATCTCCCAAACACTGATGCCAAAGCTTTGCCGTCTGAAAAAGAACAGCCGCTCACTCTCTCTTTAACCTCAGCTGGTAAATTGATTTTGCAAGAGACGCCGATTGAACCTGAGGATTTGATTTTAAAATTAAAAGCGGTCTCTTTGGAGAGAGAAGATGATCGAATATTCTTCAGAGCCGATGGATCGAATGATTATGAAAGTGTGATGAAAATTATGGGTTCTTTGAGCAAAGCTGGGTTTCCAAATATTTCTCTGGTAACAGATACCAACTAATATTTTATAAAAAATGAAAAATATATATAGTCATAAGTAATGCAAAAATCTCTGCTAATTTCTGGTTTCGGTCATTTTTCTATCTTATTTGTAATGATTTTTTATGGATGGGACCTTAACACTAATATTGATCCTTTGCCAAAGCCGGTGAAAGTCTCTATAATTTCAACTTCTGAGTTTGATGCAAAACTTTCAGCACCGCCTAATTTAATCGTCAAGAAATTAGCAGCAGAAATTCAACTAGATGAGAAAGTGAGTTTAATGCAAAAAATTGACATCGAAAACTCACTTCCAATTTCAATCAACAATGTTGATAAAATTGATCTTCAAGTTGAAGATACTGGCTTTGTTTCGAAAACTGAGATTGAATCTGTAGAGTTTAACAACAACCTTATAGTTTTAGACCAACCAAAGAAAATCGAGTTGCCCAAAATTACAAACCTCAAGCAAATAGAGGGAAATGAGCAGCGATCTTATGAGTCGCCCGTGATTAGAAAACCCAAACCACGAACAGCAGATAGAATTGATAAGGTTGCGATTTCGAAAAGCAGTTCTGACAAAATTTTGGAAACACCAAAAAAAGCGATAAAAGCCGATGTTAATGCTTTAGAAACAAGTGAGATTTCCGAAGCGGAAGCGCCAAAGGAAGCTTCAACCAAGATAACGCCAGAAGGTAAGAAAGACGTGCCAATCGAAATTTCTGGTGCAGTTAAGAGGAGTTTACCTCCACCTTCAAGACCAAAAGTGAAAAAGCAAGCTGAAACTCCTCCAATTAAACGTCCAAGAGTATCGACGTTGTTGAAGCGAAAGAAGGAAATTGATCAAATTGAAATGCTATTAAGTCAGATAGAATTGAGTACCGAACAAGTGGCACCAGAAGTATCAATTATGGAAAAAAATAACATGATGGCGGCAATCGCACAAAAGCTTGCGAAATATTGGGAACAAGGTATTCTAGCTGGGAATTCGAATTTTGAAAAATACATTGTACAGGTAGAGGTTGAGGTAAATTCGCTTGGAGAGATAATTGGAGGAGTAAAACCACTAGTTCCAAAAGTCCCGAAAGGAAGATACCTAATTGCTTTTCGACAGGCTAGCAATGCGCTCATTTCAGCGGCAACATTGCCGATCGTTCCCGGAAAGTATCCGTCTGGAATAACTTTTGAGATAACATTTGATCCTGAAGAAGGATTTAGCTTTTAATAAAAATAAATTTTAGATTAAACTAAATTAATTGAGTGTAGTAGGAGCCCGAGATGAAACTGTTCTATTGTGTGTGTTTTTTTTGTGCGATATTTTTTAATTTTTTTGTCGGAATATCTTTTAGTCAAGATAATAAGCCAACTATAGCGATTAATGTGACTGAAGGTGTCATTGATCCCGTGCTTGTCGCAGTACCATCTTTCGTTCGAGAGGGTTCTACTAGTAAGGTTTTGTCATCTGAGATGGCTGAAGTTATAGCTAACGACCTTGCTCGGACAGGTTTGTTTCGGGCAATACCTGAACGGTCTCATATATCGCGAGTATCCAATTTTAATGCTCCAATTCAATTTTCAGATTGGCGAGCGATTAATTCGGCTATTTTAGTAACTGGTTCAGTAGCAGCTACAACTGGGGGAAAAATTGTCGTAAAATTTAGACTTTGGGATGTTGTCGCCCAGACAGAGATTGGAAATGGAATAAAATATGACGGGACAGTGGATAAATGGAGAAGAATCTCACATAAAGTAGCCGATGAAGTGTATAAACGAATTACTGGTGAGGAACCATATTTTGATACCAGAATAGTATTCGTCTCGGAGTCTGGTCCAAAAGACAATCGAAAAAAACGTCTGGCTTTGATGGATCAAGATGGAGCGAATAGGGTTTTTCTGACTTCAGATCGGTCTATTGTTTTAGCGCCAAGGTTCTCTCCCAATGCGTCTCAGATCCTATATACTAGTTATGAAACTGGAAAGCCCCGCGTGTATTTAATGGATTTAAATAACCGAAGAGTTAGATCGTTCAACAATATACAAGGGATGAGTTTTGCCCCACGGTTCTCCCCAGACGGTCGAAGAATGGTGCTTTCGATTATGAATGATGGTAATACGGATATTTATTCGATTAATTTAGCCACAGGTCGAAGAGTCAGGTTAACAACTGATCCATCTATTGATACAGCCCCAAGTTTCTCGCCAGATGGTGAACAAATCGTATTTGAGAGTGATAGGGGCGGAAGCCAACAAATCTATGTAATGCCGGTGAACGGCGGTAGCGCGAAACGAATAAGTTTTGGAGCGGGACGCTACGCTACTCCAGTTTGGTCACCTAGGGGAGATTTAGTTGCATTTACCAAGATTTCTAAAGGTAAGTTTCATATTGGGGTCATGAGATTAGATGGATCAAAAGAGAGACTACTTACAACTTCATTTTTAGACGAGGGACCGACATGGGCGCCGAATGGTCGTGTGATAATGTTTTTCAGAGAAACGGCGGGAGCTTCTGGAGCTCCCTCAATCTACACCGTTGACGTCACAGGCCGGAATTTACGAAAGCTACGGACGGCTTCTTTTGCTTCTGATCCAGCGTGGTCACCACTTTTGAAATAAGAAAAAATAAAATTTTGAACAATGGGGTAATCTAGTTTATGCTCTATCCAGACTTGAAAAGGATGTTTACTATGAATGTAAAAATTTTGCTAATTGTTTTTCCTTTACTATTAATTCTAAATGGGTGCTCNAGTAAAAANGGAGTGAGTAGTNTGGGAGGAAGTGATACTATAAACGAGTTTGGAGAGATTTCNCAGAGTTCTATTGAATATTTTACNGAAAANGTAGGGGATACAATCCTTTTCGAAGTNAANAAAAGTAGTTTGCAACCTCAAACAATTGCGACTTTACAAGCTCAGGCCCAGTGGCTGCAGCAAAATAGTNCGGTTCCCATCACTATTGAAGGTCATGCGGATGAGCAAGGTACTCGGGAATATAATCTTGCTCTTGGTGCAAGAAGAGCTACGTCTGTTCGGAATTATCTGGTGAGCCAAGGAATTTCTGAAGCGAGGTTNAGTATTGTTACATATGGCAAAGAAAGACCAATCGAGGTTTGCTCAATGGAAAAGTGTTGGTCTAAAAATAGACGCTCAGTAACAGTTGTTTCTGGTGGCCTGGGTAGTTAATTGATCGTTAGAATGCCTCGAATAATTGCACTTGGTTGCGTTTTTGTGTTGAGCACTTTTACGTTAAAAGCAACTGCTGAGGATGTTTTTCAATCCCTGACATTAGAACTTTCATTAATTAGTTCGCAAATAGAGGATTTACGAGGAAGCCTTCTATCTCCAGAAGTTCGCAGTCTGGCTCCTGCAGATGCAGGAATTGCCTTACTTAGACTTGATGCGTTGGAAGCGCAATTAAGATCAATGGTTGGTCGTGTTGAGGCTTTGGAATTCCACCTTGAGATTTTATCTAGAGACGCAATCCATAGGATTTCTGAATTTAATAGAAGGTTGGCAGAACTAAAAGAGCAAGACGTGATACCTGAATTAGATCCTGAGGTTATTACCAATGAGACTAAACCTATTACNGATGAGCCTGGTCAGTTTTCTAACGAGACATTAGATTTTGATAGAGCTGTTCTTAGTTTTAATTCAAAAGATTTTCAATCTGCGTTAACTCGTTTTGAGTCCTTCAATGAGCTCTACCCTCAAAGCATGAATGCGGCTGAGTCATTTTACTGGTTAGGAAAAACTAANGAGGAATTGATTAATTTTAAAAGTGCGGCGAGTTCTTATTTAGAGTCGTTTTCACGTGATCCAAATGGNNTTTTCGCGTGGAAATCATTGCTTGGTTTGGCCGTTTCACTTGGAAAACTTGGTCAACTGGAACAAGGATGCTTAACTCTAAAAGAACTTAAATCTAGGTTTCCGGACACAGTCATTCAGAACCGAGATGATGTATTGATTGCTGAAGAACAATTGAAATGTTCTCCTTAGAAACTCTNGTTACAGTATTTTCTCAAGCTATGAACGAGGTTCCCAAAGGAGATATTGGAATAGCTGTATCNGGTGGTGGTGACTCATTAGCGTTGCTCTATTTAACTGCAGAGTGGTCCTCAAGAAATGGCAGAACACTGCAATCCGCAACAATCGATCATCAGTTAAGGCCACAGAGCAAATCTGAGTGTGAATATGTTAAGAAACTTTCCATCGGCCTTTCAATTAAACATACTACACTTACATGGCTTGAAAAGCCAGATGGGAATNTGCAAGGATCTGCACGATCGGCTCGGCATCGATTACTATCNCGTTGGGCAGTTGATAAGAATCTTACNACGGTTTTNTTTGGACATACTCTAGANGACAATGCTGAAACATTGTTGATTAGACTGTCAAGAGGCTCAGGCATCGATGGTTTAACAGGAATGCGACAATCAAAGAACATAAATAATTTGCAAATTTTCAGACCATTGCTTAAAGTTTCAAGAAANGATTTGAGAAGTTTTTTATCGATAAGGAAAGTAAATTGGATTGATGAACCCTCAAATTTTGACGAGCGGTTNCANNGNGTGAGAATACGAAATTCGTTGCCTCAGTTNGCCAATTTAGGTCTTACAACACATAGACTNATTNCTTTAGCTGAACACATGTCAAGAGCAAGAGAGGCNTTGAATTTAGGCGTTTTAAATTTTGCCAGAGTTTATGTCCAACAGATGCCGTGGGGCGATTTGGAAATTGAACAAGAAGCATTCGTTGAGCTTAGCAGAGAGTATCAGCTGCGATTACTGGCAGCTTCCCTACGATGGATATCTAGTAGGATCTACCGACCACGGTTTGAGAGTTTAAAAAGATTATTAAATTCCATTGTAACTAAACCAGGCAACTACAGGGCTNGCTTAATGGGTTGTATTNTAAACTGTAGGAGAAAAAAAATTATTTTGTCTAGAGAATTTGCGGCTGTTCCAAAACGACAAATTGTAGTTAAATCAAAATTTATTTGGGATAAAAAATGGTCGTTGGAAGTTGACCCCACAAAGNTAAATCATTCGATGGTTGGTCCACTNGGGGAAAATGGTATTAATGGAATAAAAATAAAAGATAGGANGGATATNCCGGTTGANGCATTGAAATCAAGTTTTGCATTATTTGAAAAAAATGAAGTCNNGTGTGTTCCAATCTTATCTTACGGTACTGGAATNAGGGGCGAATTATTGGGTGGATCTGACTCTTTTTTAAATTTTCTTTCAACATGTTGAATTTTAATTTTTAGAGACTATGTTTAACACTAGAATATTAAAATGCTAAATNCGATTTCGTGTCAGATCGTCAGCTGNAANAAGGTAGCAAAGGAGAAAAAAAGTGGGTGGAACCAAAAATATAGCATTCTGGATAGTTCTTTTTCTTCTTTTGGTGGCGTTGTTTAATGTTTTTAACAATGGCATGAATTCGGAAAGTTCTAGAGAAGTTTCATTTTCTGAATTNATGAAGCAGATTGANTCNGGCCGTGTGTCTTCTGTGAAGTTAGACGGTGAAACAATCTATGTGCGAAACAGTGATGGAACAAGCTACAAAGTGATACAACCACTTGGCACTGACTTAATTGGTGTTTTAAGGAAATCAGATATCGATGTGCAAGCCATAAAGCAGGAGAAGTCAGGGCTTATGACTACGCTCAGTTTATGGTTACCTTTCATTATTTTAATAGGAGTATGGGTCTTCTTGATGAATAGGATGCAGGGCGGCGGTCGTGGCGGAGCAATGGGTTTTGGTAAATCAAAAGCCAAACTGTTGACGGAAAAACAAGGAAGGGTAACTTTTAACGAAGTGGCCGGCATAGACGAAGCNAAGGATGAGCTTGAGGAAATAGTGGAATTTCTTCGAGATCCTCAGAAATTTAGTCGTCTCGGCGGAAAAATTCCAAAGGGAGCGTTATTAGTTGGCCCACCCGGTACGGGAAAAACTCTTTTAGCNCGTGCGATAGCTGGAGAAGCTGGAGTGCCCTTTTTTACCATATCGGGATCAGACTTCGTAGAAATGTTTGTCGGTGTCGGAGCTAGCCGAGTAAGGGATATGTTCGAGCAAGCGAANAAGAACTCNCCNTGTATAGTTTTTATTGATGAGATAGATGCCGTTGGTCGNCACAGAGGGGCTGGATANGGTGGAGGTAACGATGAAAGAGAGCAAACGNTGAACCAGTTGCTNGTTGAAATGGACGGNTTTGATACTAATGAGGGCGTAATTTTAATAGCTGCAACTAACCGACCTGATGTGCTTGATCCCGCGCTACTTAGGCCTGGTCGTTTTGACAGGCAGGTTCAAGTTCCAAACCCAGATATCCAAGGGCGACAGAAAATACTTGCCGTTCACGCCAAAAAGACTGTTTTATCTCCAGATGTTGATCTCCGTATAATTGCTAGAGGTACGCCTGGATTTTCTGGAGCAGATCTAGCCAATTTAGTTAACGAGGCCGCGTTAATGGCAGCTCGGACTGGTAAAAGATTTGTTACTATGGATGATTATGAAAACGCAAAAGATAAAGTTATGATGGGAGCGGAGCGGCGATCAATGGTTATGACTGAAGAAGAAAAAAAGCTCACTGCCTACCATGAGGCTGGCCATGCGGTCGTTGGTTACCATGTACCCCAGCATGACCCTATTCATAAAGCGACTATCATACCCCGAGGGCGAGCCCTCGGGCTTGTTCTTAGTTTGCCTGAGCGAGATCAATTGTCAGTCACTAAGACAAAATATAAGTCGAAGATTGCTATGGCGATGGGTGGAAAAGTTGCTGAGGAAATGACATTTGGGCCAGAAAACGTTACGTCGGGAGCATCGTCGGACATTCAACAAATAACNAAGATNGCGCGNGCNATGGTGACNCAGTTCGGTATGTCAGAAAAATTGGGNAATATTGATTATATGAANGAGCAACAGTCGTANCTNGGACCTTCGGGGGCNGGGTTGCAAGCTGGGCCGGAAACTCAAGAAAAGATTGATGCTGAGGTTAGAAAGATTGTTGATGAAGGNTACAATAGTGCTAAGAAGATATTGACGAAGCATAGTGACAAATTAGAATTNTTAGCACAGGGGTTGTTGGAGTATGAGACNCTAACTGGAAAAGAAATTGAAAAAGTGATGAATGGTGAAACTTTGAATCGTGATGTAGATGATGACGATAANGGTGGTAACGAAGCGAGTATTACGTCAGTGCCAAAGTCAGGAAAAAAGCCACCTAACAAAGATGGTGGATTACAACCTCAAACGTCGAGTTAGGTTCGAGCAGTTTAACTTTATAAGTTATAATTTTTATCTGACGAAATTAGTTGGGTGCCCCAAAGATCATATTCTGAAGATTCATCGATTAGTACAGAAANAATATCACCTTGATTTAAATTATCAAAATCTGCGTCTATAAATAAGTTTCCGTCTATCTCTGGAGCGTCACCCATCGTTCTACAAATAGCTCCATCTTTGTCCACCGCGTCCACTATTACCTTTTCTATTNTACCTACCTTGGAAAAAAGTTTTTTTGTCGATATTTTTTGGGCAGTTTCCATTAATCGGTTCCNCCTTTCTTCTTTTACCTCCTCTGAACATTGATTTTCAAGCTCATTCGATCTAGCACCTGAGACATTTTCGTATTTAAAGCAGCCAACTCNGTCTAGTTGNGCCTCNTCGAGCCATTCNAAAAGGTGACAAAACTCCTCTTCAGTTTCGCCTGGAAATCCAACTATAAAGCTTGATCGCAATGTTATTTCTGGGCAGATTGAACGCCAGTTTTCAATTTCGTGCAGCGTTTTTACCTGATTTGCTGGTCNNGACATTCGTTTTAAGACATCGGGGTGGCTATGTTGGAACGGTATATCTAAATAAGGTAAAATTAACTTATCTGCCATGAGTGGAATTAATTNTCGTACATGNGGATAAGGGTACACATAGTGAAGACGGATCCATAAGCCAAGNGAGCCAAGTTCTTTGGCCAAATCTACAATATGTGGTCTAACATTTCTTTCTCCTNTGGAGAAGTGCTCATTGTATTTATCAAAACCATATGCGGAGGTATCTTGTGATATAACTAGAATTTCTTTAACACCTGACTCGGACAATCGTTCTGCTTCCTTTAAAACACTAATTGNTGAACGTGATTTAAGCTCTCCTCTCATTTTTGGAATAATACAAAATTTACATTTGTGGTTACACCCTTCAGAAATTTTTAAATAACTATAATGGTTTGGCGTTAATTTTACATATGAATCAGATATTAAGTTNATAAAGTTTTTTTTCACNGGCGGAACTATTTTATGAACCGCATCCACCACTTTTTGGTATTGTTGTGGTCCTGATACGTTTAAAATTGAAGGAAACTGAGCTTTTATTTCGGTGCTCTTTACCCCTAGGCAACCAGTCACGATCACTTTGCCGTTTTCCTTTAAAGCTTCACCAATGGTTTGAAGACTTTCGGCTTTTGCAGTATCGAGAAATCCACAAGTGTTTACTATAACAGCATCCGCGCCCTTATAATTATCCGAAATACTGTAACCCTCATTCTTCAACCTAGTGAGTATTCTTTCACTATCGACTAATGCTTTTGGACAGCCNAGGCTNATNANCCCTATCATNGGGGANTTTNCTANNATANTGTGGCGNGNNATTTNGGGGCGAGCNATATCTGGCCTCTTACTTTTGATNTTAATTGGAGCTCTCCCGGNAATGTAAGGCACTAAAGTNGTAATATTGNNAAAAATTACTTAGTCTATATCTTGCATTATNNAAGCANGTAGTGCTTNTTAATAAGAATNTATATTGTATCTGAAATGTATTATTAATCAAATAAATTAAATTTAAGGTTCATAGAAATGGCTCAGCTAATATATATTTTAAATGGTCCAAATTTAAATTTGCTTGGAAAGAGGCAACCAGAAATTTACGGAATTGAAACCTTAGCTGATGTGGAAGAAAGCTGTAAAAATTTCGTGAGTGGAACGCGGTTCAATCTTAAGTTTAAGCAAACTAATGCTGAGCATCAATTAATAGATTGGATACATGAAGCTAGGACGGAGGCTACTGCAATAATTATAAATGCAGGAGCATTTACTCATACGTCTGTTGCTATATTAGATGCACTAAATACTTTTGATGGTATTGTTATTGAAGTACACATCAGCGATATTAAAGCGAGAGAAAAATTTAGACATCATTCTTACGTAAGTTTAAGGGCAGATAAAGAAGTTATTGGAAAAGGTACAAAAGGTTACATTGAAGCACTAGAAATATTAGTTGCCAGTGAAGTGTGATCAAATACGCTAGATTAGCGATCGTAATATAAGCCTACGACATGTTCTGCCTCAGAAAAAAACAACCATCTTGAAATTAAGGTCCCAAGGATGTTTGTAACAACAGCTGCCAGCGACATCACAAAATAACTTTTATCGCTGGCAAGATTTGTGAGGCATAATATTGCCGGCAAAAGTGATAAAAGACAGATGGAGATTATACGCAATTTGTGTATGTGTTTTTGTGCTACTATATTCACCATTTCTTTTAGCAAGTAATTTGATCCCGTATGCGGTGGTTCAAGCATTCGAACAAGGCTATTTGTTTTTGTCAGCCCTGTGGCAGTTTTTATACTGCTTCGCTTTTCAAACTGCTGATCGCCTAATTTCCAAGTTATAATTTGTATGAACCCAAGTATTAAAAAAAGAAAAAATGAAAATAAAAATTGATCTAGGACCAAAGAGCTTCCTACGGTTCCGTATAGCAAAAATAATACTGGGGTGATTTTCATGTTCCATCTCGGAACAGTTTTCATTTGAGTATATATCATTGCGGTCGAGAATATTGTAAATAAACAAAAGCCTGAGGCAATATAGCCGAGCCAATAAATATATCTATTAAAACCGATTATCAGACCTGCGTGGATAAAAGTTAGTAAAAGGGTCCACATTGCTAGTATCGCTTCTCTACTCAACCAGCTACTACGCCATTGAGTGAACGCTAAAAGAGCGCGCTGTGGATTGCCGAGGTGAAAACTTGAGCTGATTAATCCTGATATAGATATTAAAAAAGCCAATGAAAAACTGACAAGTTCAGATAACTTCCCATTGGAAGAAACGCCTAAGTTTAACCAGAACAGTAACCCAAATCCAAAACCCGATAGCACAGTGAAAAGGATTAAAGACGTGGCCGGTTTCATTAGATTTTATCCAATGTTTTATCAACCCATCCCAAAAAACCCATCAGATCCGTGGGTACCTTGTTAATCATTGGTGTCAAAATATCTGGAATAACATCTTTTTGTTTATCACTCTTTAGACGCGGCGGAAGATAACGATTTACTGGTTTTGCGTTAAGCTCTGGCATTAACTCAATTCCAGATCTTGACGCTGATAGTTTTGAAACATTTGAGTTTGGATCTCCAAAATCGCCAAAATGACGAGCATTGGTTGGACAAGCTCTAACACACGCAGGATTTCTGTCTTCCTCTGGGATATTTTCATTATAGATTCTATCTACACAAAGAGTGCATTTCTTCATTACACCAGCATCAGCATCCATCTCGCGAGCACCATACGGGCAAGCCCAAGCACATAATCCGCATCCGATACAGGCATCTTCGTTCACTAAAACTATGCCATCTTCTTCACGCTTATAGCTGGCACCTGTTGGACAGACTGTGACGCATGGTGCATCGTCACAGTGCAGGCATGATTTGGGGAAGTGTACCACGTTAAAGTCATTATCAACTGTTTCGACCTCATAAGTATGCACGCGATTTAGAAAAGTCCCATTTGGGCTTTCACCATAAGCATCGATATCCGACAAGGGGGATCCATAGTTTGAGGTATTCCATTCTTTGCAACTAATAACGCAGGCGTGACAGCCAACACAGGTATCTAAATCAATAGCGAGACCAAGCTTTTTTTCAGTATTTTTAGGTAATAAAGTCATTTAAAATCATATCCATATTTTATATTTTTAGGTGCTTTTGGCACTGGCGATTTTTGGGCGCTGATGTAGGGCTCACTAGCATTTTGCTTTGAATCGATTTTTTCAATCTTTACCGTCAGGTCATACCAGGCAGCTTGACCAGTTATTGGATCAGAATTTGACCACCTTAATCCATCCCCTTTTGGAGGCAATAATTCGTGAATTAAGTGATTTAGGAGAAACCCTTTTTTTGCTTCTGGTGCATTTTTTCCTAAAGCCCAAGCCCCAGGACGCTTTCCAATCGCATTCCAAGTCCAAACTGTGTCCTTATTAAGAGCTTTCATCAGAGCTACTGGAATTTTAATTTTTCCAAATTCAGACGTCAAGAGCGCCCAGTCGCCGGGCTTGAAGTCATGTTGTTCCCAAATTTCTGTTGAAACGTATAATGGATTTACTCCATGTATTTGCCTCAACCAGGCATTTTGTGAACCCCAACTATGATACATTGCGGCAGGTCTTTGCGTTATAGCGTGAATGGGATACTCTGAGGCTTTTTTTGTATCATTAGATTTAATTGACCACCAGGTAGGTAATGGGTCCATTGATGTTTTAATTTGTTCTCTTAGTTGTTCAGGCGGTTGTCGTAATCCAAAACCCTCTGCAGCGATTTGAAACTTTCTCATTGGTTCTACGTAGATTTGAAAAACATAGGGTTGTTCGTTATCGAACAGACCTCTTGAAACTGCCCATTTTTGATAGCTGGAATTCCAAGGTTTATAATATTGTGCTTCAGCAGGTATTTTTTCTGACCAAAACCCACCATTTTTTATGTAATCCTCAATTTGATTTTTGTTGGGGCTTCCTCTACCTTTGTCTTTTCCATTTTTTCCTCTGAAACCTGCTAATGGACCCACTCCTGGTCTACGCTCGTGATTGACTATATAGTCTGCATAATCCTTATAAACCCCTGTTCCGTTTTCATCAACCAGACCAGGTAGTTCGAGTAGAACGCCTAACTCAAGAAGAACAGATTGAAAACCTTTCACGTCTCTATCCGGCTCTACCACTGGCCACCTAATTGAGTCCGCGACTGCATCTGCCTCGCAGATGGGTCTGTCTAGCAATGAGATACAATCGTATCTTTCTAGGTAAGTAGTATCTGGAAGAACTAAATCGGCAAAGGCAACCATTTCAGATGAATAGCTGTCAGAATAGATAATATTTGGAATAACATAATTACCACATTCGTCTTTATCTGTAAGCATCTTCATCACACCCTGGGTATTCATTGATGAATTCCATGCCATATTTGCCATGTACATAAAAAGAGTATCAATTTTATATGGGTTCCCTGCGTGAGCGTTGGAAATCACCATATGCATTAACCCATGAGATGACATCGGATTTTCCCACGTAAATCCTTTGTCAATACGAATTGCTGAACCATCATCTTTTATAGCTAGATCTTCCGGTCCATGCACAAACCCTAAATGTGGTCCATCAAGCGGTGACCCAGGCTTAACTTTAAAGTGAGGTTTCGGATGAGCCGTTGCAGGCTTGGGATAAGGGGGCTTAAATCTAAATCCTCCAGGAACTTCAACACTTCCTAAGACTAATTGAAGCAAATGTAACGATCTACATGTCTGAAATCCGTTGGAATGGGCTGATATACCTCGCATTGCATGAAAGCTAACCGGTCTTCCAATCATTTTATCGTGATGTTTCCCTTTCCAGTCAGTCCATTTTCGATCTATAACTATCTCATTTTCGAAAGCGACAGTGGCTAATTCATTCGCTATTTTAACGATTCTATTCGCATTGATACCAACAATTTTTTCAACATTAATCGGAGAGTATTTTTCAGAAAGATATTTCTCAGCCATAAGGCTAAAAACGGTCTTGTGAGTGCCAGTTTCGTCAGTAAAAGAGGCCGTAAGATCTGGCTCAATATTTGCTTCGTTGAACGAGACAAGCTTTCCTAATTTTTTATCTATAACTAAAGGGTTTCCGTCTTTATCTTTAAAAAACAAACCAGTTTGATCAGTATTTTTACTCCCATTTATTAAAAAGGCAGCATTGGTGTATCTTATTAGATAATCGAAGTCTATTTTCCCCGCTTTGAAAAGTGTGTGGACAAGGGAAAGGATGAACAATCCATCCGTTCCCGGTGTTATTCCGACCCATTCGTCAGCTATCGCATTATAACCAGTCCTAACTGGGTTAACCCCAATGATTTTTGCACCGCGGTTTTTTAATTTGCTAAGACCCATTTTTATCGGGTTACTATCGTGGTCCTCGGCGACACCAAAAATCATAAATAATTTTGTCTTATCCCAATCCGGACTCCCGAATTCCCAAAAAGCACCTCCAAGAGTATAGATCCCGGCTGCAGCCATATTAACGGAACAAAAACCGCCGTGAGCCGCATAATTCGGGGTTCCAAATTGTTGAGCCCACCAACCTGTGAATGACTGGGACTGATCTCTCCCAGTAAAAAAAGCTAATTTCTCCGGTGCCTGCTTTCTTATTGGGTCCAATAAATTTTTTGCGATGTTGAAAGCCTCATCCCATGAAATTTCCTCAAATTCTCCTGATCCTCGTTCTCCAACTCTTTTGAGCGGTGATTTCAGCCTGGCAGGAGAATAATGTTGCATTATACCGGCTGAACCTTTGGCACAGAGGACCCCTTGGTTGACTGGATGATCTTTATTTCCCTCAATATACTTGACCTTGTTATTTTGAATATGAACATCAATTCCGCATCGGCAAGCACACATGTAACAGGTTGTTTTTCTTATCTCATCAGAGACTTTAGGAGACTTATCTAATTTTGGTTCTGTCCTTTGAGGCATCTTTTTAACTTTCTTTTATAAAAGCAAGAAGCCTCTTCTTGCGTTTAACTTTTCTGATCAAAAGGTTACAGGTATATCTATTTGTTGTATCGGAAACTAAGAAATCTGCAATCGTTTTTTGACTTTCTTATGTTTTAAAAAATATTATTGGTTTCATTTTTATCAAGGATATTTTTAAATTTAGTTCGGTCAACTTCTTTGATAGTTTTATTTATTTCTGAGGTACTCTCTCCTAATGTTTCTAATGCTTTTCGTCCTAAGTTCAAAGAGCTATAGTGCGTCTCTAAGATGATTTCTCGAGCCCCACATTCATGAAGATCTCTGTAATGTTCGCTGTTACTTGCNCTCACAATTAACTTNNTATTNGGATAAGCCTNNAGCAAAAATNTAGTGATNCTGACTGATGTTTGGATATCCGATATAGTTATGATTATNAGGTTTGAAGTTTCAATTCCTGCTTTAATTAAAAATGCTTGATCCGATGGATCGCCTAAAAATGATTTTACCCCTTGTTGACGAAGTGCTTTGATATTTGTAGGGGACTTATCCAGAACTATGGTATCTACTCCGTGCTTCATTAATATTTCAGTAATTGTTGTNCCAANTTCAGTAAGACCTATTACGATTGCTTGACTGAACGACGTTTGTTTCAGATTGCTAGTTTCAATTTTGATAGGAGAATTGAGAAAGGTTTTTTTTTGTACAGACATTATAAGCAGTGGTGTGGCTAGCATCGATAAAGCTATTACAAGAGCTAATTGCTCTGTGATGTGCGGTGGGACAACGTGAGCAGTCTTAGCTAGTGCTAAGAGGACGAAACCAAATTCCCCAGCCTGTGATAAGTAAAGCGCAATTAAAAAAGAGGAACTTTTGTCTAANAGAAAAATTTTTGCCAGGACAAAAAGTATCATACTCTTAACACAAATTAAAAGTAGTGTTAANCTCAGTANTTGAAATGCATTCTGGATAAGTAAAGAAAAGTTTATGCCAGCGCCTACAGTAATAAAAAATAACCCTAACAAGAGACCTTTGAATGGATCTAAATCAGACGCTAGCGCATAACGATAGCGACTATTGGATAACACTAAGCCAACAAGAAAGGTACCAAGTGCTGGTGATAGCCCAACAAGCGTCATCAGATAAGCAATCGAAATAATAAGTAAAAATGTAGCAGCTAGGAATATTTCGCGTGTTCCGTACTTTGAGATATAATTTATTATAGGTTCGGTAAGATAACGACTGGCAAGGATAATTGTAGCTATTGCACTGGTTATTGTGAGTGCTGAAATCCAACCTGGTAATTGAGAAATAACACTAGTGCTAATTTTTTCNGTAATAACTTCTTCACCATTTAAAACTGCGTTTAGTAAAGCATCAACTTGCAATTCTGGTAGAGCAAGCAATGGAAGCATTGCAATTATTGGGATAACCGCAATGTCCTGCATTAGAAGAACGCCAATAGCACTTTTCCCGCCGTCTGTACTTTGTAAATTTTTCTCAGTCAGGGTTTGCAAAACAATCGCAGTTGATGATAAACTTAAAATCAGTGCTATTGCGACTGAAGTTTGCCACGGTAAACTTAGTTGTATTGCGATAAAAGAGAGAATGCACGTTGTAATGAATATTTGCAACCCACCTAATCCAATNAAAGANTCTCGCATTGCCCAAAGTCTTTGAGGTCGCATTTCAAGACCAATAAGAAANAGCATTATTACAATTCCAAATTCTGCATAATGTTGGATCTGANCTGTATTAGAACCTACAAAGTGTAGTAATGGACCAATAAAAATACCGGCCAGTAGGTAGCCAAGGACCGACCCTAAACCTAAACGTTGAGATAGTGGTACCGCAATTACAGCAGCTGACAGATATAAAGAAGCTTGTAAAAGGACGTTTTCCAATTTTACCTTTTAATAATTAATTTTCATGAAAAGCTTCTTACCTTTCGGCACGAAGTAGTGTCTAGTGTATTGAAAAAATAGTTTATTTAAACCTCTTTTTTTTTTTTCTGCGTTATTTGTCTAAATTTTGTTAAATTGGTCTCTTTATTGCAATGAGACTATGGCATGAAATAGGAGGTCCAGATGCAAGTCAATCAATCACCATCAGAATTAATAGTAGAAGTTTTTGCAGTGGCAGTATCTGAGTTGACTTCGCTCGGATTATCTAAAGAACAGGCCGTCCTTGGGTTGTTAAGTCAAGCCGCTGTTCAGGCTAACCCAACAGCTATGATGCATGCAGCAGCGCTTCATGATAAATATCATAAGGATTTTTTAATCGTTTGAATAAGTTTTTCCAGTGCATTTANGTATTTAATTCGATCAGACTTTAAATAAGGTTTTCCTCGACCTTGGTGAAAGATATTTGAGGAACGAATTTCTGTCATCAGGTTTCTTGAAGCAACTCTCTGTCCAATATTTGTTTCATCAATTAAATCGCCAGCGTGTGAAATTACATAAGCACCTAGTTTAATTGATTTATTTGCCAGCGGTATGTCTGCAGTGATTAAAATATCATTTTTATCAATATTTTGAAAAATCCAATTGTCTGCTTCGTCAGGTCCCAAGTCCACCATGATATTTTTAACAAGTGGACTTATATTTGGCCTCATACCTCCATTGGAAACAATAAAAACTTGAATCTCATGTCTTATCGCAATTTTGATCGTTTCTGTTTTAACCGGACAAGCATCAGCATCTACATAAATTCTGAAGGTTAAACTTGGAATTTTCTCCATTATCACTGGTTTCCCAAAGTAAAATGAAATTACTGTCGAATGATAGCGCCTTTCGGCAAAAGTTTTTATCGAAGGGTGCAGATGTAATTATAGTTGCTCAGGGTGGTAAATTTTTGGACGCCGTAGCGCACAGTTGCCTAAGTTGTACCGGTTATAAACCTAAATAGTAAAGCTGAAATTTACTAGATATTAATAAAAAACAGTTTTACTTGAGAAGGCCGGAGAGCCAGTTATTTCAACGAATAACCTATTGGCAACTGAATTGTATGATATTAACAGATTCGAAGAGCTTTTAAATCAAAAGAAATGCTATTTGGCGAGTTAAGTCTCCTCTTGAAGTGGCGGTTTTTACGAAGATATTGAGCTTCGCTAAATTATACTATTCGTCTGTNACCGTTACAGACGTCGGTCGAGGAGGGCGGTGGAACTGAAAAGCTTTAAAAAAACGATAATCATTTGGTTTGCTCTTCAAAAAGACGGTCCCCAACCTGTCTAGAATGGCCTCTGAAAATTGCTACCAAATCTTCATTTTGATTTTTAATTGTGACGTCATATATTCCCGATCGGCCAAACTTCTTAATTTCTTTTGCGTTTGAAATAAGAATATCTTTTTCTCGTACAGGGCTTATGTATGTGATAGTACAATTTTGCCCTACGGCCTTCAAATTGTAACTATTACATGCGAATCCAAAAGTGGCATCTGCCAAGGTGAATATGACTCCTCCGTGACAGAACCCATGACAATTGGTGTGGCACTGTTTTATTATAAGTCGCACAATTGCAGATCCAATATCGATATTTTCAAGAGTTGCTCCGAGTTGACGAAACGCGAAGTCGTCTTTGATAATGGTTGCGCCACTTTTAGAGGCTCGCTCTACTGGAGTTATTCTTGAAAAAGGCATAAGCTAAAATTCATGCTTTTACTTATCAATTGACCTTGCAATCAGCTCTTTCATAATTTCGTTGGTTCCTCCATAAATTGACTGAACGCGAGCATCTGCATACATTCTTGCTATTGGGTACTCCATCATAAAACCGTAACCGCCGTGAAGCTGCAGACACTCATCCATAACTTCATTTTGGACTTGACTTCCCCACCATTTCGCCATGGATGCAGTAGCTGCATCAAGTTTATTTTCTTTGAGTCTTGAAATACAGTCATTGACAAAAGATCTCAGAATTTCTGCTTTTGTTTTTACTTCAGCAAGCTTAAATCGGGTATTTTGAAAATCCATAATGCGTTTACCAAACGCGTTCCTTTGCTGAACATAATTAACTGTCTGATCTAAAGCATAGTCAATCGCGCCCAGTGCAGTAATTCCAATAAGTAAGCGCTCCCACGGTAATTGTTTCATTAATTGATAAAATCCTTGCCCTTCTTCTTCACCTATCAAATTGGTTAACGGCACTTTGACATTTTCAAAGAATAATTCTGACGTATCATTTCCTTTAAGACCCAATTTTTTGAGGTTTTTTCCTCTTCTAAAACCATCTACCTTAGATGTATCTACCATAATCAATGATACACCTTTTGCCCCTGCATCCTTATCAGTTTTGCTAGTGACAATTACCAAATCTGCTGACTGTCCATTAGTTATAAAGATCTTTGAACCATTTATAGTATATTGATTACCGTCTTTTTGAGCACTAGTTTTTATTGATTGAACATCTGAACCAGCTCCTGGCTCAGTCATGGCTAAGGCGCCAATCTTTTCACCAGAGACTAGTTTTGGTAACCAGTTAGCCTTCTGTTCAGGGCTCCCGTAAGTAGTAATATAATGAATGACTATGGATTGAATTCCATAACCCCAACTGCCATCACCCGCTCTTGACTGCTCATACAGGGCTACTGAGTCAAAGCCCATATCCCCCCCGGATCCACCATATTCTTCTGCAACAGATCCGCCCATAATTCCAGCTGCGCCGGCTTTTAGCCAAAAATCCCTATCAACAATGCCTCTCTCATTCCAGTTTTCGACCTTCGGTACCATTTCGTGTTCATAAAATTTTTGGACACTATCACTAAATAGATGATGCTCCTCTGATGCCCAACTTGAGCTTGGTGAAAATAAAGTCATATCCGATCCTATTTTTTTGTAGCTAGTAACCATGTGATAATCGGGTTTTACTATTTTTACAACTGCTTACCCAAAGTTAGTATTCATTTTTCCTTTAAGGGAGAGTATTTCTCTAGCTTCCATTGGACTCGCAGTTTCTAAGCCGATTTCTTCAATTATTTTTTTAATTTTCATAACTTGTTCGGAGTTCTGTTTCGCATGAATCCCTTTTCCAGCCCAAATACTATCCTCTAGGCCCACTCTAACGTGTCCTCCTGAAGCTAATGAAAGCGCTCCAACTCTCATCTGATTTGCTCCAGCACCTAACACTGACCATTCATACTGATTTCCGAAGAGTCTATCAGCTGTTCTTTTCATATGAGCAACATCATCCGTGTGTGTTCCAATTCCGCCTAGGAGTCCAAAGACGGTTTGGATAAAAAAAGGTGGTTTAATTAATTTTCGATCGACAAAATGAGCTAGGTTATAAAGATGGGCCGTATCGTAGCATTCAAATTCAAACTTAGTTCCGTTATCTGCGCACGAATTCAAAACAAATTCTATATCTTTGAACGTATTTTTAAAAACTAAATCAGTGCTGTTTTCAAGATGGTCTCTTTCCCAACTATGCTTGAAAGACGTATACTTTTTTAATAGTGGAAACAATCCAAAGTTCATTGAACCCATATTTAATGACGCTAATTCAGGTTTAAATTTTAACGCAGGAAGAACACGCTCTTCAACTTTCATAAATGGGCTTCCGCCAGTTGTAATATTAAGAATTGCNTCTGTGCTTTGCCAAATTTGTGGCAAAAATTTTGCAAAAGCTTCTGGGGATTGGTCTGGTCGTCCAGTCACTGGGTCTCGAGCATGAATATGTATTATCGAAGCGCCGGCATTTGCAGCGCCGACCGCGGCATTTGTAATTTGTTTTGGGGTAATGGGTAGAAATTCTGACATTGTTGGTGTATGNATTGCTCCNGTTACCGCACAACTAATTATTACTTTTTTTGACATTCTTACCCCTCAGTTTGATTGGACAGTTTTCTTTACGCTAACATCTTNAGGTCCCCGCAGATGGAGATTGCCTGACCNGAAATCATTTGTCCCTTTGTACTTGCAAGAAATATAATCTGGTTTGCAATGTCAGTTGCGGATACATATTTTTTTATTGATGAATAAGACAGTGCCTCGGCCTCAACTTGTTCGTAGCTNGTGTTTTTAATTCTNGCTTTATTCTTTAAGACGGCCTCTTGTCTTGCTCCAGCTACAATGCCGGGTAGAATAGCATTTACACGGATATCATAGCTTCCTAATTCAATAGCAAGTGATTTTGTCAGACCAATGACNCCCCATTTAGCTGCTGCATATGGCGATCGCATAGCAAAACCCATTCGTCCTGCCGCAGATGAAAGGTTTATGATTGACGGATTNTTGCTTTCTTTTAANTAACGAACTGAAGATCTAATGCAATTAAACTGACTACTTAAGCAAACATCTAGACATTTTGACCATTCTTCTGGTGTGATATTTTCAATTGGCGCAGTNGGTCCTCCAGTTCCTGCATTGTTTATAAGTGTATCTATGCCACCTAATTGCTTCGCTGCATTATTAATAAACTTTTCTGTAGTGTAGGGATCTGACACATCGCAGTACTTGCACTCAAGCTTTGGATTATCAAGTTTTGCGGCATCAAGAGCCTCTTCATTGATATCGCAAATTACTACTTCTGCTCCGCTCTCGNTAAAGGCAATCGCGGTTTCTAAACCTATACCAGAGGCGCCAGCAGTTATTACAACTTTTAATTTTTTACTCATTTTAACTTTAGCTTTCGAATGTCTTGTTAAATTAACTTTATTCCATCAGATGATATCATCTTGTCTTATTTGTGAAAAGTATTTTTGGTCTGCAATTTGATTGACAATTGGTGTTTCTTTACTTCTAAACACAATAGTAAATAAGANTGTAAATAATCTAAAAATAAGATAGCTTGCTTTAAAAGTAATTGACATTAAAGTGACNAGCAAANNGTTCAAGAATATTATTTGNTTTGTGGTAAGTGATTAAAATTACATAGCGATGTTAGGAGTAATTGNAATGAAAAGAAAAATGCCAGCTATAGCCTACATTTTTTATGATTGGGCAATTTCNCCNCTACCAACGCTTCATACAACATTTATTTTCTCAATATTTTTTGTTCAAGCCATAGCNCCNAATGAAATTTTAGGAAATGTNTGGTGGAGTTGGATGATTGCAGCATGTTCNCTGACAATTGCAATTGTNTCTCCTNTGGCTGGCGCTGATGCTGATCGTCGTGCTACNAGAAAAAGATGGCTATTGTTTATGACACTAATATCGGCAGCTGCAACTTCTTGCCTTTGGTTTGTGGTTCCAACTTCTGACTTAACTGAGCAAGCGCAAAATTGGATTATTGTTTTAGCATTGGTCTTATCATATTTTGCTATAATTACTAATGACGGTGTCTATACCTTTTATAACGCGTTGCTCCCGTCAGTGGCTGAACGGAAGTGGCTCGGTCGCGTATCAGGCTGGGCATTCGGTATCGGTTATATAAGTGGGTTGGTCGCACTATTTTGTGCGTTGCCAGTTGTCGCGCCAACCATGTTTGGTCTGAGCGAGCCTTTGTTTGGAATAAGTGCTGAAAATGCAACAAACATTCGAATTACAATGCCATTTGTTGCTCTATGGTTGCTTCTTTTTTCGGTTCCTCTGTTCATATATTGCCCAGAGCCTGAAAAAGCAGCTGAGCCTAATTTTTTAGAAACATTTAAATCAGGTCTTAAGGCGATTTTAGAAATTCCAGGTTTGCTTCGTTTCTTGATTGCAAGAATGTTTTATGCTGATGCGTTAGTAGTAGTTTTTGCTATGGGTGGTATATATGCGGGTACGGAATTTGGTTTTTCGATAAGCGGACCGACGGCACAAAATCTAATTGTGTTTGGTATCGTTCTCAATTTAACTTCTGGCGTGGGCGCTATTTTAGGTGGCTACAGTGATGATTACCTAGGCTCCTACCTTACTTTAAGAATTGCTCTAGTTTGTCTTGCTTTAAGTGCATTAACGGCAATTATTACTTCATCATTGCTTGTATTTTGGATTGCAGGTTCTTGCTTGGGTATATTTATCGGACCAGTCCAATCATGCACTAGGGTTTTAGTGGCAAATGCGGTTCCAAAAGAAGAATTGCGGAGCCGCATTTTTGGTTTATTTATGTTGTCAGGAAAAGCTACTAGTTTTGTTGGTCCATTACTTTATGGAGTTTTTGTTTCTATTTTTGAGACATCGCGAGCGGGTATGAGTGTTGCTCTTATACTTCTCATATTAGGTTTTATTCTTCTTGCCAAGGTACCTCCTGGTGAGAAAGGAACCACATAGGATAACTTAGTGGTGTCGATGGTTTGTCAGAATAAATGTCTATGAATTTAAATGAAATAATAGCTGCAACTAAGTTTTTACGAAGAAAAATTGTTGATACACCTTTTCTTGATCTTGAAAGTAGTAAGGTAATAACACTCTTTCCCGAGAAAACAAAAGTAAAAATGAAACTTGAATTTTTGCAGCATGTTGGTTCGTTTAAAGCCAGAGGTGTGCTTCTCGGTCTTGCTAAACTCACAGCTGATGAAAAGACAGCTGGCGTTATTGCGGTAAGTGCCGGTAACCATGCTCTTGCTGTTTCGTGGGCAGCGCAAGTTGCAAGGATCAACGCCAAGGTGATAATGCCAAAGACCGCTGATAAATTTCGTGTAAACGGATGTAGGACCTATGGTGCCGACATTTTGTTGGCTGAGGATACGGAGGAAGCTTTTTTTTTGATGGATCAGCTATCAAAAAAAGAGAACAGAGTCGTTATGCACCCATTTGAAGCTGAACATATGATGCTTGGTGCTGCGACCTGTGGATATGAAATGATAAAGTCAATGCCAGAAATGGATATTGCAATAATTCCAATTGGTGGGGGTGGATTAATTTCTGGATTATCTGCCGCCATAAAGTTGGTTAAACCGTCTGTAAAGGTTTATGGTGTTGAACCTTATGGAGCAGATAGTATGTTTCAAAGTTTCATTAAGAAAAAACCAGTGGCGATTAACAAAGTAAAAACTATTGCTGATAGTCTTGGAGCACCAATGGCTTTAGCTCTGTCTTATGAATTGGCACAAAGTAATGTGGAAGAAATTGTCAGATTGACGGACGCCGAAATGATTGAAGCAATGAATATAATTAGAGAAAAGTTAAATTTTATCGTTGAACCAGCATGTGGGTCATCCCTGGCCGCATGTTTGGGGCCTTTAAAAGAAAAAGTTTTAAAGAAAAATGTTGCTCTTATTGCATGTGGTTCTAATATTTCCTTTGAAAGATATAAAGCGCTCATTAGCTAATTTAGAAGGATTAAATAAAAAAAATATGCCATCATTTCTTATAATTTCTATTGTCGGTATTTTAGCTTGTGTCGTGCTTGACTTATGGCAGAGATTTCTTTTTCTTTTTTTTAAAATACCTCCTTCTAATTGGGCGATGGTTGGNAGGTGGCTTTTACTTTTTCTTAAAAGTATGCTTTGGGTACAGCGAGATTTATCAGAGCAGTCCCCNGTGAAAAATGAGTTATACATAGGTTGGGGCTTTCATTACGCTGTGGCAATCCTATATGCTTTATTATTCTTTTTTTTGTCTAAAGAGGGTGTCGTAACCCTTTCATTACGCGATGGAGTGGTTTTTGGAATTATTAGTGTTATTGTTCCATGGTTTTTTTTCATGCCAGCCATGGGAGCTGGTATTTTTGCAAATAAAACGCCAAATCCAATTTTAGCATGTGTTTTGGCATTGATTGCGCACACAATTTTTGGTGGAACTCTTGGGGCATTTTTTAATGTTTTTTATTATCAAACTTAAGAATACGATTCTTGGGTCTTCGAAGAGAATTTAACTTAGGACAAATCAGGTTTTTTTATGGTTGATATTGCAAAACGAATGTTTAATCAAAATTGGAAAATTGATCCAATTGTACGGTCGCTTTTGGATACTGATTTTTATAAAATTTTAATGAACCAGTTTATTTTTAAAAATGCGAAAGAGGTTACAGCGAAGTTTAAATTAATCAATCGATCAAAAGACATTTCTCTAGTTGAGTTAATATCAGAGGAAGAGCTTAGAAATCAATTGGACCAAGCTAGGAATTTGAGCCTGTCTCGGGGAGAGGCAACATGGCTTAGAGGTAACCATTTTTATGGAAATGAAATGATGTTTACACCAGATTACGTCCGATGGCTGGAACAATTCGCTCTTCCTGAATATAACTTAACAAAAAGAAATGGTAATTATGAACTTACTTTTGAAGGCTTATGGTATGAAGTTTCTCTTTGGGAAATACCTGCTTTATCAATAGTCTCAGAGTTGAGATCGCGTGCAATTCTAAAAACAATGGGAAAATTTGAATTACAAGTACTTTACGCAAGGGCGATGACTAAGCTTTGGGAAAAAATTGAAAAATTAAAAAAACTTAGTGATTTAAGAATTGCTGATTTCGGAACTAGAAGAAGACATAGTTTTCTGTGGCAAGATTGGTGTATTCAGGCAATGAATGAAGGGTTAGGAGAAAAATTTCTTGGGACGTCTAATTGTTTGATTGCTCATCGAAGAGAATTGGAGGCAATTGGTACGAATGCTCATGAATTACCAATGATTTACTCCGCACTTGCAGTTACTGACTCTGAGCTGTCGAAGGCTCCTTATAAGGTGCTTGGAGAATGGCAGAAACAATATGATGGGAATTTGCGAATAATTCTTCCAGATACTTACGGTTCTGAAAGTTTTTTTAAAAATGCACCAGATTGGTTAGCAACTTGGACTGGTGTAAGAATTGACTCTGGAAACCCAGTCAGAGGGGCTGAAACGGCTTTAAAGTGGTGGGAGTCTAAAGGAGAGGATACAACAAAAAAACTACTAATTTTTTCGGACGGTTTGGATGTTAATGCCATTGAAATGCTTTATGCTCGGTTCTCAGCTAGCGCTCGATTAAGTTTTGGATGGGGAACGTTACTTACGAACGATTTTAGGGGTTTAGGCATCGATTTAGACTCAAATCCAATTTCTATTGTTTGTAAGGCTATAAGTGCCAACGGAAAGCCAACTGTTAAGATTTCAGATGATTTTGGAAAAAGTTTAGGGCGGGTCTCAGATTTAAATCGATATAAGCGCGTTTTTGCTTAAATGTTTAATGGAATAAAAATTTCTAGAGAGGTAATTTTAGTCGGTGGGGGTCACACTCATGCAATTTTTCTTCGTAAATGGGCGATGAATTCGATACCAGGCGTCCAAATTTCATTAATTTCTCCAAGTCCAGAAGCAACTTATACTGGAATGTTACCAGGTTTTTTAGCGGGTCACTATTCAAAGGAAGAAATAGTGATTGATCTAGTGAAATTATGCCGTTTTGCTGGAGCGCGGTTTATAATGGGTTCTGTAAGCAATATAATTTCGAGGGATAATTTAATTTCGATTGATGGTCGGTGTTCTTTAAAATATGATGTGGCGTCAATAGATATTGGAGTTACTTCAACTGTAAAAGATGAAAAAATAGTTAATTTGAATGCTCACTCTATAAGACCGCTAGGAAGTTTTGTGGACCGTTGGACTGAGTTTAAGCAGCAAATTAGTAGAAAAAAAATAGTCCCAAAGATTGTGGTTATTGGTGGAGGAATTGGGGCAGTAGAAGTCGCTCTAGCTATGTGCTATTCAATAAGGAAATTAGGGATAGTAGACTATAGAATAACTATATTGGATAGATCAAAAGTATTGAAAAATGTTCGTTCTTCTACACGAAATATAATTATGTCGACTTTAAAGGACTATTCCATAGCTGCCTTTGATCATATGCAGGTCCTCGAGTGTGACGGAAACTGCGTTCGGATTGAAAATGGTCAGAAATTCGAATCAAATTTTACTATTATTGCGGCTGGTGCAACTGCCTACGAATGGTTAGAAACGACTGATTTGAGTCTAAAAGATGGATTTATTGATGTTGATAAAAACCTTCAAGTTATTGGGTCCCCTGATATATTTGCAGTTGGGGATTGTGCTCATCTAAACTTTTCTCCAAGGCCAAAAGCCGGAGTATTTGCAGTTAGGCAAGCCCCCGTTCTATTGAAGAATATTCAAGCAAAGTTATTAAAACGGCGGTTAAAAGTTTTTTCACCACAAAAAAATTATTTAAAGTTAATATCTCTCGGTGAAAAAAAAGCTGTATCGGATTATTTCTTACCATCACTCTCTGGTCGTACGATATGGAAATTAAAAAATAAAATAGACCGTGCGTTTATGGAGAAATTATCCAGTTTCCCGGCTATGCCAACTGTTTTAAGAGAACATCAGATCCCTATTCCAACATCGGATGAGTCAAACTTAGAACAAATACTGTGTGGAGGTTGTGGTGCTAAAGTGGGCAGTGAGTTACTTGATCAAGTACTTCAAAACATTGGAAGCCATGATGAGAAGAGTATCCTCACGAATATCGGAGATGATGCGGCGGTAATAGAAGTTGCCAATAAAAGACAAGTGCTTACCACTGATCATTTAAGAGAGTTTAATTCAGATTTGTGGTCTTACGCGCATATAACTGCCGTTCATTCATTAGGAGATATTTGGGCTATGGGTGCTGAACCCAAGTTCGTATTAGCACATATAATAATTCCAGAGGGGTCTGAAAGAGTTCAAAAAAATTGGTTGGATCAGATAATTGGCGGGGCTTATAATGTTTTTACGAAAGAGGGAGCTACTATTGTAGGTGGACATACTTCCATTGGAGCTGAATTTAGTATTGGTTTTAGTGTAACAGGAAGAATATCTGGTGATGCCACATTGATCTCAGGAGCGAAGCCAGGCGATAGAATAATTTTAACAAAACCCATCGGTTCGGGAACTATTTTAGCTGGTGAAATGCAATTGATGTCACAAGGCTTGTGGATTGAGTCAGCCTTGAAATGGATGATGAAACCTCAGGGTAGAGCTGCAAAGGTTCTCTCAAAAGCTANCGCAATGACNGANGTCACNGGTTTTGGGNTAGCGGGACATTTACTNANGNTGTGTCNAAGCTCGAATGTATGCGCCAATNTAANAATTTCGGAAATTCCATTTTTAAAAGGNGCNGAAGAATTAGCNCAGTTAGGTNTCAGGTCATCNCTTTANGAGAANAATCNCAANGTANANAGNAAAATGTCNTTNTNNCCTNGTGCCAAATCAAGTTTNCTTTTTGANCCTCAAACATCAGGTGGTTTGCTNGCCACTATACCAAAANCNGANGCGAAAAGATGTTGTTNNAGGCCTTAAAAAACNAGGNTTTTGTTCANCNNTNATTGGTAGCATAGAGGAAGGNAAACCCTTTATTTNNGTNAGTTAACTAATTTTGTGCAATAGAANTAACNATTTNNGANANTCTTTTTGCAGTGCTTNNTATAGANTNCTCNTTTATCNTATTCATANTAACCGATGGCAATTTCAAATCTTGAGANTGNTTTNGNCAGTTCTTGTATCNNGGGTCATAATGATTANACATAAGCTCAGTTGCNAGTTCAGAAAATTTACCTGCTTTGGATAAATGCTTCCATTCTTGAACTTTTTTGTGACCATGCTGATTTATTAGGAAATCAATTCTTTGTTCNAGCGCATCTTGATTTTCAATAAGGTTTTTATAAGNTTTAGTTAAATAATGTGCTCTTGCNTNTAGAGGTGCCTNNATTTCAATNCTAGGNGATTTCTTCATNGCATTCCATATCATGCTTGGTATTGCAATTTGGCCGATCTTGTTTGATTCTGACTCAAGAATAATTGGTTTTCTATAATCCAATGATTTCAATTTATAAAATAAAAAACTTTCAAATAGTTTCTGGGATGGTTGCTTGGTAAAGTTTGCACCAAAAACAGATCCTCTGTGATTGGCGAGTGCCTCTAAATCGATTGTTTGAACGTTTAAATTTTCTATTATTTGAATTATTGCCGTTTTGGCAGTGCCTGTATGTCCTGAAATTAATACGAAATTATATTCAGCTGGTTTCTTATGCATTATNTCACATACTTCTTTTCGGTAGCTTTTGTAGCCTCCGTCTAATAATGTAGGGCGCCAACCAATTTGAGATANAATGGTAGCAAACGCTGAGGAGCGTTGNCCACCGCGCCAACAGTAAATTAATGGCTTCCAATCTCGCTGGTTAGAGAAAAGTTCTGTCTCTAAATGTTGTGCGGTNTTCTTTGCAATTAATGCCGCACCAATTTTACGGGCTTTAAAACGACTGTCTTGTTTATAGGTTGTGCCGACCAAAGTTCTTTCATCGTTTGATAAAACTGGAAGATTTATCGCTCCATCTATATGATCNANNGCAAATTCAGCAGGTGANCTGACATCGATTATGCTGTCAAAAGTTTGNGTTTCAATCTCGGCAAAGTTAAGTTTTGGAATTTGCANGTGCTAGTTTCTNTCATAAGCATTAATATTTTTGTGATAACTTCAGTTTAAACTTAGTTCAGGTGCAATAGTTCCTCAAGTTTATTCCGGTCGAATTCTACNCCAATTCCNGGTGTTTCTGGGGCNAGCGCAAATCCATCACTAATCTGNAGCGGTTGAAGAGTATATTGATCTATTGGAAAAGAATGAATTTCAATCCAACTTTTGGACGTTTGACCTGATACTAAACTTACATGAAGTTCTTGCATTCCATGACTTGAGATGATGACATTTTTTTCTTTCGCTNTTTTCGCTANTNTAAGCCAACATGTNATTCCTCCGCAATTTGATGCATCTGGCTGAATATANGATAGTTTAGATTGTTTAAAAGCATGTTCGAATTCTCGTATCGTATGCANNTTTTCTCCCATGGCTAAAGGAACTTTTGACTTATCACTTACGGTGGCATAACCANTAAAATTGTCTGGTTCGATGGGCTCTTCAAACCATAATACATNATATTTTTTAAATNAGTTAGCAGCCTGGATGGCTTGATTTACGCTCATTGAATAATTTGCGTCTACCATCAGGCTAATATCAGGTCCTATTAAGNTTCGAACCTCTCTTATTCTTTCGATATCATCGGAAATATTATCTTGACCAATTTTGATTTTGACACCTTTCACTCCTAANGCTAGATAACCACGTATGCTATCTAATAGTTTTGGCAGATCGAAATTGAGATCAATACCGCCACAGTAAGCTAAACATTTTGTTCCAACCCCACCTGACATNTTCCATAGGGGCTGATTGCATGTTTTCCCTCTAATGTCCCACAACGCAATATCCGTTGCCGAGATTGCAAAAGACGAAATCCCACCACGACCAACATAATGGAGGTGCCATTGAAGATCATCGTTTATTTGCTCTACGTTTAATGGGTTTTTCCCTAAAATANATGGGATTATTTCGCTATCGAGCATCGCNTTTATTGCCGANCCGCCACGNCCTCCAGTATAGGTGTAACCAGTTCCCTCGAGACCATTATTTAATTTAATTGTAAACGTTATCAATTCAAAATGTGTATGTTTCCCATGTTTTGCGTCTTCCAACGGCTCTTTAAGAGGAATACGGTATATTTTGCTTGTTGCGGATTGAATTTCTGGCAAAAGCATACTCCTAATTTGGGACAATTAATCATTCAGGAAGTTGAAATCCGGGAGTTGACTTTGAAATCGCAATTTCATTTGGATCCATTTCAGACTCAATATTTTCAAATAACGGAGATGATAGGTAACGTTCAGCCGTGTCCGGTAACATACATAAAATTACTGATCCGTTTGGTGCTTTCTTTGCAATATCCATCGCTATTGCGAATGTTGATCCGCCTGAAATCCCAGTTATAATCCCTTCNCGTTTTGCAAGCTCCTGAGCCCANTTGATTCCGTCATTTGATGAAACTGGNATTATTTCATCATAGAATTTTTTATCTATTGTTTCTTGAAGAACATTTGGAATGAAGTCTGGTGTCCATCCTTGTATTANGTGGGGTTCCCAAGCTGGATGACTTCCTTCCGGNTCTCCGTCCAANGTTCTTTTTTGCTCAATTCCGCTNGAAATTAATGCGGCATTCTCAGGCTCACTTAAGATAATATTTGTTTCTGGTCTCTCTTTTCTCAAAACTCGCCCAACACCNGAAACAGTTCCACCAGTACCGTAT
>PAHT02000045.1 GCA_002705045.2 Paracoccaceae bacterium | reverse complement strand
CTTGGTCATCTGTTAAACCTGATAAAGACAGGTCATTGTTTCCAGCCATTGAACATCCTCCGGATTTGACTGATCCCGTGATTTCTCACGAGCTTGACATCGGCGGAAAGAATATTCCACCAACGATTCTTCCGCTCTGTCGAACGAAAAGAATTCCTTACTCCGCTTATCATGCGGAAAATATCATAGGCGTGTAAGCTCGAGCTTTATCCCACGCACAACTTATAATTCCATTCCAACCTGCAGCTCTTTCTAAAATTCCTAATCGAGCTAAAAAACAGTGGATCGTGGCAGGGAACAACCCAACCAAAAAAATCAAAGCAAAATAAATTCGGTACTCCCATATTCGTGTGTTGCGACGGCGACTGGGGAAATCTTTTGAAATTCTAGTTACCATTATCTTTCCTTTCTTCTTGCTTGGTTATATTTGGCTGCAATGCCATGACAGTCTCAAGAACAACTCGCTCTGCTCCATTATCTAATGCAGACTTCTCAGCCGCGTCACGCAAAGACTTAGCAGCAGATATTCTTGTAAGAACTGGATGATTTTCAACAATTTTGTTAAGTAAATCTTGGGCATCCTCATCCCACGGGAAATCTTTAATTAACCTCGTAGGTGTTGCCTGAGCACTATCCATCTCAGTACCAAGCGGCAGAATATGAAATAGTGCGTCAAACAAGCTATTGCAAACTTCTTGTACCAGGTACGTGGCGCCAGCATAACCCATCATTGGCGTTCCAGTTGCACGTCTAATCGCCGCTCCAGGAAAACTTGCTGGGATGAAAGCCGGTTTTGGTCCAAACCCTTGACTTAACTCAGCCATATACATTTTTTCATTAATTGAGCCCATAACAACTAAAGGTCGTTTTTCAGCCATCAAGCTCCGAACTTCATCATTATCCGTCTTACAGCCCGCCTTTCGAGCAACAGCAAAAGCACACGGTAAACCGAGGTCCTCCTCTAAAAACTTCCTAATTCCCCTCGAATAAGTTTCGTTTGCAACGATTGCGAAATTGGCCGTAGCAAAAAAATCTTGCGTTACAGATCGCCAAAGATCCCAAACTGGTTTGATAGTAGAGTGTTTCTCTGTTTCAATAAAAGGTTCTGGATCTAAATCGAGTATTTCACCGAGTCTCCTCAAAAACTTAGTCGTGCTATCCAATCCAATTGGGGCTTGTAAATATGGCTTATCCAAAATTTCAGCTAAATTTCTACCAAATTCTCGGTACATCACAATATTTACATCTGAATTTACAAGTTTATTCATCTCAGATAAATGCATTCCCAATGGCATCACAAAATTAATTTCTGCACCAATACCCTCAACCAAACGTCGGATTTCAGCAAGATCAGAGGGCATATTAAAAGTTCCATACATCGGACCAAGAATATTTACACGGGGTTTGGACCCATCCACTCTTTTTACCTCTTTTGGCATTCGACCTTTAGTCATTCCATAGTTAGTAAAAAGCCATGTCATGGCGCGATCAGCGGATTGCCATTGATCCTCATCTATGGTTCGCGGTAAAAATCTTTCAATGTTTGTACCTTCCGGGGTAACTCCACCACCTATCATTTCAGAAATCGATCCTGTTACGACAACGGCAGGAAGAACTGGGTCCAAAGTTCCCCATGCTCTTTTCATAGAACCCTCAGTTCCTTCTCTACCAAGTTCCTCTTCTCCAAGGCCTGTTACGACAATCGGTAACTCATGAGGTGGTAGAGCATCAGTGTAATGTAACACGGAGGTCACTGGCAAATTTTCACAACCCACAGGACCATCAATAACTACTTGGATACCTTTAACACCACAAAACGCGTAAACAGCGCCCCAATAACCACCTGCTCTGTCATGATCTTGAATCAGCATTATATCATCTCCGCCGCTTTAGCAGCGCGCGCACGTTTTTCTAATTTCTTTTCTTGATGAGCCCTAAATGTTGGATTGATATTTGGCCGTCCTTCCCATATACCCGCAGTATCCCCATGACCAACACCAGCAAAAAAACTCTTCATGGTACTCATCCGTTCTTTATTGCCCATCGCCGCATTAACTACCTGTGCAAGACTACCTGCACCTGCTGGCCCCATTAAAGGGCGAGCGGAGATAAGATTTGTAAAATAAAGGGATGGAATCCCTAATTCTTTGCCTTTCTGCACAACTGGGGTTGTACCAACAGCTAAATCAGGTTTTATTCCTTCCATTGCCGCACAATCGTCTTCTAAACTTGCTCTAAACTTGACTGTAGTACCACGTGACTCTAACCACTCTTGATCAATTTGAGTCCATTGAGTCTTAGGACAAGCAGTCCCAACATACGGCACATTAGCTCCACTTTCTATAAGAAGTCGGGCCACCAGTAATTCAGAACCTTCATATCCAGACAACGTAATAGTACCGTTAATTTGGGCTAAGGATAAAGCTTCCCTAATTGTCGGAAGAAATTTATTTTTGGCGTTTGCCACCTTGTCTCTTGAAATTGCGAAAATATTTGCCACAGAGTCAAGCCATCCACTAGTACCCTCTACACCCACTGGCCCAGATCCAAAAACAGGTCTACCAGCAGCCTCAAATTCTCTAACTGCGGCTGTATAAAAGGGGTGAATAGCAGCTACTCCGCTACAATCGAGCGCTGAGTAAAGCTCACGCCACTCTCTACAAGGCACCGTGGGTCCAATTGTTAAGCCGAGGGGATCAAGCATTGCAGCAATCATGACCGGATCAGCGGGAAACATCTCACCAAGCAGAGTAACCGTGGGCCTATCCGATTTACCGGTGGAGGGCATCGCAACTGGTCCAGCTTCAATTTCTTTTCTGGCATAATTTAGCATTGCGCCCGCTAAAACATCTTTCGCTTCAGCATGAGTCGGAATGCCAAAACCTGGCACATCTATGCCGATAATTCGTACACCATCAATTTCATCAGGCAACAATCTAAGCGGAACCCCTGATGCCGTAGGCACGCACAAATTTGTTATTACTATCGCATCATACTTATCAGGATCGGCCATTTTGTGAACTGCATCTCTAATATCTTCATAAAGCTTACCTGTCACAAGAGATTCTGAATTAAACGGTACATATCCAACAGACCGTCGAGCCCCATAAAAATGAGACACAAAAGTCAAACCATAGACGCAGCATGCAGAACCTGATAGCATAGTCGCTACCCTTCTCATACGAAGACCAACCCTGAGCGAGCCGAACGCAGGACACATACTTTGAGGTTTATCGTGCGGACCTTGCGGATAATCCTTTGCATATTGATCTAAAATATTTGACTTTCCAGCGGCGCGAGCTGCAGCTTCCATTTGATCCGCACCCGCGTGACAGCCCATTCCATCAATTGGTTTTGGGTGAGGAGACGGTACAGCAGTTTCATTTGGACTTCCAGTTAAAACCTCCGTTTGGTCTACCATATCATAACGTAATTCTGTGCTCATAAATAAATACTTCTCAATCACTTACCACTTTTCAAACTGCGTCATCATAAATGACCTCTAAGGATGCTTTAGGCTTAGAGAACTTTCCTCTCATATCCTGGTCCGTCGCAGGCTCCAGAACAAAATCACCACCTGTTTCACTAGCATCAAATAAACTCAACAAACCATCCTGGTTTACAGGACTAGGTCTGACTGGCGGGGCGTCAGCCACATTTATCGATAACTCAGTGAACAAGTCTCCCCATTGAGATTGTGCCGATCCAACGATTTGATAATTTGCAGACTTACGACGGAGGTCTTCATCTTGAGGTATGGCAGCTAGCACTGGTATTCCCACAGTCTCAGCAAAAGCGGCAGCTTCACCAGTTCCATCGTCTTTATTTATAACCAACCCAGCAACACCAACATTACCTCCAAGTTTACGAAAATACTCAACGGCAGAGCAGACGTTATTAGCAACGTAAAGTGACTGCAGATCATTAGAAGCAACTAAAATTACTTTCTGAGCCATATCTCTAGCGATTGGCAGACCAAATCCACCGCATACAACATCACCTAGAAAATCCAGCAAAACATAATCAAAATCCCAATCATGAAAACCAAGTTTTTCCAACAACTCAAAGCCATGGATAATACCTCTTCCCCCACAACCTCGACCAACTTCAGGACCTCCAAGCTCCATCGCGAATACACCATTTCTTTTAAAGCAAACATCACCTATCTTTACTTCTTCGCCAGCGAGTTTCTTTTTAGTCGACGTTTCAATTATCGTCGGACAAGCCTTTCCTCCAAATAGTAAAGAAGTTGTGTCCGATTTAGGGTCACATCCGATTAAAAGTACGCGCTTACCGAGCTCCGCCATCATGCAACTGAGATTTGCTAGCGTAAATGATTTTCCAATTCCACCTTTTCCATATATTGCTATAATCTGAGTTTTCTTTGTAGCCTCTTGAACGGGAATATCATCAATTTCCTGATGAGCCTCAGCACGAAGTCGCTCATGGTGCTCATCTAAGCTTTCGCTTTTCAAATTTGGAACATCTAAAGTCATGCTGCTTTTCTCCAATCTAGTACCATCTTCAAACACTTTGGATCATTAAACGCATTCTCATAAGCATTTGCGACATTTTTGGCAGGTTCGATGTTTGTTACAAGACCGTTTAAGGAGAGATCACCAGCCTCAATTAATGATCTAGTAACATTGACGTCTTCAGCATTGAATTCTGCTGAGACCCGTAACTTAGCCTCTTTCATAAATGCAGCAGGAAATGCAAAGTTAATATTTCCAGGATAGAACCCTGCCAATACAATTTCACCGCCCTTGCATATTCGACCGACTAACTCATCAACAATTTTTGGATCACCACTGACATCGTATACAGATCTGTAGTCTGTTCGTTTATCAAACTTTGGATGAATAACTTCATAACCTTGAGCTCCAATCAGACGCTCATTGTTAGTTTCCCAAACAGTAGGAGCATTACCTCCAGCGATTAAAGTCAATCGTGCCAATAGGCGACCTAGCACCCCATGACCAACAATTAAATCAGGAAGTTCGTTTCCAAAGCCGACAATAGCATGCCGAGCAGTAGCAGCTAGAGCGAAAAGAGCACCATCGGAGCCCATTTGTCTGTCTATTTTAATTATTCTTCCAGCGGAAGTAACGACTGTTTTTGCAGCACCCCCAAACAAGCCTTTAATATCCCCAAAACAATTTGCACCGGGGACAAATACGTAATCACCAACTTTAAAGCCTGTATCCGGGGAAGCAGCAACAACTTCTCCAACCGATTCATAGCCCGGAACTAACGGGTACCCCATACCTGGGAAATGAGGCATTTTTCCTGTCCAAAATAACTTCTCGGTTCCGGTAGATATGCCTGAATAGCTAATTTCTACTACCACTTCACCAACTTGCGGCTCATTCACAACTAATGACTCAACAGAAAGTTTCTTTGGTCCAGTCATAATAACAGCATTAGTTTTCATTGTTATCCCATATTCCTCAAGTTTAGCCTGCGACAATTTGTACCGTTTGTTAATGTCATTCTAACCTGACACTTTTAGTTGTCAATAAAATTAGACACATTTTTGAAAAATAATTTTGTCTATTTAATAGCAACTATTACTTGAGTAATAAATTCTCTGTTTCCTTTGTACTTTTTAACCTTTTGGAACCCTGACATCCTAAGAAACTTCTCATGCTCCTCGGGCGATCTGGGTCGCCCAGTAGACATCGCCATAGTGTAGAACCCAAAGTAAGAATCACCTGAACGAATCGGATTTTTTCCACCAGACATTGGTTCTGAAATTATCACCTTTCCTCCCTCGGGCAGAGACAAATAAACTTTTCTTAATAATGAAATGACCACATCATCGTCATGATCATAGAGAACTCTGACTAGAGTCATTGTATCAAAACCACTTGGGATTTCGTCTGTTACAAAGCTTCCCGCCATTACCTCAAATTGATTGTCATTTTTTTGAAAGAACGATATTGGCTCTACTTTTTCAACCACCTGAGGTAAATCGAATAAACAAAAATGTATACCGGCAGTAATCTCTAACAACTGCTCAATAAATGCGCCTGTTCCACCACCGATATCTAGTAGTCGCTTAGTTGATGAGAATGAGACAAGGCGTAAAGTTTCTTCAGCAACCAACTTTTGTGAGGACCGCATCAAATCAGAATATATCGCTGCCACCTTACGATCAATGATACGTCGTTTATCACCGTTAATAACATAAGGCCAGTATTGACTCATGTGCGTCTCAACCTCGTTTCGCAATAGGCCAACTGGATCTTTTAAATCATCATAAAAAAGGCGGTGGTGCCGAATCATATCGGTCAAACCAGGTACACCAATAACCGCAGCACCCAAACGTGACAAACAATATTGTTCATCATCAATAAGTTCTAATATCTTGATTGCAGTAGCTGATTGACATAATATTTTCATATTATTTTTTGAAATTCGAGCTTTCTTTGACAGCAGCTCTATTGAAAGCGGTCCATTTTGAAGATATTCAAAAAGATTAAGCTCAACCATAGCCAAAAGAGTTTGGGAATAGACAAAACCTGCCATTAAATCATAGATTTTTTCTGCATCCCTTCGGGCTATCGCCTTTACAATTAATGTGCCGCCCGCCCACTTTTGAAATTTTGGAGATGCTACAGTTTGGTTGCGCCAAGCAACAAAATATCTTTTGAATTTAGTAAGCAAAAATTAGTCTCTCAAACTCTGAAAAGCGGCCATTTCAAACCACACAAGCACTCAACATGGTTACATTTATCTATTTCATTTTAAAGATTCTGTTTTTTAAAATTTATTGGCGTCAGTAGTGCTGCCTGTTTTCTGACGATTTCGCAAAGATCAGCTTCACCTTGACACGACGGAATCGAAGAAATAGCGCCACTTAAAATATCTTGTAGTTTTTCAATCGCTCCACCTAATCCTAACTCAGTCACCGCATTAGGTCGATTTTTTGCAAGATCCTGCCCCGTTGGTTTTCCAATTTCTTTTGATACTTCTAACGCGTCTCTTACGTCGTCAGCAACTTGGAATGCTTCACCGATTCTAGCTCCTAACTCTTCCCAAGGCTCAGGATCTTCACCAGCAGCGATGGCACCCATATGTGTTGCAGCAACAAATAACGAACCAGTTTTTAACTGATGGTATGCGCTCAAGTTAATTGAAGGCTCACTTTCCCAGCCTTGCCCAGAACAAATGCCAAATGGCATCCCCCCCGATCTTCCTAATGCAGCAATCAACGGCGGCAATCGATGCGGATGCGCCTCTGAAGATATCCCAAGAATTTCAAACGCTATCATAATAAGAGCATCACCAGACAATACGGCAATTGGCTCGTCAAAAGCTTTATGCACCGAAGGCTTACCCCTCCTAACATTAGCATCATCAAAGCACGGTAGATCATCATGAATCAAACTTGCACAATGAATTAATTCAATAGCCACAGCAGCAGAATTACTCAAGTTTGGGTTATCATCGCCGCAAGCGATAGAAACCGATAATGCAAGTTGAGGTCTGACCCTTGCCCCTCCAGGGAACACAGAATAATTTAGTGCAGCGGCTAATTTCGGCGGGGCAGGTTCCAACCTTGCTCTTCTCAGCACTTCAATAAGAGTACTTTCTATTCGATCAGAAATTTGCATTCGTTTCTCCACACTTACAATCAAGTTTTATTCTTGGTGAAAGTTTTTTTAATAAAGTGTAAATTATATTGGACACTTTATGTTTATGTGTCAATAGTAGCTTTAATTAAAGAATTGTGAGGTTTGTAATGAAAAAAGTTGTAGTAGTCGGTGCAGGAATTGGTGGTTTGGCCTCGGCGTTACAACTTGCTCATCAAGGCTATGAAGTTGAGGTATATGAAAAAAACAGTACTCCTGGTGGAAAAATGCGCACAGTCAATAGCACTTCTGGCCCGATCGACGCTGGGCCTACTGTATTTACCCTTAAGCATATATTTGATGCCCTATTTCAAACAGTGAACGAGGAAATAGAGGATCACCTAATATTCAAACAAGAATCAGTTTTAGCGCGGCATTTTTGGCCCGACGGCACCGTTTTAGACCTTAGCTTTAGCCCAGAACAAAATTTTAACGCCATCAAAGCATTTGGAGGTATCAAGGCGGCCATAGAGTTCGAGAAATTTGATAGGCTAGCCAAAGAACTTTATACTAGTTTCAATCAACCCATACTACATAATCCAAACCCATCAATTCGAGAATCAATTAAAGGTTCACTAAAATCAGCATTGAAAATAATCCCTGCTATCATACCAGGTCGAACCTTGGCTGATTTAGTCAAGTCAAGTTTTACGGACAAAAGATTACGCCAAGTATTCTCCCGCTATGCAACTTACATCGGTGGATCTCCATACAACTCTCCTGCAATATTATCATTGATCTGGCACGCAGAGTCATTAGGAGTCTGGAAAATCGAAGGAGGAATGCATAAATTGGCAACAAAGATTGCTGATCTAGCTGAGCATCGTGGCGCACATTTCCATTATAATAAATCGGTTTCAGAAATTTTAGTAACTAATCAGCAAGTGAATGGCGTGAGACTAGATAACGGTGAAGAAATAAATTGCAATTATATCGTATTTAATGGTGATCCTCTGGCCATATTCACCGGACTCTTGGGAAAAAACTTAAATAACTTGTTACCCAAGAAAAGTGTCGAGGAGCGCTCGTTATCAGCCTATGTCTGGACTTTTGCGGCTAAACCTTCTCTGCATGATCTTGCTCATCACAATATCTTTTTTAACAGCATTTATAGATCTGAATTTGATGACATTGCTCTTGGAAGGATGCCTAGAGATCCAACACTTTATGTATGCGCTCAAGATCAGGAAAAACAAATTAAATCGAATTCAGCAAATAAATTTGAGATAATAATGAATGCACCACCTTTATCAAATAACAACTTTAACGAGGAAGAGGAGTTTGAAATATGTCACCAGAGAACTTTCAAAAATCTGGAAAAAATGGGACTAACCTTCACACCAAGTCCATCGCGAACAGCACTAACCACGCCAAAGATTTTCAGTCAGCTATTCCCAGCATCAAGCGGCTCACTTTACGGGCTGAACCCACGGAAATTAATGACCACCTTCCTGAGACCTCAGGCTCAAACAAAAATTCAGGGACTGTATTTGGCAGGAGGGGGTGTTCATCCTGGTCCGGGAATTCCAATGGCTCTGCTATCCGGGAGGCACGCGGCCGCGGCGATAATCAAAGACCAAACTTCAATCTAGACGTTCCATCAAACGGTTATGCATGGTGGTACGTTGATGGACTCTCTTATGATGGATTAAAAGCAATTTCTATTATTGGCTTTATCGGCTCAGTTTTTTCGCCTTGGTATGCGTGGTCAGGAAGGCGAAACCCACACAATCACTGCTGTATAAATGTTGCACTATATGGAAAAGGATGGCGATGGACTATGACTGAGCGAGGAAAAGAGTCATTAACACAATCTACGGACAAACTACAAATTGGACCGAGCTCTTATACTTGGTGTAATGGAAAATTAATTATAGCGATAAATGAAATATCAACACCTCATTTTGACCGAGTCCTCGGAACAGTCACAATAACCCCCAAGCATGTAACAGACATTGAAGTAAATTTAACTGAAGACGGTTCTCATGTTTGGCGCCCTTTTGCTCCTAATGCTGAGATAGATGTTGAAATTGATAAAAAAGGATGGAATTGGAAAGGTCATGGTTACTTTGATGCAAATTTTGGCACTCGAGCTTTAGAGCAAGATTTTTCATATTGGACTTGGTCTAGACTTCCTTGCAAAGATGGGTGCATCGCATTTTATGATGCTGATCGTCGACATGACAATCCTCTCAGCGTTTCCTTAAAATTTCGGTCAGATGGCTCAGTAGAACAAATTACTGCCCCTCCTCAAACACGGCTTTCCCGGTCATTATGGGCCGTTAAACGAAAAACACGATCCGACATCGGCTACAACCCGACACAAGTTAAGCACATGCTTGACGCACCGTTCTATACTAGATCGGCTATCAAAACAAGAATAGACGGAGAAGAAATAACGGGCATACATGAAGCACTAGATTTGAACCGATTTTCTAGCCCATTTCTAAAACCAATGCTCGTAATGCGTGTCCCTAGAACAACTAAGTGGCGCCCCTAATTAAAATAGTTATTGAGGGTTTCTTCGTAATAACGATAAATTTAGCAGACTAGCGATTGTAACCCAAAGAAGATAGGGTATCAAAACAAGGCCTACTATGTGGTCAATGACAAAGCAATGAAATATCATACCCGCTGTGGCAAGCCACATAAGCAAAATTATCACCATTCCAGCTTTCAGATTTCGGGAACCAAAAAATACTGGAGTCCAGAGAGTATTCAGTGCGATGTGAAGTGACCAAAAAGCAAGAGCATACTTGTTGTCCGGTAAGGATGCTACTCTTGTTCCAGCAAAAGCAAGGGCGAAATAAAAAATAGTCCACGCTATGGGAAAAACCCAATCAGGAGGAGTCCAATTTGGTTTGTCCAGGCTTTTATACCATTCTCCAGTTGGGAAAAGTGCACCACTTGCTGCCGCTGCTCCGCAAGCTCCAAAAAATATGAGAAAAATCCACAAGTCCATAATTAAAAAAATTTTATACCATTTACTATTCTAAAACTTCCTGAAATCCACGGTCACGTCGCTCCATTTGCTCCAGAATATTCATAACTGTTCCTGCTTTTCTATCGAGAAAGTTTTTGCTCGGCTGTATTTCACCTGCAGCATCAACTAAAAATCGCATTTCTTCTAGTGGTTCAGCATGCACAATTGCGGACCGAGGCATCACAGTCACTGTCGCAGTGTTTGCAATAGATAACATCAGAAACCCTATTTTTTCAATTTTTGTTGTAAATGCCCTATTTGTAATTGAGTTATAGTTAGCAGCTGCTATGTGCTTGCCAATCCTTTCATAGATGTATCGCGCCGCAAAAATTCCAGGTCGGCACGAAAAGGGTAATTGAGACAAACCAGCCTCTGCTCGCTGATACAATTGTTCAGCCTCCATGAGGAGCCGTTTAGCTATTCGTGCAGTTTTCTTACATGCTTCTGGATTTTTTAGAAATTCCGTAGAATTCAGGCCTTCTTCACTCATCCATCTAAGGGGTATATACAACCTGCCATTTCTAGCGTCCTCACCAATATCTCTAGCAATATTCGTCAACTGCATTGCAGCCCCCAAATCACATGCTCTAGCCAGAACATCCTTATCCCTGACACTCATTATCACACACATCATAACCCCGACCGCAGATGCAACCCTTGCGGAATATGAGTGGAGATCGGATAAAGTTTCAAATCTTAAATTCAGTGAGTCCCACTCCAGACCTTCCAACAAAGCATCTGGAAGAGCCCGTGGCATATTACAACTCTCTACTAAAGATGCGAATGCACGATCTATCGGTTCATTTTTTGGTGTCCCAAGATAGGCAAGTTCTAGACGCTCTCTTAGTAAATCAATTGCGTCTTGCCGAGCATTTTCAGCATCTACATTATCATCGGCAACCCTGCAAAAAGCGTATAGCACTACCGCTGGATCTCTTACCTGTTTAGGTAATAGTTTCGAAGCTGCATAAAAAGAATGAGAACCTTTTCTAATAGCTTCATAACAGCCATAAATATCAGACTCGATCATAGCGATGCTCCAAATTAGTTTCTGTTAATTTTTCTTGAATTGCAACTGGCTCCAGAAATTTAGAAGCATTAGGAATAAGTTTTGCAACAATTTCAGCGGAGGCTAAAACACCTGGAACACCTGGCCCTGGATGCGTGCCAGCCCCTACAAGGTATAGGCCGGGAAAGTTTTCTGAAATATTATGCGGTCTAAACCATGCGCTTTGAAACATCTGGGGTTCCATTGAGAATCCACTACCAAATGGACTTAAATACCTATCTTTAAAATCGAGAGGAGTCATCACATGACTTTCACTTAAATGCTCACCTAACCCAGGTAACAAATTTTTTTCAAGAACCTCTTGAACTTTTTTCCGATAAACCTCCGCCTCTATCTCCCAGTTAATTGAATTTTCATGACTTAAATTAGGAACGGGCGACAGAGCATAAAAAGTATCACAATTTTTTGGTGCCGCCGTTGAGTCAACAACACTTGGGCGATGCACATAAAGACTCATATCATCAGAAAGTTTTCCGTTAACAAAAATATCTTCGACCAACCCTTTATAGCGAGGGCCATTCACGACAGTATGAAAATCAACATCTTCCCACAAACTACGTGTATTCTTTGTTCCAAAATACCAGACAAAGAGCCCCATTGACCAACGTTGCCGCTTAAGTTTTGAGTCCGTCCACCTTTTCTTTTTGGACTTCTTTAGTAAAGAGCTGTAAGTATGCCCAGAATCTGCATTAGAGATTACTAAATCGGCAAATATCTCTTCACCATTAGCTAATTTTATTCCAGAAACTTTACCTGATGACATTAAAATTTCATCTACTCGTGTATTCAATCTTAATGTACTTCCTTGCTCAACGACAACTTTAGACATTGCATTTGCTATCGCAACTGATCCCCCGATAGCGTAATGTACCCCATATGTCTTCTCTAAGTGACAGACCAATCCCCACATTGAAGTCACTTGGAATGGATTTCCACCTACAAAAAGCGGGTGAAAACTTAATGCCATTCTCAACCTTTCGTCCTTTACAAACTTTGCAGCATTTGCGAATACTGATCGATCCGCGCGCATCAGAGCGAATTTAGGAATAACCTTTAGGGTATCCCAGAGGCGTTGCATTGGAAGCCGTCCGATTTTTTGTGTAGACGAAAAGGCAAAATCATACCTACGTTCAGAATCAACCATAAATCGGTCATAGCCATCGAGATCATTAGGAAAAAGTCTCGCCACTTCTTTACGCATCATTGTCTCGTCTTGTTGTGCGTGGAACTTAGTACCATCCGGGAAAATGATTGTATAAAATGGTGTTTTCGCTCTTAAATCGACGAAGTCTGAAAATCGCTTACCACAAAACTCCCACAATTCTTCAAGCAGATGGGGCATCGTAATAATCGTAGGACCAAGATCGAATCGATGACCACCTTTTTCTATGCTGGAACCTCTTCCACCTACAGTATCGAGTTTATCTACAACAGTAACTTTATACCCCTTTGCTCCCATTCGCATTGCTACAGCTAGGCCACCAAAGCCTGCCCCAATTACAACAACATGCTTTTTTGTTGACTTTATTTCAATTTTTTTTTCTAAAGTGTCTAGTTTGACTAACATAGTAACACGGTAACATAAGGATTTTTTTTGACAATCTCTAAAATTTGTTTTTTAAACAAAAAAAGTGTCATTTTTATTTTACAGATATTCTCTATATATATTTTTATATATTTTTCAGAAAAACTCTATATATGAAGAATACCTTAGAAAGGGGTAAATATTCAAACGGTAACTATCAGTTTCTTTCAATTTGATTCTCGAATTTCTCGAATTTGGGCTTTTGCACAAATGGGTTTTGCCCGCTTGTATCTTTCACAAATTAGAGGTCTTAGCTTTTATAAACTCTTTGGCACTGGGTCCGATGAAGGCTTTACATTCAAGTTCAATCCACTAACCAACTCAGGAGTTTACGCAATTTTAGCTGTCTGGTCCGACGAAAATACTGCAAAAAATGGTGTAATTAATTCTAAAATATTTCAAAAGTACAAGGAAAAGTCCAAACAACACTGGACTATTTTCTTGAAACCAATATCAGTTCGGGGTTCCTGGAGTGGGAAGACACCATTTCTCGAACAGAAAGATAGAACAGCTGGTCGAATTGTAGCACTTACCAGAGCAACAATAAAGTTTACCACTTTGATTAAATTCTGGAAAAAAGTCCCAGATGTACAAAAGCTAATTAGATCAGATAAAAATGTATTATTCAAAATTGGATTAGGAGAGGTGCCTGGTCGTCAGCAGGTCACATTTTCTATTTGGCCGAACCAATCGACTATGGATACATTTGCCAGAAAAAATGGCGCTCATGCAGAAGCAATTAAAGCAGTCAGGAAAGACAATTGGTTTTCTGAAGAATTATACGCTAGATTTAAAATCTTTGATGAAATAGGAACATGGGACTTAAGCAGTCCACTTGAAATAAATGAAAATTTAGAGGTGACATGAGATATCCATTTCCTTTTTCAGCCATTGTGGGCCAAGAAGAAATGAAACAAGCTATAATTTTAACTGCAGTTGATCCGTCAATCGGAGGCGTTCTTGTTTTTGGAGACAGAGGTACTGGGAAATCCACCGCGGTCAGAGCGCTTGCTTCACTGTTACCATCAATAAAAGTTGCCGAGGGCTGCCCCTACAACTGTACTATTATTGGCTCGAACTGTCCGCACTGTCAAAACAAAAAACCAAAGAAACTAATCGAGAAGAAAACCCCTGTTATTGATCTACCACTCGGAGTAACCGAGGATAGAGTATTAGGGTCTTTAGACTTAGAGGCGGCACTGGTTGATGGCAGAAAATTGTTTGAGCCAGGCCTATTAGCCAAGGCAAATAAGGGATTTCTTTATATCGATGAAGTCAACCTACTCGAGGATCATATTGTAGACTTATTGTTGGATGTCGCGGCCTCTGGAGAGAACCTAGTTGAGCGTGAAGGGCTTTCAATAAAACATGAAGCGCAATTTGTTTTAATTGGCTCGGGGAATCCGGAGGAAGGCGAACTTCGACCCCAATTGCTAGATAGGTTTGGGCTTTCGGTCGAAGTATCATCCCCTCAAGATGTTATTCAAAGGGTACAAGTAGTTAAAAGACGTGATGCATTCGAAACAGATTATGAAAATTTTATTAAAGAGTGGCGATTAGAAGACTTAAAGATCAGAAAAAAAATTCTTACAGCCAGAAGTTTAATTAAAAAAGTCGTTATACCGGACACTATAATTAACGAGTGTGCACAACTGTGCATTGCTTTGGGAGCAGATGGACTTAGAGGAGAATTGACACTTTTAAGATCAACTCGAGCACTTGCCGCATTTAAAGGAAATAAAAAAGTCGGACGAAATCACTTAAAAGAAATTGCAACAAGTGCTTTAAGACATAGGTTGCGCCGTGACCCTCTCGATGAAGCGGGGTCTACAATCAGGATACAAAAAATAATTTCTGAGGTGCTTAATTAATGCCAAAAGAATATGGACAAGCGCTATATGAAGACGACACACAAAACGCACAAATATCTATGTTAATTAATGGATTATCACTAGTATCTATCGACCATAAAAATCTTAGAGGCATTATATTGAAAGGGCGCCCTAGCCCGATTCGGCAAAAAATATTTAATTCAATCAAGACACTCTTTGCTGACTATAAATTTCAAAAAATCCACCCCCAAGTATTAGATAGCGAGCTCTTTGGAGGCTTAGACTTTGCCAGAACTTTTGAAACTGGACGACCAGTGCATACGACCGGTTATCTTAACCATCACAAGTCTATTATACTACTTTCTATGGCAGAGCGGCTTGAGCCTAGTTTAGTCTGTAAATACAGCACAGCATTAGATCTTAACAATGATTTAAGCTTTTTAGTTTCAGACGAAAGTACTGATGAGGAGATTATTAGCGAAGCCTTACAAGATAGATTAGCTTTTTCAGTTTCCATTGAAAATTTGCATTATTCACAAACTAAGAATCTTTTGTTTGATCTTACTAAAATACAATTAGCTCAAGATGCTCTGCCATCAATTTTAATTGATAACAATGTGATCAAAAAGTTAACTGAAGTTTGCGTTAAACTAGGTATTGAGAGCTTACGCGCTCCAATTCTAGCTTCCTACGCTGCCAGAGCTTCGGCAGCATTTTCTAACAATCAAAAGATAATGGATCAAGATATTATAACGAGTATAAAACTCGTTCTCTCACACCGAGCAACAAAACTACCTGATGAGACAGACTTGACAGAAGATGACAATCAACAACAAACTAATCCACCAGACAACAACGAAACTAAACTTTCAGATGAAAGCCTCGAGCCCACTATTCCCGCAGAAATATTATTAGACGCTATAAAATCTAGTCTTTCTCCACAAGTTCTAAAAAACTTAATTGATCGATCAAAAAATCTAAAATCGCAAAAGAATAATTCTGGATCGGGCAAAACGAAGCTTAGTAACAGAAGAGGTCGTCCTCTTCCATCTCGCGCTGGCAAACTGGACAATACAAAACGGCTTGACATAACGGAAACTTTAAAATCTGCTGCGCCATGGCAAACAATTCGAAAAAAAAGGTCCTTAAAGAATTGCTCGAGAATTATAATTCGAAGTGAAGATATCAGAATAAAACGCCACGAAGAACAATCTGATAGATTGATTATATTTACCGTTGATGCTTCAGGAACCTCAGCTCTAGGAAGACTTGGCGAAACAAAAGGCGCAATTGAAATACTATTATCAGAGGCTTATGCGAGAAGAGATCAAGTGGCTTTAATTTCCTTTCGTGGCCAAACAGCTCAAATTGAACTACCACCAACCCGTTCTTTGGTACAAACAAAAAAAAGATTGGCAGGGCTTCCTGCGGGTGGAGGGACTCCTCTCGCTTCGGGCCTTTCAGTAAGTTACAATCTTGCTCTTCAAGCCAAAAGCAGAGGTTTAACACCATCACTCGCATTTTTAACGGACGGTAAAGGAAATATTGCCCTGAATGGTACTCCCAGCCGGGTAATATCCGCCTCAGAGACTAAAGATCTTGCGCAGAAAATAAGTTCAGCCAAGATACCCACCATTGTAATTGATATTTCCAATAGACCACAAAGCGAGGCAAAAGACCTAGCAAGAAATCTGATGGCAACTTATTTAGCGTTGCCTAGGGCCGACTCTCGGTCTTTATCTACAGCAGTCACTGCAGTCATGGATTAAACTATATGGATTGGAATTCCAAAGGACGTGATTGGCCATTAAACCAATTCAGCAGATTTTGTCATGTTCGTCCATATAATTGGCATATTCAAGACACTAATGACTGTGGAAAACCAATCTCACTTCTAATTCATGGAACTGGCGCTTCAACACACAGCTGGCATCGCCTCATCCCGTTACTCAAGGAATCATTTCGTGTCATCGCACTCGATTTACCAGGTCATGGTTTCACAAAATCTAACGATCATAACCGCTCTAGTTTAAATCATATGGCTGACGATATACAATCGTTACTTACAACTGAAAGACTCCAACCTAAAATTATAGTGGGTCATTCTGCGGGCGCTGCTGTTGCGTTCAGATTAGCTTTAGATTCTAAAGAGAAGGTTGAAGGAGTTGTGGCAATCAACGGTGTTTTGGATCATTACTTTTCTGGTTTAAGCAGTATTTTCTATCCAATAGCGGCCAGAGCTTTTTCAATGAACCCATTTTCAGCGCCACTTTTTGCTAAGATAAACGAACTTACAAATCAAACCCAGCGGCTAACAAAAATGACTGGAAGCAAAATTGACAATGAAACCTTAAAACACTACCACACATTATTTTCTGATCCAAAACATCTTGCTGGGACCTTAGCAATGATGTCACAATGGAAATTAGCTGATTTAAATCATGACTTACCCAGATTTAATAAGCAATCCCTTTTTTTAATTGGTAAAAACGATAGAATGGTCGCTGAAAATTCCTTGATAAAGTACGCACAAAAACTGAAAAATTCAGAAATAATAGTAGAGAGTGGGCTAGGTCATCTCATGCACGAAGAAAACCCAAATAAAATTTTCAAGCACCTTATGCATTTTTATGATAAATTAAAAACTAAGACTAACTAAATTCTTTCTCCAAATAGGCGTAGTTCTAATATTGGTATAATATGCAGAGCGTCTCTGCTGAACGGATTTATTCGCAAAACCTTTTTGTAAGCTCGCAATGCGCCTTCAAAATCTTTTTTTTTCATTAAAATAAGTCCTAAACCAGACACTGCTCCAAAATGATTAGGCTCTTTTGACAGAACTACAAATACATCTTTCAAAGACGCCTCGATTTCACCCATCATAAATCTAATTGTTGCCCTTTTATTCCACGCTTCAATGTAATTAGGCTCTCTCATAATTAAGGCAGAAAATAATTTTTCAGCTGCATTAAGCCTGCCTTGATTCATAAGATTTATCCCTTGTTCCATGGCCGAGCGGCTCGTATCTGAAGACGAGTCGTTAATCCAAATTCTCCATATTTGACGAGCGATTTTATCAGAGTAATAAGATGTATCGCTCCTTAAAAGTTCATTAAATAAGGATTTCAACTCCATATCATTTTTACTCGATCTGCCATCAGCCAACACTGCTTCTGTGTTTACGCTCATGACAAAAACTAACCAAGAAATGAAAATTAATAATTTTTTTGAATAAATTGTTACTGTGCAACCCATTAGATTCAATTAAGTCACTAACGTTAAAAGTCAATCCAGTAATATCAAGATTGGGTTTTTACTTTTCGAATGCTCTCTCGATATGATATTAAAGTAATCGAAACAATTATTAACCCACCCCCAATTACAACAAATGGGTCCAATCCTTCCCCAAAAACCAATATTCCAAGTAATGTCGCCCAAACCAACTGTAGAAACGTTACTGGCTGCACAACAACTAAAGGTGCCGATGCTACTGCCTTAGTCATAAAAAAATGACCAAGTGTTGCAAAAAAAGCTACGAAGCCTAACGAAATAATTTCCATCAGCGAAGGCGAGACCCATACTAGGAACGCAATTGGAGCTAAGGCTATTGTGACAAAAAGAGTCATCATAGCGACAATTGCTGTTGCACTTTCAGTTCGAGTAAGTTCCTTCACCATTAAATAAGAACCTGCAAAAAACATGGTTGCGCCTATTTGGGAAATATGCCCAAAGGCCAAATTTTGGAACCCAGGTCGTAGAATTAATAATACTCCCAAAAAGGCTAACACAATGGCTCCAATCCTCCAAAAAGAAATTTTTTCTTTAAAGAAAATAACGGCCCCTATGGTCACAAACACTGGCGTCATGTACCCTATTGCCGTTACTTCGGCGACTGGTAATTTTGACATAGCATAAAACCAGAAGACCACACCTAAGGAATGAAAAATTGAACGAGCAAGATAACGCCAAAAATTACTTTTCCCCAACTGAATAGGCGAAACCCGAAAAAAATAAGGTACAAAAATTATTAGCCCAATCAGATACCTTATGAACGACGCCTGAGCAGCTGGCAACGAACCGTCCAAATTTCTAACTAAACCGATAACTGCAACAAAACATATGCCGGAGCAGAGCATGAATAGCATACCAAAAGATGTGTTTTTCTTAGACCACTCAATTTGCAATTATTCTATTTCCTATTAAATTTAGAATGGCTAAAAAAAAACACTTTGCACTTCAAACAAATAAAATTTAATCCTACTTGCCTTTAAATGTTGGTTGTTCCTTTTTAAAAAAAGAAGTCACGGCATTCTTAAAATCTTCAGAAATAGAAACTTTGTCTTGTTCTAAAGCTTCTGCCATAAATGCATCATCGTAACTATAGGAGGGGGCTTTGCGAAGAAGTCTTTTAGCTCCTGAACTTGCAAGTGGTGGACGGGTCGCCAATAACTGAGCCCACGTTTTGGACTCCTCGCGCAATTTATCATCTGAAACAACTTTATTTGCTAAACCACATTTAACACATTCATCCGAGCTGAGCTTTCCTCCTTCTACAACCAGTTGCAGAGCTTGACGATAACCCAATGCTTTTTCTAAAAGCCATGTAGCACCTCCGTCAGGAACAAGCCCAATATTGCTAAAGATCATCGATAATTTTGCCGACTTACTCATTATTAAAAAATCACAGGCTAAAGCTAATGCAGAGCCTATTCCCGCCGCAGACCCATGTACTGACGCTATGTATAACAATCTGCTCTTCACTATTTTATCAAAGATTGGCTTGTATTCTTTTTCCAAATGTTGAGATATCGGAGACGGGAAACCTTCGTTGAGATCTGCGCCAGCAGTAAATCCAGGTCCAGACCCTCTAATAATAACAATCCGAATTTCATCCATATTCTCTAACTTTTCAAGAAGTTCTGGCAAATCTTCTCTCAATTTGTTATTAAAAGAATTATATTGTTTCGGACGATTAAGTGTAATCTCAGCAACAGAATCTGTAATTAAAATAGTTAAACATTCTTCAGACAATTAACCCTCCAGGAATTATAATGCGTAGATAAGCACCTTCACAAACTAAAAGCATTTATTCAATGCTTTTTAAATAAAGATATAAGAATATGTCAGAATTTATTAAATTTAAAATAAAAAATAATATTGCGACGATTAAGATTAACAGGACAAAGAAAAAAAATGCTCTCACACTGGAAATGCTGGAAAGACTTTCAGACATTGGTGAAAGCTTAAAATCTGAAAAAAATCTTTTGTGCGTACTAATTATGGGTAACGACGGTATTTTCTGTTCTGGAATAGATGTTACTAATTTCGCATCACTTGCAAATAATAAGACTTTATTAAACTCATTGATGGATCCTCTAGAAGAATTACCGTATAATAAAATGCAAAAGCCGTGCATTGTTTGGCAGGAATTGGCAGTTCCGGTAATAGCTATCCTTGAAGGTCCAGTTTTTGGTGCCGGCCTTCAACTTGCCCTCGGTGCGGATATACGAATTTCTGCCCCAACGGCCAAATTTTCAATTATGGAAACTAAGTGGGGTTTAATTCCTGATATGGGAATAACACAGACACTTCCGAAGTTGATGAACTACGATCAAGCATTGCTTGCAACACTAACTTCAACTTTAATAACTGCAAAAAAAGCGTACGAATTAGGTTTGATAACAATTTGTACTGAAAATCCATATCAAAAAGGCACTGAGTTAGCAGAAAAATTTGGTTCTAAATCACCAGATGCTTTGAGAGCTGCGAAAACGCTTTATAGGGAGGCTTGGAAAGAAGCTAATGCTGATAACCTTCAATTGGAGGCTTCGCTACAAACACAGTTAATCGGCAGCTCAAATCAAATGGAAGCTGTATTTGCAAATATGGAGAAGCGAAGACCGAACTTTAGCAAACACTCTATTTCTGATACAAAATCATGAACTTAAAATAATTAAGAAAATAATAAATGACCGTCTGAAAATTCTAACTTTTGAGGACGAGCTGAACAAAGACACTTTTAATACTGTCATATTAGATTAACAAAGTATTGGAGGCCCCAGCAGAATGGTCGCTTCGCAGTAGCAAGCAATGGCAAAAGCAATTACATTTGAAAACTCAACGAAAAAAGATCAATTGAAGAAGCTCTTTACCGAAGGAACCAAGGCGACTATGGTGACTGTATTGATTGCGGTGAAACAAATTAATTCAAGCGTCTCAAAGTAAAACCGTCAGTTTTAAAATGTTTAGATTGCATGAAAATGTAATTTTACAAATTCTTGTTAGGCATAATTTATTTGATGAAATTAAATGATTAAGAACAATTTTTATGTAGACAATGCGCAGTGGTTGTTTGCTGGAGCCCTGTTAACGTTTTCAACTGCGTTTGGGCAGACTTTTTTTATTTCACTATTTGCAAGTGAACTACGTAATTATTTTAATATAAGCCACTCAATGTGGGGAGCAATTTATGCAGCTGGCACCCTTTCAGCAGCAACCGTAATGCTTATTGTTGGAGGGCTCGCCGATAATTATAGAGCACGCCCTCTAACACTAACTATAATGGGTCTCTTCATGCTATCATCTTTTATGATGGCCACAGTTTCATCTATTTGGTTATTACCAGTTATCATTTTTGGACTTAGATTTTGTGGTCAGGGTATGCTATCGCATTTAGCCATGGTATTTGCCGGCCGATGGTTTTCAAAAAATAGAGGTCGAACGATTGGTATAGCTTCACTCGGCCTATCAATTTCTGAGGCAGTTATGCCATATCTATTTGTCTTTTTAACTGGAATACTAGGTTGGCGAGGCAGTTGGGGGGTAGCTACAGTTCTTATTGCATTTCTAGCTATTCCAATGTCGGTTCTACTTTCAAAGGAGCGTAATCCTAAATCATTGGGAGACGGGACTAAGCAAAAGGTAACAGGTATGAAGGGCCGCCACTGGAAACGAGTCGAAGTACTCAAAAATTGGGTTTTCTGGTTAGCTTTGCCTGCGTTACTAGTACAACCAATTTTCAGCACCACCTTTTTCTTTCAACAAGTATATTTCACTGAAATTAAAAATTGGCCTCTAGAGCTTTATGTCGCNCTCATTCCCATATATACTATAACCAGTCTAGGAGGACTATTAATTGGAAGTCTTATTATAGATCGGTATCGAACACCTATCTTATTACCAATCTATTTGCTTCCAATGGCAGTTGGCTTAATTATTGGAGCGAATGCTGATACCTTAATAGGCGCTGGTGTCTGCTTCATGTTTCTTGGTTTGATGCAAGGTTTGGGAGCAACAGTTTCAGGGGCATTCTGGCCAGAGTTTTATGGAACGAAACACTTAGGCTCCGTACGATCTGTTGCCATGTCATTAATGGTGTTCGCTACCGCCCTCGGTCCCTTAGGAAGCGGTATTTTAATTGATCAAGGATTTGGATTAGAGCTCCAATACACCATAATGGCAGGAATTACTTTAGCCGCCTGTGGCGCTATGCTATTCGTAACCATAGGTACCAAAAAAATGTTTTAGAGATCAATGCAGCAAACTTTAATTAATAAGTTTAGCTTCCGTAATATCTCTAACATTATCTAGAGATACTTCAGCCGCAAGTTCAACAATCTTCAAACCACCGCTTACAACATCAAAAACACCCATATTTGTGATAACTCGGTCTACAACAGATTTTCCCGTAAGTGGCAAAGTACAGTCTTTTAAAAGTTTGCTTTCACCATGTTTATTAGAATGGTCCATTATCACAACAACTCTCTTAACTCCGGCAACAAGGTCCATTGCACCACCCATCCCTTTTACTAATTTTCCTGGGATCATCCAATTCGCCAGATCACCATTTTCTGAAACCTCCATAGCCCCTAAAATAGCCATATCAATGTGGCCTCCCCTAATCATTGAAAAGCTATCAGCACTACTAAAATAACTCGTTCGCGGTAGCTCGGTGACCGTTTGTTTTCCAGCATTTATTAAGTCCGGATCAACTTGAGTCTCCGTCGGGAAAGGTCCCATCCCAAGCATTCCATTTTCCGATTGAAGAGTGACGTCTATACCCTTAGGAATAAAATTGGAAACAAGGGTGGGAATCCCGATTCCTAAATTGACATACATTCCATCTTTAAGCTCTCGAGCCGCAATTTCGGCCATTTGATTTCTATCCCACATTAGGTAGCCTCCTCGGAATTACTAAGCGTCAGGTTTTCAATCCTTTTCTCATGATCGCCTTTTATAATTCGATTTACGAATATACCGGGAGTGTGAATTTCGTCCGGATCTAACGCGCCAACTGACACAATTTCTTCAACTTCAGCCACACAAATCTTACCACAAGTCGCAGCATTTGGATTGAAATTTCGGGCTGTTTTCCGATAAACTAAATTCCCCTGTGCATCACCCTTCCAAGCCTTTACAATTGACAAATCTGCAACCATCCCTAACTCCAAAATATAAGTTTGATCATTAAAAACTTTGTGTTCTTTACCCTCGGCGACGGTAGTGCCAACACCGGTCTTCGTATAAAACCCAGGAATCCCTGCACCACCAGCTCTCATCCTTTCAGCAAGTGTTCCTTGCGGTGTAAACTCTAACTCTAATTCTCCGGCCAAATACTGTCTCATAAATTCAGCATTTTCACCAACATAGGAAGAAATCATTTTCTTTATTTGTTGGGTTGCCAACAGTTTACCCAATCCAAAATCATCTACCCCGGCATTATTCGATGCTACAGTCAATTCCTTTATTTTTGTTTTAGAAATTTCATCAATCAAATTTTCAGGAATTCCACACAACCCGAAACCACCGGCAGCTATCAACATTCCATCGAATAAAATTCCGTCTAATGCAGCCGTCGCTGACTCGTAAATCTTTCTCATCTGACCCTAACCTAAATATTAATTTGCTAATTTTTTATAAGTACACTGTCAGCATGAATTGGTCTATTATAAATTAAAGATCCGTATTATTAAATAAGTTTAAAACTATTCGTTTTCATTTTCTCCGGCTCCTGCACCTCGCAAACGCGATGTTGCACTCTCTGGGACATACGTTTTATGTGCCATTTTTGTTAAAAATTGCCAACTTTTTATCTGAACTCTTTTATTTTTTTCTTTGTCAAAAACTGGCTTTTTTGAACTCGTACAAATTGAAATAACAAAACGCCGTACAATTTTAGGATTCAAATTTTTACCTAAAACACTAAAACCATCGTCATCCATAGTAATTTGACAGTTTTCCCATGATAAGGAAAAAAAATACCGTTCATTCTGTAATCGGAGTAAAGCGCCTACAACCGCTAGTGGTCCAATTACAGGAACTTCGAAAGAAGTTCGATAATCAGCGATATTTGAAAGTTGATCTAAAAGCATAACTCCAAGCAACAAACCACTAATCGGTTTTCCAATTTGCTCAATAAACTTTATGTCAATTAAATTATCTTCCCAACCATTATCCTCGATAAACTTCAGATTTATATATACTGTATCCGAACCAGGTAAATTAAACTCTGAGAGATGCCGNGCAATAAGCCCTGCCTCTTCAGCNAGNCCCCAACTNAGTCCAACNCCTTTTGAAGCTTTTTTGCATTGNGCTTCTATCTCACCAAGGGAATACATGAAAATTAANANCTTTNTAGACCCNAGNAAGGCCAAAAATCATTATATGANGAAANTAANTCANNNGGAAANGGNGCNTTTTGATACATACAAATTCTCACCCANCGATCAGAGCGNGGGTCAAACCTGTCNGCCCCAAAAAAAGACAGCTTGCATCTTAACATGTCAATCGGTTTCATATTAGATCCGATAAGATTATCCCTTATTTCGCCGTATGGAACATTCTGATGCTCAGTTATACGTCTAACGGTGTGTCGATGTTGCGGCTCTCGCATTAAAAAATCGGCAATCTTGTTATCTGCAGGCCAGTTTTGTAAAGCCTCGTATAATGCTTTAATATCNCGGCCAACCCCCAACGGCTGCTCAAGCTCAGAACCATCTTCTTCAAACCTCTGGCCTAATCGAGGTTCTAATTTTTCTTCAGAAACATACCAAAATCTTGCCTGCCCGTCTTNATTTTNNTAATCAAATGTTAGTGCCCAAGAAAAAGATTGTTGTATAATTGATGATATCGTCTCGCAACTAATGGCACCATTTATTCGAAAGTACCTATTTTCATCGACAGTCATATCCAAAGCAAGGTCATCAACTAGTTCAGGGTATGGTTCTAGAATAAGCGAACATAGCGCTTCTTGTCCTTCAAGGCTCAAACTTTTTAACGACCAATTGTATAATTGGTTCCAAGGGTAATGCGCATCTAAAGAGAGTGAACTAAAATACCCTAAGGTCTCATTCAAATCTCTTCTTAGACTCTGAAGTTTTGAAATTTGGATTGGGTGCTCTGACGACCAAGAAGCAGCGTTCTGGTACCTACTTTCCAGAAGATCCGCAAACAAAGCAGCCTCTTTACTACTCATTTGTTTTAACGCTCTAATCCTAGCTATTGCNGTTTCTCTAGCCCTAATCCACCTATCAAATAGACTCGGATGATTAATGAGAAANGGCGCCATTCCAAGTCCGGTCGAATTGCCAATTCCAAAACGCTTTCGCAATTCTGGTTGAATTTTACAGGCATTAATCCCCCCTCGTCTTGAGGCAACNAACTCAACTAAATCCAAAACAAAGCACCTAACNAGATAAACAGATAACATCTCGGCTTGAAATGGCATCGCCAACTCCGGCCTATTCTTTAAAAAAGCTCTGTCACTTAAACCAAATTTTCCAGACCCATAGACAGCAGTGGTGCGCATCAAATATCCTACCTCTTCGACATCTTTNATACCTGGTTGTTCACCTTTAGACAGCGCATCAACAACCTTATTCCANAACCGGACTGACTTGTTAGCTCTTCCAAGCACAAGTTCTTTCGCGCTTAAGCGACCTTCCTCTTGAAGAGGAACATTCTNTCGCAAACGATTTATTTCTATTGAGTCAGGAACACCATCATAAAGTGTAAAGGTAACATCCCAAGCTTTTGCTATTACACGATCAGAACGCTCGTCTGCCGGCAGATAATTTGCAAATGTCACCAATGAATATTCTCTTTCCAAGNCTTTTACACTGTAAACAGCAGTACCATAGCCATCGGACGAGATATTCCAAACCGGAATTGAAAAAATCCATTTCTCATCTGCTATTCTTCGCANAAGCTGTCTCATAAAGCTAAGTCGTGTCTGATGAAAGCTTCCAAGTCGGGAGAGACGCATGACTTGATNCGGATCTCTCAATNAAATTTCTTCTTTTTTTCTTTTTAAAGTTTTCATTTTTTCTAATTGCTACTATTGTCTTTTATCATTTAATTTTTATGGCTAAAACTGTTTTCAAAATANCGCANCCAATTTCCACCCAGGACTTTTGTAATCTCTTCATTATTCATTCCATATTCCNTTAAACCACTCGCTAAATTCGGAAAGTCCAAATTGTTTTTATAAAAATCTGGCATCTTTGGAAACCCGGCATTCGAGGCNGAGCCCTCACCATAATCTATTTTTTTTGTCCAGCGTCCCACCCGCATCCACTCTACTACTGAGTCTGGTTGGTCTTGGCATAGATCAGAACCGATCCCAATATTATCCACTCCAATCATATCAGCCGTTTTNCAAATCATACCACAAAAATCTCTGAGGGAACAGAGAGATCCTTTATATAAGTGGTGAGGATAAAGGGAAAATCCAAGCATACCACCCGTTTGGGATAATGCCCTCAGCACTGTATCTGACTTATTTCTTATAGCTGCGTGCCACCAATACGGATTAGCATGTGTTATGGCTATAGGGCGATCAGAAATCTCAATAGTCTGCAAAGTGGATTTTTCTCCAGAATGACTCATATCGACAGCAATTCCGAGCCGGTTCATCTCTTGGACAACTTCCAAGCCCATCCTAGTCAAACCGGTATCCTGCTTTTCATAACATCCTGAAGCAAGAAGAGATTGATTATTGTATGACAATTGCATAAAACTCACTCCCAACCTCTTCCAAACTTCTAACAATCTAATATCGTCTTCAATTGGAGAGGGATTTTGAAATCCAAAAAAAATTGCTGTTCGTCCAGTTTGCTTTGCCAAACGAATATCATCAGCAGAAAACCCTTGGAAAATGAATTCAGAATAATCGTAGAAATATTGGTACCATTTTTCGAGGTTTAAAATAGTGTCTCTAAATCCTTCGTGATAAGCTATAGTAACGTGGACCGCATCAATCCTTGCTTCTCTCATTTGTTCAAAAACTAAACCCGACCAGTTGGCATACTGCAAGCAGTCTATTCGAATATCTTCCAATCGTTTTCCTTACAAATTAAAATAATCGGCTTTACTNAAAAAAATATCAAAAAATTATAGAACACACTCATTTAAAGCGAATAAAAAATTTAATTTTCTCTTGTTCTATTCATACACTAAAAATGCTTCAGACGATAATTCCTGCNAAGACTAATAAAAAATTCAATAATAATTCTCAAACCACTCAACAATCAGTTTGCGTTCGTCAGGCTCCAGATACGATATATTATTGGGTGGCATATAATTACTAATGCCTGCGTTGATATAGATCGATTTTGCGTTTCTGGCAATATCGTAATTATTTTCAANGAAAAGTCCACCAGGAGCCTNAGCAAGACCATCCCATAATGGTTCNCGAGCNTGNCACATAGCACATCGACTNACAATNGTNTCANCTAAGTCCTCATATTTTGCTAANNCCAAAGCNGATCNNTGATTATTNTTCNANGAAANTTCCTCATCNATNAATAGNTGANGGTGGACGCACAACTGANAGNAAAATTATTGAAAGAAANAAAAANGCTGTCACTATCCAAGCCCAAAATGGTTTCAAATTAAATGCGTGTTTCTGATTAAAATAGTGTCGTATCGAAACTCCCATTAAAAATACTAAACCCGCTATTATCCAATTATACTGGGCTCCAAAGGCAAGCGGGTAGTGATTTGAAATCATCATAAAAATNACNGGTAAAGTTAAATAATTATTATGGGTAGACCTTTGTTTAGCAATTACACCATACTTTGGGTCAGGTGATCGACCTGCAATCAAATCTGCTACGACGATTTTTTGATTGGGAATGATAATAAAAAAAACATTTGCAGACATTATAGTTGCAGTAAGAGCCCCTAAATGCAAAAATGCAGCTCTTCCACTAAAGATTTGGCAGTACAACCACGAAAATGAAACTAACATAACAAACAACATGAGCATCAATCGTGTGTCATTCTTTCCAACATTTATTTTGCAAATAATATTGTAAAAAAACCAGCCAATTATGAGGGAAAAAATTGACGCCAATATTGCTGTGTTTACTGAAATATCTAAAACGGAAGTATCAATTAATAGTAATTCAGCACCTCCNTAATATACTATTGCCAGAAGNGCAAACCCTGAGAGCCAAGTTGCGTAACTCTCCCACTTAAACCATACAAGTCTTTCTGGAAGGTCTGGCGGTGCTATCGTAAATTTTCGAATGTTATAAAATCCACCTCCGTGGACTTGCCATTCCTCCCCTTTAACGCCCTCGGGTAAGGTGGCAGAGTGTTTTAACCCCAAATCTAAGGCAATAAAATAGAAAGATGATCCTATCCAGGCAATGGCTGTTATAACATGAGTCCACCGGACCGCGAATTCGATCCAATCCCAAAAAATAATTTGAAATATCAACAGGTCCACTATTTAACTCCCTCGGTATGTCGAATAACCAAATGGCGATAAAAGCAAAGGGACGTGATAATGTTCCATGGGTTTTGTAATAGTAAACCTGACTGGAATCTCCTCCAAAAACAAGTTTTCAACTATACCATTAAAATATATTTGAAGATATTCTTTTGCATAAAATATAATTTGATACCTACCCTCACAAAAATCTTGGCCTGATAAAATCGGTTTTGACAAGCGTCCGTCATTGTTTGTTTCACTATTAGCAATTCTAACAAAATTAAAGTCATCCGTTTTTTTAAAGAGATCAATTTTAATTCCTTCTGCGGGACAACCTCTCGCTGTATCCAACACGTGTGTTGTGAGAAACCCACCCTCATTCACTTCATTTGACATACAAAGACCTTTCACCTCAATAGAATTCCCACGACTATCTGTTAACCAACCATTAATTTAATGATAACAGTTCTTAAATCTTTCCTAATTGTTAGCTATGTGTATAACTGAAAACAAGGTATTTTAATTCTGTGCTTGGAGTCATTATGCACTATCCCAGAGACATGGTTGGTTATGGCAAGCAGCCACCAAACCCGCGTTGGCCTCAAAACGCCAATATTGCTGTGCAATTTGTAATTAATTATGAAGAAGGTGCAGAAAATTGCATATTGCATGGCGATCAATCATCCGAAGCATTTCTGTCAGAAATAGTCGGTGCTAATCCTTGGCCTAATCAACGGCATTGGAACATGGAGAGTATCTATGAATATGGAGCTCGATCGGGGTTTTGGAGATTATACAGAATTTTTACCGACTCACAAATTCCAGTTACTGTATTTGGGGTGGCTAACGCTCTCGCTAGATCACCAGAACAAGTGCTCGCGATGAAAAATGCTAAATGGGAAATAGCATCACACGGACTCAAATGGATCGACTATAAGGACGTTACACCTACTCAAGAGAAATATGATCTTTTGGAAGCGATAGAAATACATAAATCTGTAACAGGACTGAATCCAAGTGGCTGGTATTTGGGTAGGTGTTCAATGAGTACTGTTGAAATTGCAACTCAATATGGGAATTTTGAATATATATCCGACGCTTACAATGATGATTTGCCGTACTGGAAATCAAGTGAAAACAAAAACCAGCTCATTATTCCATATTCTCTTGATGCTAATGATATGCGATTTGCAACTGCACAAGGGTTTAATTGTGGTTCCCAATTTTATGACTATTTGAAAGACACATTTGATCTACTCCTTCTAGAGGGTCGTAACGGATCACCAAAAATGATGAATATTGGATTGCACTGTCGGCTTGCAGGACGACCTGGACGAGCAAATGCTATAAAACGCTTTGTCAATTATATCAGCAAAGTACCAGATGTTTGGGTGGCAAGAAGAATAGATATTGCTCGTCATTGGAAGAAATACCACCCACCAAAAAACCCTATAACCGTTCCTTTTGATCTTAACAAAAGTGACTTTATATCAATTTTCGGTAATGTATTTGAAAATAGCCCATGGATCGCAGAGCGTACATTCAATAAAGAAGTAAGTCCTTCAATGAATAGGGCCGTCGGCTTATTTGAAGCCCTCTCCTTTCAATTCAGGATTGCATCAAAAGATGAACGATTATCCGTACTTCGTGAGCATCCAGACTTAGCCGGTAAGCTGGCTGCAGCTAAGCAGCTAACGAAGGAAAGTTCAAAAGAACAGCAATCAGCTGGCTTAGATCAACTATCAGTGACTGAACTAAAAGAATTTACAAAGCTTAACACTAGGTACACAAAAAAATTTGGGCATCCATTTATAATGGCAGTAACTGGAAAAGCTAAGAACGAAATACTGAGAGTTTTTTACAATAGAATTGATAATGAGCCAGAAAAAGAGATCGAAACTGCGTGCAAAGAAGTTGAGAAAATTGCCGCAATAAGGATCAAGCAAATTTTAAATAACTAAGAAGATTGTCAGTTATGAAATCTATTTCAATTTCTCCTGTTCCACTAACGCAGAAAAAATTTTTTAAGTTTGGGGACGTTATCGAAATTAAGGATCGGAAGCATTCAGTTATCAATAATGGAATGTGTAAACGCTATGATAATTTGTCAGAAGTAATTGTTGATAGCAGACTTGGAAAATCAGGTATTTCTATTTTTAGAGGACAGCCCTATGATTTGCCCTTAGAAATTCAATTATTAGAAAGGCATCCTCTAGGGTCTCAAGCCTTCATGCCTTTGCACTCGAAACCATTTTTAGTGATCGTAGCGGAAGACACCAACGGAAGACCTTCAATACCTAAAGTTTTTTTTACAAATGGCATACAAGGTATAAATATCCATAAAAATACCTGGCACGGGGTACTTACTCCCCTGTTCACTGAATGTGATTTTCTTGTTGTGGATCGAATTGGTCCAGGATCCAATTTAGAAGAATTCCGTTTAACTCAGAAGATAATAATACAATTTAATAAAAAGGAGGCTCTAATCACGCCATAACAACGGCACAAACAACGCTAAAGCGACCAACAGCTCCAATCGGCCAATTATCATTGCAAAAACAAGAACATATTTTTCTGGGTCGGTTAAAGAAGAAAAACTGCCATTAGGACCGATAATATCACCGATACCTGGGCCAACATTTGCCAATGCGGTTGCAGAGCCGGATAATGCAGTTATGAAATCAGAACCAAGTGCTCCTAAAATAATCGTAAAAAGAGCTAAAAAAACAAAAAAACAACAAATCATCACCATTGAAGACCTGAATGCATCCTTATCAATAATTTGTTTGCCATAACGCATCAAGAAAACTCCTCGACTATACATTAGTTCCTGAAGCGATGTTCTTATCAACTGACTTAGCACAATAAACCGATAAATTTTTATACCCCCCGATGTCGAGCCTGCACAGCCCCCTATAAAAATTAAGAAGAAAAATAAGGTAGCTCCAATACCTCCATAATCCATGAAATTGCCTGAAGCATAACCAGTAGTGGTTAGTATTGCGATAACATTGAAAATGTACTGTGAAAACTGTGTAAAATTAGTTGTATGATCCCAACCATCTACAAACAACACTAATGCACATGCCAAAATAATTAATGTGAAAAATACTGCTATCTGCGGATCATATCTTGGTAAGTTTCGCGCGAAAAATATAGCTATAAAAAAACTAAACGGTAGCGCGCCAGCAATCATAAATACGATAGCAACCCACAGCACGGGCCAACCTTGATAATAACCTAACGATTCGTCATGCGTAGAAAAACCACCCGTTGAGACCGTGGTCATAGCATGGGTCAAAGCATCAAAAGGAGCCATACCAACAGATAGATAACAAATAGAACATAATACTGACAGAACAACGTATATTATAATAATTGATTTTGAAATTTCTATAAGTCTAGGTAACGGTTTATCAGAGCGATCTGAACTCTCCATCCTAAAAAGTTGCATGCCTCCGACCCGTAAAAATGGGAGTAGAATTAAACCAAGTGAGAGTATTCCTAGACCACCAACCCACTGCATAATGGCGCGCCAGAGCAATACTGGTCTACTTTGATTGACTAAGTCGGTGACAACTGTTGATCCTGTAGTAGTTAATCCGGATGTTGCCTCAAACAATGAATCAACAAAAGAGAAACTTTCGCTTGAATTCATTAGTGGAATCGCACAGATCAGCGGCAATACCCACCAAAGCATGTTTACAACAATCACTCCAAATCGAGTAGAAACTCTCGGTCGATCACCCCAACCCGAAATCATCACTAAAGAGCACGCGAGACCGGTTGTTAGACCGGACCACAAGAAAGACTCTCCTCCAGCCCAGCCTGTAAACACTGATGCAGCCCAAGGAATCAGCATTAATAACGAAAAAACCAATCCAACAAGCGCCACTATTTGACTCGCTGCTCTCAATTCTTGTGAAAGCATATATCCTCCTGCCAGTTTTTTACAAAACTCACGTAAAACCTGATTGACACATCTCTATTGGTTTATAAACACAAATAAAAGCTATTTTAAATTTAATTTTACTAAAGTAACCTTGCTCTTGGAGATAACAGTTAATGATTGATAAACTAAATTTTTTCATCACCCTTGCTAGGGAACGTCATTTTGGTAAGGCTGCAGTTAGGTTAGGAATTACCCAACCATCTCTTTCAGCTGCTATTCGGCAGTTAGAACAAAATCTTGGCGTAACACTTATTAACAGGGGCTCAAGATTCCAAAACTTAACACCAGATGGAGATAAAGTTTTAGCCTGGGCATTAAAAATCACAGCTGACACACGGACAATGAAAGAAGAAATTAAAAATAGAAGTGCTGGTTTATCTGGAACATTATCCATCGGAGCAATTCCAACCGCAATAACTTATATCCCTGAAATATCAAATATTTTTCTAAACCGCCATCCAAATGTTAAACTCAGATTACTCTCTTTAAATTCTAACGAAATTTTAGGAGCTTTAGAGCGCTTTGAGATTGATGTGGGAATGACATATTTAGGTAATGAGCCAAGCAGTAAATTAACTACTATTCCATTCTACTCTGAAAGTTATTGTTTAATTACATCGGGCAAGAACTTAAATTTAGATAAAGAGACAATCACTTGGAGTCAGGCGTCCAAGTTAAGATTGTGCCTTCTTACACCCGATATGCAAAATAGAAGAATACTAAACCAGTACTTTCTTCAGGACGGAATATCAGTCACCCCAACTTTGGAAACAAATTCATTGATCGCATTATTGTCTCACGTACAAACAGGGGAATGGTCTTCTATACTCCCATCATCTCTTGTTAATTCACTCGCCTTAAACAAAAAAATCATCACTTTCCCGATGGCAAATAGCTATCCACAACATAAAATTGGTCTGGCAGCGCTTGACAGGGAACCAAATACGCCATTGATCAGTGCTTTTTTCAAAGGAGCAAAAGAATTTGTCTTGAAAGATTGAAAACTCATTTTGGAAAAGCCCGCAAAAATTGCTCCATTTAGCTATTAATTTAAACGCCTAGCCTAGAAACCCTACTGACATAACAACTTACTATCAGATGCAACAAAATCATTATCCTCGGCTACCTGCTCCGCAGTAAGAAGACCTTGCCTAACTTCTAACCCAAGAGAGTTCACTGGAGTATTGGTTATCATTATTATGGCAACCTTGGTTTAAATTTTCGTCAATACTTTTTGATACATTCAATACTCTTTCAATTATAAGTATTTAGATAAAAAAAACTGTTTTTTTAAATATCCTTGACCACACCATACTGATCCGTATGGTGTGGTCAAGGATACCCAAGCCCAACTTTTTATTCACAAATGAAGAATAATTAAAACAAGACTGGGATTTGTTTAATAGATAAAAACGATTGGAAAGATAAGTAAATGCGCGCAGTCATTTGTTCAAAATTTGGCCCCCCAGAAAATCTTACACTAGAGCACGTTGTTGATTTAAAACCAAAAAATGGACAAGTGAGAATTGCGATAGAGGCGTGTGGCGTCAATTTTCCTGACACCCTAATCATTGAAAATAAATATCAATTTAAACCTGAACTCCCATTTTCTCCTGGGGGAGAGGTGGCCGGTAGAATTGATGCATTAGGTGAAGGAGTAACTGATTTTAAGATAGGTGACCCTGTTATGGCAATGACCCTTTCGGGCGGATTTTCAGAACAAATAATCGTCGACTCAAAAGCACTTCTTAGACGTCCGTCAAGCATGGACGGGAAAACTGCTGCAGGTTTCACAATGACTTACGGTACTTCAATGCATGCATTAAAGCAACGCGCTAATCTAAAACGAGGCGAGACTTTACTTGTATTAGGAGCAGGCGGGGGAGTTGGTCTGGCCGCTGTCGAAATAGGTGTCGCAATGGGAGCAACCGTAATAGCTGCGGCTAGTTCTTCGAAAAAACTTACCGCTGCAAAGAATGCAGGAGCTACTCACTTGATAAATTATCAAAAAAATAATTTAAGAGATATGCTGAAAAAAATTGTAGGTAAGGATGGTGTTGATGTTATTTACGACCCTATTGGTGGTAACCTATTTGAAGCCGCTCTTCGATCAACTTCATGGAGAGGCCGTATCCTAGTCGTGGGCTTTGCATCAGGCAACATTCCAAAAGTAGCAACAAATCTTGCACTTTTAAAAGGTTGTGCAATTGTAGGAGTTTTTTGGGGCGCATTCCGTTTGAGAGAGACACTCCTTGACAACGAAAATTTCAAACAACTTTTTGCGTGGTACGATGAAGGAAAAATCAGACCGCTTATTTCAAAATCTTATTCTCTAGAGGATGCGAAAGAGGCACTGCGATCAATAATGAATCGAGAAGCTATAGGAAAAATAATTTTAACAACTTGAATATTTTAGTCCTAAATCCAATAAAATGTATTTTTTACTTTTTGACTGGTTTAATCGATTGCTTCATAAAACCCATGGCGAGAAGCGTACTCATTAAGATAATTTTAAACAATCAATAATTAATTAATTGTTGTATATTGTGAGAGTTATCCATTCAGCAATTATTGCGGGCCGATCTAGCCCTTTTATTTCAATAGACAAATCATATATCTGACGCAATTCAGTTGGACGATCTATATCAACTCTTTTCAAATTAAAACGGCCTCGAACCAATGAATTAGCAAGAACTGGTGAAATAAATCGAACCTTATCAAACCCATAATTTATGGACACACTTTTTTGAGAATTCTGGCCTAAAACATCCAAAGAAAATTTGCTGGCTAACGATAATACCAAAAAACCATGCGCAATGGTACCTCCGAAATCAGTCTCGTTTTTCGCACGTTCAGGATTAACATGAATGAATTGATCATCTTGAGTAACTCTAGCAAAATCATCAATCTTGGACTGATCAATTAATATCCACTCAGAAACCCCAATCTCAGCACCCTGCATGCTCTGCAAAAACTCATAATTTGTTGTCGTATCACTCATTCTGCACTCTTTCATATCTAATTAATCAGACTAATGGCCATATGTTAATAGTTGTAAAAATTTCCCGCGAATTTTTGAATTCGGATAATATACAAACATACTAGACTTACTACTAGCTTTATAGCTAAAATAGCCTATAACGCTAAACAAATATATTTAGTAAATTGTAATCGCTAAACTCACGCATCAAATCTTCTTTGTTTATGGATTTCTAAACAAATTGCTAAATAAATATCAAGGGAAAAGCTATGTGTGTTGTTTACTTTCAAAATAAAAATAATTCACATCATAACTTATAACGTATAGCAATGAAAGTTTTCTCATCTAAGCTAATAAAAACATCAGAGACATTTGAGCTCAATTCATCAAATCACAAGTTACTTATAAAAAAAATGAGGGACTTGGAGCAAAGGGCACAAGAAAAGTCTGAATTAAGACGATCACGATTTAATGAACGATCTCAATTATCACCGCGAGACCGACTCACTGCATTAATAGATCCAGGAATGCCGTTTCTCGAGCTTTTTAATATGACTGGATATCTTGTTGAAGACATTAACCCAGAAACATCAATTCCCGGTAGTTCAATAATTTCAGGAATTGGTTACATATATGGAACCAAATGTTTTATCTGGGTTGACGATAGTGGAATTGATGCTGGTGCATTAACGATGAAATCCATTGAAAAAGGACTCGCCTGTATTAAAATGGCAAAAAAACATAAGCTCCCATTAATACATCTTGTGGAAAGTGCGGGTGTAAATTTAATGGCCTATACCGTAGAGCTTTGGGCACAAGCAGGAGGTCTTTTCAGCGGTTTGGCTGAACTCAGCGCTCTTGGCATTCCGACTATAACAGTCCTCCATGGGCCATCTACTGCTGGAGGCGCTTATCAACCAGGCCTAAGTGATTATGTTATTGGAATTAAGAAAAATGGTATGGCCGCATTGGCTGGGGCCGCTTTGGTTAAAGCAGCTACGGGAGAAATATCTTTAGACTCAGAACTAGGAAGTGCTGAAATGCACTCAGAGATAACCGGGTCAGTAGAGTATTTAGCCGAAAATGATGAGCATGGAATAGAAATCGCCCGACAAATAGTAAAAAATTTGAACTGGAATAATACCGCACATCAAACGAGTATGACCGCTAGTCCTCCTAAGTATAAGAAAGATGAAATACTTGGTCTTGTGTCAACAGATTATAGGAAACCATATGATGTCCGTGAATTAGCCGCTCGTTTAGTAGACGATTCTAGTTTTATGGAATTCAAACCTAACTATGGTTCATCCACTGTTTGCCTTCAAACAAAAATTTTTGATAGTAATTGTGGAATTGTTGGAAATAATGGCCCAATTGACCCTGATGGTGCTACAAAAGCTGCTCATTTCTTGCAAATTTGTGATCATACGAATACGCCTATTATATTCCTCAACAATACTACTGGATTTATGGTAGGCAAAGAATATGAGCATAAAGGAATGATTAAACACGGATCCAAAATGATCCAAGCAGTGACTAATATTAGCGTGCCGAAAATTACCTTTTATATAGGAGCAAGTTTTGGAGCCGGAAATTATGGTATGTGTGGGTACGCCTTTAAACCTGACTTTTTATTTTCCTGGCCGAGCGCCACAACAGGAGTAATGGGAGGTCAGCAAGCCGCTTTAACGATGAAACAGGTTATGGTGAATGCAGCTAAGAGACGCGGAAAAACGTTAAACTCAAAAAATTTAAATAAAAAAATTCAAGAAATAACAGAACAATTTGATTCTCAATGTAATGCATTTTTAACATCAGGACGACTGTTAGATCATGGAATGATTGACCCAAGGGATACAAGACAGGTAATCGGCTTTTGTCTCAGTGTTTGTCAAGAAAGTCGCGCTCGCAAACTAAAATCTAATTCCTTCGGAATCGCAAGGATGTGAGCCTATGGAAATAATAAAAAAGCAATATGAGACTATTAATCTAGCGGAAAAAGACTCGTGGTTAACAATATGGTTGGACAGACCCGAAGCAAAAAATGCGTTATCTAATAAAATGACTCGAGAACTTCTGCAAATACTTAATGAGGTTGCTGATAATAAAACTATTAGGGGATTGGCATTAAGAGGCGCAGGTAACTGTTTTTGCTCTGGAGCTGATTTAAAAGATTTCCAGAGAAATTTTATTTTAAATAACGCCAATCGCGAACAAATAATTAAATTGAGCATTAGTATGGCTGACTTATTCAAACGTATATATACTATGCCACAACCGGTCATTGCATTAGTTGAGGGCGCTGCCTTTGCTGGAGGCTTTGGAATCGTTTGCTGCGCAGATGTTGTTATTGGAACACAAAATGCTAAATTTTCAATTTCTGAGACAAAAATAGGATTAACACCCGCACAGATAACCCCATATATTGTTAACCGAATTGGTCCACGCAATGCAAAAAAAATAATACTTTTAGGAACTGTATTGACTGGAACCCAAGCTTACGATTTTGGAGTCATTGATCAATTAGCAAAAGATAAGCTAGATCTTGAAGCTCAATTCGCTTCATTGAGAAAAAGTCTAAAAGCCTGCGCTCCGGAAGCAACTGCGATATCTAAGGAAATACTGAACAATCATGATCAAATAGAA
>PAHT02000064.1 GCA_002705045.2 Paracoccaceae bacterium | reverse complement strand
TGAGTGGGCATGAAAGCCACGGAAAACCAAATTTCTTCACTAGATGGTTCATGTCAACTAATCATAAAGATATTGGTATTCTTTATCTTTTTACGGCTGCGGCCCTAGGCTTTATTTCAGTGGCTTTTACAGTCTATATGAGATTAGAATTGATGGAGCCAGGCGTGCAATATATGCTCCTAGATGAAATGCCCAATGGTCACTTATGGAACGTGTTAATTACAGGGCATGGCATTTTGATGATGTTTTTCGTAGTTATACCAGCGTTGTTTGGAGGTTTTGGTAATTATTTCATGCCACTGATGATTGGTGCCCCTGACATGGCGTTTCCACGGCTAAATAACTTGTCTTATTGGCTGTATGTAGCTGGATCTACACTTGCAGTGTGTTCGTTAATTGCTCCGGGTGGGAATGGTCAACTTGGCTCTGGGGTTGGGTGGGTTCTATATGCCCCGCTATCTACAAATGAACAAGGTATGTCTATGGACTTAGCAATTTTTGCGATCCATGTTTCAGGCGCGTCTTCAATTTTGGGAGCAATCAACATGATTACCACATTCCTCAACATGAGAGCCCCAGGAATGACACTGCACAAGACGCCTCTATTTCCATGGTCAATTGTTGTTACTGCGTTTTTGATATTACTTTCGCTACCGGTCTTAGCTGGCGCTATCACAATGCTGTTAACGGACCGAAATTTTGGAACTACCTTTTTTGATCCAGCTGGTGGAGGTGATCCTGTTTTATATCAACATTTGCTATGGTTTTTTGGGCACCCTGAAGTCTATATGATAGTCGTACCTGGCTTTGGAATAGTTAGCCATGTGATATCAACATTTTCAAAGAAACCAATCTTTGGATATTTGCCGATGATATACGCCATGATTGCGATTGGAGCTCTTGGTTTTGTAGTATGGGCTCATCACATGTACACCGTCGGGATGTCAGTAACTCAGCAAGCTTATTTTATGCTAGCTACGATGGTGATCGCAGTTCCGACTGGGATAAAAATTTTTTCCTGGATTGCTACGATGTGGGGTGGATCAGTGGAATTTAAAACTCCCATGTTATTCGCTGTAGGATTTCTATTTCTATTTACGGTTGGTGGTGTGACAGGAATAGTACTGAGTCAGGCGGGTATTGATAGAGCTTACCACGATACGTATTACGTTGTAGCACACTTTCACTATGTAATGTCGTTAGGAGCAGTCTTCTGCATATTTGCTGGTATATATTACTGGATCGGAAAAATGACCGGAAGACAATATCCAGAATGGGCTGGTAAGCTTCATTTTTGGGCTATGTTCATTGGGTCAAATATTACGTTCTTTCCCCAACATTTTCTTGGAAGACAAGGGATGCCACGCCGGTATATTGACTATCCAGAACAGTTCGCACTATGGAACTATGTCTCCTCAATTGGTGCGTTTATATCCTTTGGTTCATTTATATTCTTCTTTGGAATCGTTGCTTACACTATCCTCTGGGGAAGAAAAATAACTGAAGATGCCTATTGGGGTAAGCACGCGGAAACGCTTGAGTGGACACTGCCAAATCCACCGCCAGAGCATACTTTTGAAATTCTGCCAACCCAAGAGATGTGGGACAAAAGTAGGCAACATTAAGTCGAAGCGATAACAGTAACTCTCAAAATGCTAATGACCAATAATACTGAAACAGTTAAAAGCTTAGGAGCGAAACCACTCCTAAGCCTAATATTGTGGCCTAATCGATCACTTGATAAGAAAACATTTTTTACGTTGATGATCATGATAATTGGAGCAATGGCTATTCCAGTTATACCCTTCATTGGTACTAAAACACTGCTAATAATATTACCATTTTCGTTTGGTACTACCTTGTTACTCTTTCTTTTGATCCTTTTGAATTATCGAGCAGGAAAACTCTACGAGAGTGTCAAAATCTGGCCTAATTTGATTGAAGTAAAACGATATGAGATCAACGGCACTCATAAAGAATGGAACTCAAATCCTTATTGGACTAAAGTAAAGTTATATAAGGAGAGCCAGAAAATACAAAATTATCTCACTCTCAGCGGAAGTGGCAGAGAGGTAGAAGTTGGTGCTTTCTTAGCTCCAAACGAAAGATTAGAAATTAAACAAAAGATCGACACCGTAATTAAACAACTGTATTAGTTAGGGAGTTAATTCATCTAATAAACACGTTGTCTAACGTCCAAAAAACTTTTGGACCAAGGAAATTACTTAAATGCTTTATAATTCAGGCCTGGAATGGAAAAAGTCAACAAACAAACGTCTTTCCCTGTTTGGCATGTCAGGGGTGGGAAAAACTTTTATAGCAAATATCTTACGGGAGACAAATGAATGGTTTCATTATTCTGTCGATTATAGAATTGGAACGAAATATCTTGGTGAAGAAATTGTCGATAATTTTAAAAAAGAAGCTATGAAACTACCTAAATTACGAGAGCATCTCTTAAATGATACTATTTATATAGCCTCGAATTTAACTTTTAGTAATTTGTCACCTTTGTCTGGCTTCTTGGGAAAACCAGGTAACGTTAACCTTGGAGGCATGCCTTTTGACGAATATATTGAGCGTCAGCGGCAACACCGATCAGCAGAAGTAGCGGCGACAATTGACACAGAACTTTTCGCAGAAAAAGCTCGTAATATTTATGGATACAATAACTTCATATCAGATACGTCAGGATCTTTATGCGAAATAGTTGATCCAGACGACGCGAATGACAGAGTTTTGAAATCTTTACAAAAAAGCACGCTACCAGTATGGATCAGAGGATCAGATAATCAAGCAGAGGAACTGCACCAAAGATTCATAAAATCACCAAAACCGATGTATTATAACGAAACATTTCTTAAACAGAAATGGAGTCAATATTGCATTCAGATTAACCAGTCTCCGGAAGATGTCGAACCAGACAAGTTCATGTCTTACGGCTTTAAAGCACTAATTTTACATCGATTACCAATATATTCAAAAATTGCAAAAAACTGGGGGATAACAATTGAAGCTTCCGAAGTTACGAAGATAGAGTGCCCAAACGACTTTATCGAACTTGTTTCAGAAGCTATCGATCAAAAGAATTCACTATAAAAGGATAAGTTCGTGCCAATAAAAATTCCTAGAACCCTTCCTGCGTTTGAAATACTTCAAGATGAAGGAGTTATGGTGATGTCAGAGAAAGAGGCAAACAGACAAGATATCCGACCTATAAGGATAGCTTTACTAAATCTAATGCCAATGAAGATTGAAACCGAGACTCAGTTCGCTCGGTTAATAGGTTCAACTCCCTTGCAGATAGAGCTCACACTTGTAAAGATGACGAGCCATGTATCAAAAAACGCTACAGCACTGCATATGAAAAGCTTTTACAAAGAATTTTCAATGGTTTCAAAGCAAAAGTTTGATGGATTTCTTATAACTGGAGCGCCAATAGAGCACTTAGAATTTGAACAGGTCAATTATTGGCAAGAACTACAAGAAATCTTTAGTTGGACTCAGAGTAATGTTCATTCAACTATGGCGGTGTGCTGGGGGGCTATGGCAATGATGAACTTCTTTTATAAGGTACCTAAATATTCATTGAAGAAAAAAGCTTTTGGGTGTTTTGAGCATATAAACTTAGCTCCTGAAAATAAATTTATACGTGGCTTTACTGATAGAGTAACTGTACCAGTGAGCCGGTGGTCTGAAGTACGAGAATCTGATATCAAACAACTGAGCAGCCTAGAGATTCTTCTTTCTTCCGACGAAATTGGACCATGCTTAATTGACGATCGCAAGCATAGAGCTATTTACATGATTAATCACCTTGAATACGACACATTAACATTAAAAAGTGAATACTTTAGAGATAGAATACTTGATGAAAAAACAGCGAAGCCAAAAAGCTATTTTCCAAGTAATGATATAAATCAGACTCCATTAAACTTGTGGCGCAATCACGGCCATTTATTATTTAGTAACTGGGTAAACGANATATATCAGAATACCCCGTANGAACACTCAAATATTGGCAAATATTCCAATTATTAATAATAAATGATGATCTTTACATTATAAACAAAAATTAATTTGTGTCGTTTATCAAACTACGGTAAAATAACANNAGAGATTTAGCTATTGCTTTAAAAAGACNTTTTAGTGCTTCAAAATGTTAAGAAATTGGCTATGGTAAAAGATAGTAAAGGATAGATATGCGCCATAGTGTACCGAGATCACCTCAATTCTACGTCACCGCTCCTCAAGAGTGTCCTTACCTAAAAGAACAAACAGAGCGAAAACTATTTACCGCACTNAATGGACCAGACTCCCAAATATTGAATAACGCCCTATCGAAACAAGGTTTTCGAAGGTCACAGAACGTGTTATACCGCCCATCCTGTGCTGACTGTTCTGCTTGTCTATCCGCGAGGATACCAATTAAAGCTTTTTCATTTAGTAAATCGGAAAAACGAGTTTTGCGACGTAACGCTCACGTAACTCGGGAAATAAAAACTCCATGGGCTTCCTTTGATCAATTTAACTTNTTTAAAAAGTATGTCGATTTTAGACATGATAAAGGAGGNATGTCTGGAATGAANGAAGCGGAATTTACCTCAATGATAGAAGAAACATCAGTTAAGACNATTCTATGTGAATATACACTAATAAAGAACCAATCTGAATGCCTTGTTGCCGCAAGCTTAACTGATGTGATTGAGGATGGTTTATCTATGGTTTANTCTTTCTATGAACCAGAGCTTGCTGATTTGAGCCTCGGGAAATATATGATCCTCGATCACATAAACTTGGCAAGAAGTATGTCCTTACCTTACCTTTATCTTGGCTACTGGGTTAAAGGAAGTAGAAAAATGGACTATAAATCTCAGTACGAACCTCTTGAACTCTTCGCAAACGGAAAATGGTCCGTACTTCAGACAAGCTCCCAAACAACAAAAAGTGAGGGTAACTTATCTGACGAAGAAGGTTTAAACACTATATATCTTCCAACTAGCGATAAATAAANCCTAAAGTTCCTTNTCAAAATACNAGCGGCACAAAATGTATTCACATATTAAAAATTAAGTGAAATATCCCTGTGCCCCGCGGTACAAGAAGTTATAAATAAGGCGGTNGTTCTTGGTAATTTTTCTTGGAGACGAGCTCCCAGGGTGTCTGAGATCGATGCGAGGTANGTATCAAAACCAGCATAAACTGTACGCCTGGCCTCTAACATCCAATTAAGTTGATTTTGATATTCCTCAGAAGCNTTNTCATAGTATCCAAACACCTTATCTTCCTTGATTTTCTTTTTCCTAAGCTCCTTTCGTGCTTTTGACAACAAAGATTTTATTTTACTCGTCCCTGAAATGACTCCAACATTCTTGGCAACTATTTTAAGTTCTTCTGCAACAGCCGTTGGATCACCATTCTTGATTCTATCACGTAGNTTAACTATTTCTGGTTTCAACAAGAGTAGCTTTTCATAACCATCAATAATCTCCATTATTTCTTGAATGCCGCCGTAGGCATTATCAGCCTGTCTCCGATACTGTTGTCTAGCTTTGGTCTCNGCTTTAACTAAAGAGCTAAAATTATTATANACANANTCCCAATCAGCCGGAAACTCATTACCAAGATATTCTANATCNGAAATAAGNAANTCNCGNTCTCTTTCCAAGCGTTTCCGATCCAGAGTATTTTCAGAATTATCGTCTAATCGATTGAGTTCTTGATTGATTAACTTTAACTTCACATTTTTTTCTCTTAGATCTCTTTCAATTCGCCGCACAACACGTAACTTTGGCCGGTAGCTCATAGAGGCTACACGCACGTCATTTTCAGAANTTAAAGCAAGCTCTAAGCTTTGAATTGATTTGGCACCGTCAGAAAATGCATCTTTTGCTTTTTTAGCAATTTGTGGTGGTAACGCTGACAAATCTATTTTAGAGGCCTCTGAAAAAGCAAACTGAACACTAGTGCCCTCTGATGAAAGCTTTTGCGAAACAAATTCTTCAAGACAATACTGTAGTTTAGGATTTTTTGGAGGNGGTGCTGACTCAGATAATAAGCTGGTTCGTTGGGGCAAGTAATTCACCAGCGGAGGATAAGACCCGACCACCGCAAGGCCAAGCAATTGNAATAAAATAAAAGGAACNACTCCTTTGTACATTTGAATAGTTTTCACTGTTGCTGGAGCAACCCCTCGCAGGTAAAATANTGCAAAGCCAAAAGGTGGGGTCAGAAATGAGGTCTGAATATTCAACCCAATCATTACACCCAACCAGACCGCGGTAATATTTGCACTTGGATCAGCCAAAAGTATTGGGGCAACAATTGGTACTACAACAACCGCAATTTCAATAAAATCAAGAAAAAAACCGAGAATAAATATTACCGCCATAACAATTAAGAATTTGGACCAGAAACCGCCTGGAAGAGAATTTAAAAATTCCCTTACCAAATCCTCACCGCCAAAGGCTCTGAATGCAGATGTTAAAACAGCAGCTCCAAGCAGAATTATAAATACTAATGATGTTGTCTTTGCTGTTTCAAGCATCACTCCATGCAAGACATTGTCAATTCTTCTCAATCGCAAAAGGCTCCACACAAACGAAGAAATTAGACCCATTGACGCAACAGCTCCAATTAACAAACCTTGCATATCTTCCGATGTATCAGCTGCCTTAACATTCATATCATAATTATCCAAACAATAGAAAATTAGTAAAATTGAAATAACAGCTAAAATTGAAGGATACGGGGCGTTACGTTTTCCAGCAGTTAAACGATAACCGCCCATAAAAACTGCCCCAGCCGCTCCAATTGCTCCAGCTTGATTCACTGTGGCTATGCCAGAAAGAATTGATCCCAAAACCAGGAAGATAAGGGTCAATGGTGGAACTAAAATGAACATTATCCGGATCCAGAATTTTGTATCCATTTGTCCTTCATATCGTACTGCGGGAGCAGTTTTAGGAAAAATAGTAGCGACCGTTAAAATGTAAATCATGTAAACACCAACTAGAACTAGACCAGGCACCAACGCACCTAAAAACATTTCTCCAGCGCTGGTAGATCCAACATCTAAAAAAGACGGCATTGAAATCTCTCCAGTTGCTTCTTTATGCAGTGACTTTCTTAATGAACTTGCCTGATCAGAGGCAGAAGCTAATTGGTCAGCAAGAATTATCAACACAATTGAGGGGGGGATTATTTGGCCCAACGTTCCAGACGCAGCAATAGTACCGGTTGCCAAAGAGGGGGAGTATTTGTTCCGTAACATTGATGGTAATGAAATAAGCCCCATAGCAACTACAGTGGCCCCAACAATCCCAGTAGTTGCGGCCAGAAGCGCTCCAACAAACACAACAGAAATACCGAGGCCGCCAGGGACTGGGCCAAAAAGCTGAGCCATCGCTAGAAGAAGATCCTCGGCTACTTTGGATCTTTGAAGCATAAGGCCCATAAATATAAATAAAGGTATCGCTATTAATGTATCGCGTTCAGGCTCCCAATACACACCACGCAAGTTCGTTACTCCAGCAGATAACCACTCATACGGACCACTGGAATGAAAGTAAGCACTTGGATTTGACTCAAAAACGAATCCTGATAGCCCAGCCAATAATATTGTGATAATTGCAGAACCTGGTAAAGCGAAAGCCACTGGGAAACCTGACCCGAGGGCACCTGCCATCAAAAGTATTAGTACGACAAGAAAGAAGAATTCCATTAATAATATCCTAAGTACTCGTTAGTGTGCAATCTCTTGGCTAATAGTCCTCTTACCAGGATCACCGCGATAATCAGCGACTGACTCCAGTAAATAACTTACAAATTGAACAGCCATCGTAATACCAAAAATTCCCAGAAAAAGTGCTAGTTGATATTTAATAAACATTCCAACAGTCCCAGTTTGAGACACTTCAAAACTCATTACTGGCTTATTTATGATGGAATATTTCCCATTAAAAGCTATTACAACAATAGTCAAACTCGTGCTAAGACCTAGAAAAATACAGCCAATAGCATTTAAAAGACCTTTGGTTTTCTCTATTAGCCCTGCATACAAAATATCAACTCGAACATGACCTTCATCATACAAAGTGAAAGCTGAAGCAAATAAGAACAAAGCCGCATACCAGTAGCGAACCAAATCCGCCATAAATGGTTGTTCATATGAAAATACAAATCGGGTGATAACTATCAATAATTCCGCTAGCACTATCAATAACGCTAGCCAAACAAAACCTAAAGTCCGAGTAAATCCAGCTAACAAAAAGGAAAATAAGAAAATAGGAACGTGAATATAAGCACCGACGAACATAGGTTTGTTAAGTAGGCTTATGACTCTTTCACTAGCTAACATTATTAAAATTTTTTCCACTCGTAAGAAAGCAATAGTCACATCAACAAGGCCAATTAATAGTACGGACCAAAAGAACCCTCGAATAAGAAATAGGTTTATTCTGTGAATTATGTCTGCATCGTGGCGAAGAGTAGTACTTCGACGAAGAACTCCGAAGTAACTTGCCACGAAAAAAGAAATTAAATATATCGCCAGTTGAGAAAAATTTTGTACCGAAATAGTGGAAAAAAGACTTAAAATACCTGGGAAATCAAACCCCACAGATAACATATTATTTAACAGAAGTGCGACTATGAAACCAAGTATATTCCAACCAAGCAATCTAACAAGGAGACCACTACCGTCTAAAGATTCCAGATCTTGAACCGAACCACTTTTTATCATTACTTGTTTCTGAGAATTACTTTCTTGAGAAAATTCTAGCGGGCAAATTGCTAAGCCCGCTAGTAGTAAATTTGAGTTTATGGGTTATTTCTAAACCTCAATACCAAGGATCCGATTCCTTTGGTTAATGTAACCCGTTTCAAACAAGGCATTCATTCCACCAATTTCTCTCATGGCGCCCTGATATGCATCATTTATTTTAGCAGCCAGTGCAGAGTGATCTCTTGTCTCCTCAAAAACCTCCTCCGCTGCTTCTCCAAAAGAGTCCCAAACATCGTCATTAAAATTTCTGACTTGAACTCCCTGCTCTTCCACAAGCTTTGCAAGATAAGCACCATTATTGGCCATTGTCTCCATATATTGATAGCCATTCTCTTCATAGCAACAAGTTTCAATGATTGCTTTTTCATGGGCAGACAAGCTACCCCACCAACTGGCATTCATGCCTAAACAAAGGTTACTACCTGGTTCATGCATTCCAGCAGTATAGTAATATTTTGCAGCTTCATAAAACTTAAGGAAATAATCATTCCAAGGTCCAACCCATTCACAGGCATCAATTGCCCCCGACACTAAATTTTCGTATATCTGGGAACCAGGCACAGAAATTGGTGAAGCTCCTAACTTAGACATCACGGTACCCCCTAATCCGGGAATACGCATCTTCAATCCTTTTAGATCATCCGCAGCGTTTATTTCTTTATTAAACCAACCTCCGGCTTGACAACCTGTCGAGCCAGCAGGCAGCGCTTTCAGTCCATATCCTCCGGAAATCTCATCCCACAATTCTTGGCCTCCGCCAAATTTTATCCATGCGTTCCACTCCGGACTATTCATTCCCATCGGGACAGCAGTGAAGTACGCAAATCCCGGATGGGTACCTCGCCAATAATAATCAGCCGCGATGTAGGCCTGCGAATTTCCCGACGCAACTTCATCAAACACATCAAACGGAGCAACTCTCTCACCACCCGCAAAGTATTCCGTGGTAATAGCACCTTCAGAAAGTTCAGTAATCCTAGCAGCTAACCGTTGAGCTGACGTTCCTAGACCCGGGAAATCTCGCCCCCAAGTTGACACTATGGTCATTGTTTTCGAATGGCTTCCAGCTATGGATGGAGTAGCCAAAGTTCCTGCACCTATTACTCCAGCAGTCCCAATTCCGGCCTTAGTTATAAATTCACGACGTTTCATTTGTACCTCCCAGTACTATTCCAAGTTGATTCTAAATATTCTTCACGAAATTAACCTTAAGTAAATTTTATCTCAATACACAATAATAACTAAGATAAAAAGAGTTAAGTTAATCGAATATCACTCTTTATTATATTTCATTTTCGTCTGCCGTAAACAATAAAATTACAACCACACAAACATTTTTTATCTGGACAAATTCCAATTATATTTTCTAATTAAAATCCACACCTCTTTGATCGTTTTAAAAATTTCCAATTTCTTCTAGTTGACCTTTAATACCAACAATCTTAGATTAATAGATAGATAAAATTAATTTAACAAACCTATTGATATTTAATTCATTTAAAATCAAAAAATAGAAAGAGACCTCTCAATGAGTACTGAATTATCAGGAGCACAAATTGTAGTAAAAGCACTTTTAGATCAAGGAGTTGATACAGTTTTTGGGTATCCGGGTGGTGCGGTATTGCCAATTTATGATGAAATATTTCAACAGAAAAGAATTCGGCATATTTTAGTCCGCCATGAACAAGGTGCAACCCACGCGGCTGAAGGATACGCCCGATCAACTGGCAAACCGGGGGTTGTCTTGGTTACTTCGGGTCCAGGCGCAACAAACGCCGTCACGGGGATGACAGATGCTTTAATGGATAGCGTTCCACTGGTGGTTATAACGGGTCAAGTTCCAACCTTTATGATAGGAAACGATGCATTTCAAGAGGCAGACACCGTTGGCATTACGAGACCTTGTACCAAACATAATTGGTTGGTCAAAGACACTAACGAACTCTCAGAAACAATTCATAAGGCTTTTCAGGTTGCCACAACTGGTCGGCCTGGTCCTGTACTAGTGGATGTCCCAAAAGATGTTCAATTTGCAACTGGGAAGTATGTTCCAGACAATAAAGTTGATAAGTTAGATCTTTTGCCTCATCCAAGAAAGGACAAAACTGCCATAAAGGAAGCTGCAGAAGCTATTTCAAAAGCTAAAAAACCAGTTCTATATGTCGGTGGAGGCGTAATTAACTCTGGACCGAGAGCAACAAACTTATTGCGAGAACTCGCGTCAGAAACTAACTTTCCTGTAACAGCTACTTTAATGGGCTTAGGTTGCTATCCAGCATCGGGAGAATCATGGTTAGGCATGCTTGGGATGCATGGCACATACGAAGCAAATATGGCTATGCATGGCTGTGATCTCATGATTTGTATTGGGGCTAGATTTGATGATCGAATAACCGGAAGAATCGATGCGTTTAGTCCAAATTCGATAAAAGTTCACATTGATATCGATCCTTCGTCAATAAATAAAAATGTAAATGTCGACATACCAATAGTTGGCGATATAGCTGAAGTTTTATCAGAAATTTTAACAATATGGCGTAATAAGGGAGGAAAAACTAATGATACTGAAGTTAACAATTGGTGGAAGACAATAACTGGCTGGAAGGACATTAAATGCCTAGATTATACTAATTCAGCAAAGGTAATTAAACCTCAATATGCCCTTCAAAGATTAGAGGAACTTACAAAAAACCATGATCGTTACATAACTACTGAAGTGGGTCAGCACCAAATGTGGGCGGCACAATATTTGAACTTTGAGCAACCCAATCGTTGGATGACTTCCGGTGGCCTTGGGACTATGGGATATGGTTTGCCGGCTTCTTTAGGTGTACAGATAGCGCATCCTGAATCTTTAGTTATTAATGTTGCTGGTGAAGCTAGCTGGCTAATGAATATGCAAGAAGTGGGAACTGCTGTTCAGTACATGCTTCCGGTAAAACAATTTATTCTCAATAATGAGCGACTTGGTATGGTAAGACAATGGCAAGAGCTTCTTCATGGAGAGCGCTATTCACATAGTTGGTCCGATGCGCTTCCAGATTTCGTTAAACTAGCAGAAGCTTACGGTATCAAAGGAATTAGATGCGAGTCCCCATCAGATCTAGATACAGCAATTATGGAAATGCTTGAATATCCTGGTCCAGTAATCTTTGATTGCCTTGTCGAACGTCATGAGAACTGCTTTCCAATGATTCCGTCAGGAAAAGCTCATAACGATATGATTTTGGGTGATAAAAACGTTGAGGGCGCAATAGAATCTGGTGGAGCCGTTTTAGTTTAAAACTGATAAACCTAATAAATGTTAACGTGTGATAATGATAGGAGTAACTATGACACAATTATCGCTGAAAAAAGGTACCAACAGTAAAAGTGCGTATAACATACGCAATCCCACGAGCGGTTCCCCAGCCCCCCATACCCTCACAATACTTGTAGATAATGAAGCTGGTGTTCTGGCCAGAGTAATTGGCTTGTTTTCCGGCCGCGGGTACAATATCGACAGCCTTACCGTGGCAGAAGTTGATCATAGCGGTAAAAGATCACGAATAACCATTGTTACAATAGGCACCCTAGCCATAATTGAACAAATTAAAGCGCAGATTGGTAGAATTGTTCCAGTTCACCAAGTTAATGACTTAACTATGGAAGGACAACCAGTAGAGCGTGAACTGGCACTTTTGAAAGTAAATGGAAAAGGTGATAAAAGGGTTGAATCCCTCAGGCTCGCTGACGTCTTTCGGGCAAATGTAGTTGATAGCACGTTAGACAGTTTCACCTTTGAACTTACTGGATCATCAGAAAAAATAGATGCTTTTACAGATTTAATGCGTCCCCTTGGACTTTCTGACTTAGCAAGAACAGGGGTTGTAGCACTATCGAGAGGGAACTAAACCAACCTTTCATCAGTTTAATAGGATGTCGATTAACTGCAACCGGTTGTACCACCACATGTGTTACATTTCATACATGTCCCGTTTCGTACAAGGGTGAAATTACCACAATCGCCGCACGGGTCTCCCTCATAACCTTGCATTTTGGCCTTCACTCTTTCATCTATTAATTCGGTTGTTCCAGTTTCTTCACTGGTGCTCTGTTTAAAGTCCGATTCTAAATTTCCTAGTGTGCTACTTACTATTTTATCAGTCTCGTTTACTGCGCCGGACGTATCAGCTTTTGACGCTAGCAGTTCGTGCGGCAATCGCTTTCTTAAGTATCCTGATGAGGATATTTGTCTAATCATCTGCATCGATTCAGTTATTTTTTCATCTTGCGCTTCTGTAAAATTTCTTACTCCTTCGAGGTTACCTCTACCCAACTCGCTAAAGGACTCTCCTTCTGGCTTGACATGAGCTAAATCAGTTCTGTCCAGGTAGGAAACTGCTAATTCCCTAAAAATATAATCCAAAATCGATGTCGCATTTTTAATTGAATCATTACCCTGGACCATTCCAGCTGGTTCAAATCTTGTAAAAGTAAATGCTTCAACAAATTCCTCAAGAGGCACCCCGTACTGAAGCCCCACCGAGATTGCGATAGCAAAATTATTCATCATCGCTCTAAACGCTGCGCCTTCTTTGTGCATGTCTATGAAGATCTCGCCTAACTTTCCTTCTTTGTATTCACCGGTCCGCAAATAAACCTTATGTCCACCAACCATTGCTTTTTGGGTATAACCCTTCCTTCTCTCAGGAAGCTTAAGCCTTCCTCGGGAAACTTCTTTTACTATGATTTTCTCGACAATCTTTTCTGCTAACACCCGAGGTCTTTCAGCACGCTGAATTTCTTCCAAGGTATCATCCTGGCTTTCATCCAGTAAAGCGGAGGATAGTGGTTGTGATAGCTTGGACCCATCTCGATAAAGAGCGTTGGCTTTTACTCCCAGGGACCAACTCAACTCATACGCCTCTTTGCAGTCATCAATTGACGCATTATTCGGCATATTTATAGTTTTAGAAATAGCGCCAGATATAAAACTTTGAGCAGCGGCCATCATAAGAATATGGCTATTAACGGATAAGTACCTCTTTCCTATTTTTCCACATGTATTAGCACAATCAAATACAGAATAATGCTCTTTCTTAAGGTGTGGGGCTCCCTCGAGTGTCATTGTTCCGCAAGCATGGTTATTAGCCGACTCGATATCACTTCTTGAGTAGCCTAGATGACGTAGTAGATCAAAACTCGGATCATTCAATTTATCGCTCGGAATTCCAAGGGTCCCGGTACAGAAGTCAACTCCTAATGTCCACTGATTAAAAACAAATTTTATATCAAAAGATGACGGAAGTGCTGACTCTATCTTCTCTAACTCCGCCTCACCAAATCCATGACCTATGAGCGACGTAGAATTGATAACTGGTGCATTATTAAGTGTGCCGTGACCAACCGCATAACTGATTATTTCTTCTATCTTGTGAGATGAATAACCTAAGTTATTTAGCGCAGCTGGTACTGACCGATTGATTATTTTAAAATAACCTCCACCTGCAAGTTTCTTGAACTTAACCAATGCAAAGTCAGGTTCGATTCCGGTAGTATCACAATCCATTACTAATCCTATTGTACCAGTTGGCGCTAATACCGACACCTGCGCATTCCTAAACCCGTTCTTTTTTCCTTTATCGAAAGCCAGATCCCACGCTAACCTAGCTCGTTCTATTAACTCGGTATCGGGGCAGTTTTTCTGGTCTAGGGGAATCGGTTTTACATCAAGACCGACGTAACCCTCCTTACTCCCATATGATGCATTTCTGTGATTAGCTATTACGCGTAACATATTGTCAGCATTGCGTTTATATCCCTGAAACGGTCCTAAATTTTCTGCCATTTCTGCTGACGTAGCATACGCTACACCCGTAAGTATCGATGTTATCGCTGCACACATCGAGCGCCCTTGCTCACTGTCATAGCTGAAACCCATGTTCATTAATAGCGCTCCAATATTTGCATATCCAAGCCCTAATGTCCTATACTCATAGGAGCGTATTGCTATCTCTTTGCTTGGGAACTGGGCCATTAAAACCGATATTTCTAGCGTTATTGTCCACACTTTTGTCGCATATTCGAACCCATCAGCATCAAACCTGCCTTCCTTCAAAAATGTTAGTAGGTTCATTGATGCCAGATTACAGGCGGTATCATCCAAAAACATGTACTCTGAGCATGGATTTGAGCCACGAATCTCACCGTCCGCACGACACGTGTGCCAAGAATTAATGGTATCATGAAATTGTATCCCTGGGTCAGCACACGCCCAAGCTGCATGGCCGATCTGGTCCCAAAGCTCGCGAGCACTAACTGTTTTGGCCACTTTACCGTCTGTTCTACGAATTAATTCCCACTGTTTGTCAAGGCGCACAGCCTCCAAAAACTTATCGGTTACACGTACAGAATTATTTGAGTTTTGACCAGATACGCTTAGATAAGCATCAGAGTCCCAATCCGTATCATACGTTGGAAACTCAATCGATGAATATCCCTGCTCAGCATACTGGAGTATTCTCTTAACGTAAGTGTCAGGTATCATTTTATTCCGGGCACCTTTTATTGCAAGTTTGAGCCCTTCGTTTACATTTGGGTCGTAAGCATCCTTCTCAGCGCCATCCCAACGTTGAATAGCTTTAAATATTTCGTTTAGCTGCTGCTCATGCAGTTTTGAGCCTGCTACGAGCGAGGCCACTTTTTGTTCCTCAACAACTTTCCAGTTTATGAAATCTTCCACATCTGGGTGGTCCATATCGCAAATTACCATTTTTGCTGCCCGACGGGTAGTTCCCCCTGATTTGATGGCCCCCGCGGCTCTATCTCCTATTCTAAGAAATGACATAAGCCCTGAAGAGCTTCCACCACCCGCAAGACCTTCTTTAGCACCCCTTAGGGTCGAAAAATTAGTTCCTGTACCAGATCCATATTTAAAAAGACGAGCTTCTCGAGTCCAAAGATCCATGATTCCACCCTCGTTAACCAAATCATCACTAACCGACTGGATAAAACACGCGTGAGGTTGCGGGTGCTCATATGCTGATTCCGACCGAACAAGTTTTTTTGTCTGAAAATCAACATAATAATGCCCTTGCCCTGGTCCATCTATACCGTAAGCCCAATGCAACCCTGTATTGAACCATTGTGGAGAATTTGGTGCTCCCATTTGTCTGGCAAGCATATACCGCATTTCGTCATAGTATGCTCTGGCTCCAGACTCCGAACCAAAATATCCACCTTTCCATCCCCAATATGCCCATGCCCCAGCTAGGCGGTCAAATACCTGCCTACAAGATGTTTCGCCAACATATCTATCTTCCTTACTTATTGTGTTGAGCCTCTTTTCATCAGCAACCGATCTCCACAAAAAGCTAGGCACACCCTTTTCTTTGACTCTTTTCAAGTAGACGGGAACGCCCGCTTTCCTGAAATACTTTTGAGCGAGAACATCCGACGCTACCTGGCTCCACGTCGTCGGTACCTCCACATCTTGCAGCTCAAACACAATAGAACCGTCCGGATTACGAATCTCTGATCGTGTTTTGTGGAACTCGATATCGCCGTACGCCGATTTTATTTCGGATGTAAAATGTCTTTCTAACTGCATAAATCTTTTCCTAACTACCTGTCTATATATTTAATTTATTTTTCTGTATGTTATTTTTCTGTTCTTCTTGCGCGAATGATTCCCGATTAATCGTGAGATCCCACTCTACTATATTTTGTATAATGGTACGCTTTGCCGACTAAATCCTGTGGTCGAAAACCATAGTAGACGTACTTGATGCAGCATTTCGAGTACAATGGTCAATAATTTTTTTATTAAAATTTTAAAATTTTTTTATTGACTTTACTTAACCATTTTGACCTTCCTGACTTCGTTCTCCTCAAAATTGATAAATCTAATATTTATATTAAAAGTTTGGTGAATTTTAATTTCTAGAATGCTTCATATTAATTAGTACTTTAGACCAATTTATTAAAAATTCTTTTCAACTGTAAAAAAAAGAATCATTACATGAATTTTAGAATAAATTATTTTTGATTATTTTTTCCCGAAGCAAATTTAACACTAATGCTCAATCAGAAAAAACACGGACAATTTATTCTTCTTCAAATTATACCGTTTAAATAACAGGACCAACATGTAAAGAAAACAATGATTGACTTAAATTTAAAGTTCTCTGGGAATTCGTTTTCCCTCGTCATAAAACGGGGGATCAAGCATTTCAAAATCAACCTCGTCTCCCAAATCCGACCTTAATTTTAGTTCTCCACTTGCTATATTGAAAGCGTTAGGAAATTTAACGTATCCAATGCCTGCATGAAGTTGAGGTGAGTAAGCACCGGTAGTGACCATACCAACAACACCATTCTTGTTAACGATGGTGTAACCCCGTCGTGGAGCGAACCCATTACTCAAAATGCCAAAGAGCCTCTTTTTTCGATTCCCCCTATGTAAAGCTTGCTGACCAATAAAATTATTCTTGGTTAGATCAACAAACTTACCTAGCCCGGCCTCAAATGGATTCATTTCGAGATCGAAATCACTTCCACTATCAAGTATTCCTGCCTCAATCCTTCTGATATTCATAGCTTGCATGCTACTGAACTGTAATCCAACCTCTTCTCCCGTTTGGGTTAAATCTCTCCACAGTTTTATTGGGTTTGTTTTTTCACCCTGCGTATAAATTTCATATCCTAATTCACCAGTCCAACCGGTTCGGGACACATAAAGATCTTGACCACCAATATTAAAAAAGCCCGAGTGAAAGTAACCAAAGTTCTTGTCGACAAGGCCATCAGAAAGCTGATTAATGATTTGAAAAGACTTAGGGCCTTGAATTTGCAAAACTCGGGAATTCGGATCTGAAATCCTTACATCATAATCTGTTTTATGCGCTTCCAGCCATGTACTAAGATACCCATCCGGCTGAACAATCCAGAATCGATTCGAGCACAATCTAAAAATAACAGCGTCCATAAAAAGTCCCCCAGAAGAAGAGCAAGCTAGTACGTATCGGCCTCGATTTATTGCAAGTGTTGAAAGTTCACGGGTAAAAATCATATTCAAAAAAGGAAGACTATCGTTGCCCGAAACTTCGATTGGCCGCTCTGGGACATCAAACAAAGCAGCTTTTTTACGCANTGCCCAGTAACAAGANGTTANATCTTCTCCATTATAATGNGGAAACAAACGTCCNGCNCAGTTTCGTAAAACAGTNTCAGAATTNGCATAACACTGGTGAAATGGTGANAGTTCAGCGCTNCCGGCAAAAACTTTANAAACATTATTTTGATCAANAATANCAGTCATCTTAGAACAAAAACAACTCTTAAATATCGTAACTTAGTTAGAAAAGTATACACATATTTTGTNTTCATCAATATCTCGTAAATACGCANAATNGGGGTCGTTCTCAGTTGGACGGTTGCNGGGATAACCCNTGTTTTTNNCGGCGTTATNTAANCCAATTTTATGAAACTGGTCAANAGTTTCTGTAGAATTTGCTGAAAAGGCGATCATTGTGCNATTTNCAAAACTTGCACGATTTTGATTGAATGGTTTACATACATAAAATTCTATTTTGTGTGGAGCGACCTTTGGAGCATACGCCACCCGATTAGTCNTGGGCATCTACTCTCACTAAATCGATACATCCAAGTACCGAATCATANAAGCGAGTTGCAGCAAGCAAATTGTTGGGTCCAACCATCACGCAGCCAATCATACTAAAACCACCATCCTATTTTCTTAGTTTTTTTGCAATTGAGTTTATACGGTACATCTCACGCATAACTGGCTTTTCAATTAATTTTCCATCTATCACTACCAATCCTGTTCNAGCTTCCTCAAATGTCTTTATTATTTTCCTTGCACGCATTATTTCCTCATCAGAAGGAGTAAAAATTTCATTTAACGTCCTGATCTGTTTCGGATGTACAGAACCTTTCCCCGAAAAGCCAAGTTCTTTGGCTTGCCGCGCTAAAACCGCCAACCCATCAATGTCTTCCAAATTCAAATACGGCACATCAATAACATCCAACCCNGCAGCAGCAGCNGCGTGCACCACTCTCGATCTGGCATAAAGCAAATAGTCCCAATCATTTTTACATCGTAATTCTGCNGCCATATCGACACCACCAAAAAACATGGCTTCGATCCTTTGACTGCAACGCGCGATNTCAAAAGCGCATTCCAAAGCCTCATTAGTTTCAATAATTACGTGAAGTTTGGTAGAATGACCGCGCTCTGTTAATAGNTGATCCAGAATAATAACTTCGTCCGGTGTCTTAACCTTCGGCATCATAAGACTAGGAGGAGGGTTGTCTGTTTGTAGGATGGCCTGAACATCTTCNAGNCCAAACCGCTCGCGCATCGAATTGATCCGTACAATTCGTTCCACCCCGTCNTCAGCCTGTTTCTTCTCGAAAATCTTCAATGTCTTAATTCGTGCATCCTGTTTGTCTTTTGGCGCGATCCCATCTTCAAGTTCAATACAAACCATATCAGCACCTGACGCTAACGCTTTAGGGAACATCTCAGGTTTTAAGCCTGGGGTAAAAATAAAAGACCGCCGAGGTCTTGGAATTCGTTCTTGCATGGGAGTTCCTTCCTACTATATTTTACNATTAAATTGGAGGGGCTATTAAGTTTCTCTCAGGAATTTCGCGATTTATGCCTCTAACAATTTCTTTTTTTTTGTCAAAGAACGGTAGCTCAACGATATTGCAAGAGTACACACTTCCATCAGACAGTTTAAGTTGTAAAGTTGATCCAATCCAATTTCCAGGTTTGAAAAACCGAATATATCCAATGCCCAGACTGAGTGTTGGTGACGGAACGCCGGCGGTTATTTGACCTACTGGTTCACCCTGCATAAAAACAAAGTTGCCTGCGCNAGGGATCGCATCCTTACAAGTCAATCCAAGAAGTAAAGGTCGACGGTTGCAATTTAAAAGGGCATCTCGTCCAATAAAATCACCCTTGTTCAGGTNCACAAATGGGGTCAAACCAGCCTCATAAGGATTAATGGTTATATCGATATCAGTCAAATTTCCCAGTATTCCTCCTTCGATTCGTCTAATCGTAAGAGCTCTCGTTGATGAAACTTCCATTCCAAATGGCTCACCACTCAATATTAAATGATCCCAAAGCGCCAAATGATCAGTTTTATGTCCATCACTATAAATTTCAAAACCAAGCTCATTAGTAAACCCAGTTCGTGATACATATAAATTTTGCCCNCCTATATCAAAAAANCCAGATTGAAAATAAGACATNCAATCNTCAATNCNTCCCCCTGAAGCTTGNTACATTATGTCTAAAGATGCAGGTCCTTGAATCTGAATTNCCCTCGANCGCGGATCCCTAATAGTAATATCAAACCCACCACTGTGGGCAAGCAACCAAGTTTCAAAAGGGCCATCAGCTTGAACGTACCAGAATTTGTTCTCCTCGAGTCTAAACACCACACCATCCATAAATATCCCCCCCTGAGGGGTGCAGGCTATAGCATAATACCCTCTGCCTTCCTTCATGGTGCTTACTTTCCTCGCGAGAACCCTCTCCAAGAAAAGTACTGAGTCTGGTCCAGATATTTCTATTGGTTTTTCAGGCACATCAAACAAAAGAGCCCGCTGCCGCAAAACCCAATATTTATCTATAGCGTCTTCTCCATTATACACAGCAAGAAATCGATTGGCATATACACCTCGAACCATTTTTNTNGTATCTTGCCTTGCTATAAAAGGTGACTCTTCAAAACGCCGCGAGCTTATCCCAACAGTATTGGTTAGGTCTTTCTCTTCCTGCAAATTCATTTTGTTCCCTATTATTTAGATAGATTCACGGTTTNCTATTAATTTAAAAATCGTTACTTATTTTTCGAATAATTTTGGGCGGTTCATAAGCTGTCACTTTATCCACATAACCCTCATACTTAGTAATTTCTACCAAACAAGAATGGGCTATAGGCCCCTGTCCTAATCTTGAGGTTCCCNNATCAGGTGTNAGGACATTTGGGTTTCCATTCTTGCAAGCACTTAAAGGANTACTCGGATCGACTGGATCATACCAAGCTCCGGTGCTCATCTGAACCACACCTTCTCTTAAATTATTATCCAACTGAACTGAAGCAAAACAGCTCCCNCGAGAATTAAAAACTTTAACTAAATCATTCTCTTTTAGGAACCTATACTTTGCATCATCTGGGTGCATGTGTATCGGTTCTCGACCGTTTATCTTATTCGCCTGACTAACAGATCCGTGATCGAGTTGTGAATGAAGCTTATCTTTTGGTTGATTAGAAATAAGATGCAACCTCTCTTGATCTTTTTCGTTACCTAACCATTCACACGGCTCTCTCCANACTGGGAATCCTGGACAGTCTTCATACTTAAAGCCAGCGACCTTGGATGAATAAATTTCNATCTTTCCACTTGGCGTACGAAGACAATTTTTAATTGGATCTAAGCGAAAATCCTCAAGCATAACTGTGGGATTCTCNGGAGCGCAAAACTTAAACCAACCTTTCTTCAAAAAATCTTGATAAGCTGGCATCTCTTGGCCAGAAANCGAGGCNCTCTCGCGCGTTTCATTATAAATCCATCGAAGCCATTCCGAGGCAGTTCTACCCTCGGTGAATTCTGTTTCTACATTTAAAATCTGAGCAAGACTTTTAAAAATTTCAAAATCATCTTTACTTTGCGCAAACGGTTCAGTTAACTTTGACATATGTATCACGAAGGGNTCACGAGGCGTNAAAGCAANGTCCTCTCTTTCAAGAGGTGTAGTGCATGGAAGTATAATATCAGACCGTTTCGCCAATGAGTTCCAACACCATTCATGGCATATAATTGTTTCAGGCTTTTGCCAAGCCTTNACCAANCGATTCAAATCTTGATGGTGATGAAACGGATTACCACCTGCCCAATACATTAACTTGGTATCAGGATATTGATATTTTTCACCATCAAAATCAAACGTCTCACCAGGGCATAGAAGCAAATCACTGATGCGGGCTACGGGAATAAAACTTTTTACCGAGTTCTTTCCCTGCGGAAAAGGAATAGCCGGCGGAATGGTAAATTGTCCGCCGATATGATTTACCGCACTGTAACCAAAGCCAAAACCACCACCCGGTAAGCCAATTTGACCAAGCATTGAAGCAACAGCAATCGCTGCCCAGAATGGCTGTTCTCCATGATCTTGTCGTGTAAGAGACCAGCTAACTGAGATCATTGTCCTGTTCGCTGCCATCTGTCTAGCAAGAGAAGTTATCTCACTCGAGAATATACCAGAAATTGTAGAAGCCCATTCGGCTGTCTTGGGGTTTCCATCACTTTCACCCAACAGATAGGAAGTAAACCTTTCAAATCCTACAGTGTAATTCTGCAGAAACTCTAGATCCGCTAAACCCTCAGTCAATAGCGTATGTGCCACCCCCAGCAATAAAGCCGTATCGGTATTGGGTCTTGGTGCTATCCAAGTCCCACCTGTCTCATCCAGCAAATCTGACTTGATTGGGCTGATATTTACAAATGAAATTTTTGCATTTACCGCTTCAAGTAATTTTTCTTTCTGATAATGTGATCCTGTTCCACCCTGACAAATCTGACCATTTTTTAGTGGTATTCCACCAAAGCACACAAAAAGCTCTGTATTATCAATAATAGAGTCCCAGCTTGTACACGTGTCCAAAAAGTCTCGGTAACTTCCCAAAATATGAGGAACCATCGCTTCAGCAGCAGCAAAGCTATAGGTAAATTTAGATTTTGTATAACCACCGATACAATTTAAAAACCGATGTAGCTGGCTTTGAGCATGGTGAAACCTACCAGCACTCGACCAGCCGTATGATCCAGCAAAAATCGAAGAGTTTCCAAATTTTCTACTAACTCGTTTTAACTCACGTGCAACTAATGCCTGTGCCACATCCCAGGAGACTGAAACGAAAGGTTCAACACCACGTAAATGATTTTTAGTATTTGGTCCGTTTGTTAGCCAACTCTCTCTGACCATGGGCGTATCGATTCGCATCGGACCATGTTGTACATCTAAAATACCTTGACCAATAATAGATGGGTCACCATCGTGTTCAAAGGCTAAAAGTTCCTCAACTCGTCCGTTTCCAACACGCGCTCGATAAGTTCCCCAATGAGCACTCGTTAATGGTAAATCTTTATTTAATGACATTTGATTATTTGGATACCTCCAACAATATTATTATCATCCGTTCATTCTTTTCATTGAGAATTATCATTCTACCCACACCTTTTTTTTGCAAATAATTATAGCGATTTAATATCTAATTGCCGACCACGTGCCACACTCCAAGCTTTGGTTGCTCTATCTGTAATTATAGCAATTATTGCCATTGAAATTCCAGCTACCATTCCCACTCCAAAGTTACCATCATTTAATCCAATATAGACTATTTGTTCTAATCCATTTGTTCCAACTAGAGCAGTAATAACTAACATTGCAATACCGTACATGATGGTTTGATTCAGTCCAATCATTATCACAGGAAGGGCCAAAGGAAGCTCTACCTGCCAAAACAACTGTCTTTTTGTAGCACCCATCATTCTAGCAGACTCAATCACCGTTTCAGGCAAATTACGAATTCCATGCTCGGCATAGCGAATTGCGGGAACAATAGCGTACGCAATAATTGCAAGAAGTGCCGTAAAATCGCCAATTTTGAAAAGCATGACGAACGGAATTAATATTACAAACAATGGCATTGTTTGAAGCGTATCATTAATCGGACGAATAACAGACGAAATTATATTATTATGTGCCGCCCAAACGCCTAGGACAGAACCAACCAAGAACGAAATTATTACCGCAATACCACACAAATACGCAGAAATCATCGCTTCGGACCATACCCCACAGACGACAATGAAGCACAAGCCTAGAGCGGCACCTAAACCCAGTTTAATACCCCCTACTTGCCAGCACCCAAGACTGTAAATTAAAATCAACCCAATCCAGGGCATTTTTGTTAATCCAAAATAAAAGAAAATCATAAAGAGTATTAACGAAATTGATAATTTTTTATTACCCAAAACTAGTAATAAAATTGAAATGCCAATCATAGAACCGAAATAGAGGAATAAATGAATTGAAGTTAACGAGAATCCCCAAGTGTACGGGCTAACCGCTTCCTGCAACCCTATTTTTACAGGAAGCATTATGTAAAACAAAGCATAAGTCTTTAAAACCTTGATCGCAGAGCGATATTCTTTCACGAAATCCTCAAAAGATTTATCGATATAGTTAACTACTCCTGCTCCATATTTTACGTTTGTTGCATCTAAGAAATTAAAATAAGTTGCTGCTATCCATAAAACTAAAGCACAAAAGAGAATAATAAAACCGTATTGACCTTTTATAAGAAAATTTACTGTTTTTGGCTTAACCTGGTCTGAGCGAGATGCAAAGGATGCTGTTATTCGATCTATAATGATAGCCATTAACGCTATCACTATACCTACCAATAAGCTTTCACCAACCTCCGCTTTTCTAATGTAGTAAAGAACAGTCCACCCAATATCCGCCGTGCCACCTATGATTGACGCAATTATAACCATACTAAAAGACGCCATTGTAGTTTGATTCACTCCCAACATTAATTGACGTCTCGAGGCTGGCACCCTAACTTGCCAAAATAATTGACTAGGTGTAGCTCCAGCCATAATTCCCGACTCAATAATTTCATCTGGGACTCGTTGCAGTCCTAATATCGTATTTCTTACCATAGGAGGAAAAGAATAGACGACACTAGCTATAAGACCTAAAACTGTACCAAACCCAAAAAGCAGCAATATTGGAAGTAAGTATGCAAAAGTTGGAACTGTTTGAAAAATGTCCAATAAAGGCATAATTATTTTTTTAGCTCTTGCAGAAAAAAATCCCCATATTCCAATTGCAAAACCCACTAAGATGGCCAGTGGGACAGAGATTAAAACGAGTGCTAAAGTGTTCATACTTTCTTCCCAGTAACCAATAACAACCATATATAAAGTTGCAAGAACTGTAAAAATGCTTAAACCTAAACCAGAAGCAACATAGGCCAACGCAGAGAAAAGAAATACTGTTACGGCCCAGGGCAAACTGTGAAGCAATAACTGTGATGCTTGTATTGGAAATTCTAGTAACCACGATATTCCAAGAAAAAATTGACCGAGGTGAGCCACTATAAAATTCATAAAATAATTCAGAAGATCGGCAAATGGCCAAACGCCCTGGTCGGGGTATTCAAATAACCATGGCACGCTTTTTTGAAAGTATAAAAGTAAAACTGTGAATAAAATTGTTCCAAACCAAACCGAAGTATATCTATCGAAAATTTTTGATCTCATCTGCTTTAGCTAACTAATTTGGAGTCTCTGCCGAGGCTAAAGCCTCAACAAAAGATCTTGCAGTTGCCACGCCAACCGGAACTCCGTCATCACCGACAACGATCACTCCTGATTTGCTACGAGCCAAGAGAGGGAGCAGTTTAGCCACTGGGGTGCTCCCAGACACTTCAGGTAAGTTGATAGTTTTAACCGATGACGTAGTAGCTATGTCAGCAGCTCTCAAAACACTCTCCCAAGGCACATCATAAGTAAAGTCTCTAATATATTCATCTGCTGGGTTCAAGATAAGGTCAACCGGTCGACCTATCTGAACAATTGTGCCGTCTCGCATTATCGCCATACGATCGGCTATCCGGAGTGCCTCTTGAAAATCATGAGTAATAAAAATGACAGTTTTTTTCTTTAAAGCTTGAATTCTCAGGAATTCGTTCTGCATCTGCTTTCGAATGAGAGGATCAAGTGCAGAAAAAGGTTCATCTAAAAACCAGACATCTGGTTCTACTGCAAGCGATCTCGCTATACCAACTCGTTGTTGCTGTCCTCCAGACAATTCCTTTGGAAAGTTTGTTTCTCGTCCCGCTAAACCGACTAATTCAATTACCCTAGCTGCCTGCTCAAAACGATCCGACTTAGTTACTCCCTGAAGTTTCAAAGGAAATGCAATATTTTCAATTACGTTAAGGTGGGGCATTAATCCAAAATTTTGAAAAACCATGCCCATCTTGTGACGTCGAATTTCCGTCAGCTGAGTTCCATTTTTTTTTAAAAGATCTTCACCATCAAGCAACACTTTACCGGCATTTGGCTCGACTAGTCTCGATAGACATCTAACCATTGTTGATTTCCCAGAGCCGGACAAGCCCATTATAACGAAGATTTCGCCTACGTGGACATCAAAGCTCACGTTGGCAGCTGCTACTATATGTCCAGTCTCGGAAATAACTTTTGTCAACTTTTTTGGATCATCAAAGCCCTGTCGGTTGACTTTGAAAAATTTTTGCGGTTCAGCTCCGTATACTTTCCAAATATTACGACACGATAGTTTAATCTCATCGTCAATCACTACTTCGGTCTTCATTTAATACTCCAAGAAATGTATCTTGAATTAGCGCATCTGGGACGCCCTATCCTAGCATCCCAGACATATGTGATAAAACCACTAGTTCAGTGCAATATCGATCCACGGTTGCCATCTGCTTTTGTTATTTGCAATCCATTCATTGGCAACCTCTTCGATAGGTCGACCTTTGTTATCAACTTCTAGAATAGCGCCATTCTCATCAGCATTAGTAAGTTTCAGCGCTTCAAACATCTTGTAAGCAGCTGGCCATTTGTCTTGAACACCACTCCATGCCGCTTTGACAACTTTTGCTTGCTGAAATCCACAAGCAGACTCTTTTACTTGCGACTCCTCAACACATTCTCCATCTATTTTATTCCACTCGACCCAATCAAAATCATATGCTGCAAAAATCCAGTGCGGTTGCCACATCATCATTATAACTGGCTCCTCCGCAGCATAAGCCGATTTTAATTCAGCAACCATCGCACCTTCAGTTCCACCGGGAATAGGTTGAAATGGGAGCTCAATGCTTGAAATGATATCACGTGAACGAGTTCCCCAACTCGCAGGGTAAGTAACGAGTCGCCCTTTAGGAAATGTTTCCGCTGAACCAAAGGCCATAGCACAATCATAAAGAGCCTTATAACTCGGAAGGCCTGGACATTTTTCTTTCATGTAAGGAGGATAAATCCATCCCTCCTTGGGTTCTAATCCAAGTTCACCCACAACTACTATTTCACCTTTTTCCACAAGACCAGTGTACAAGTCACCTAAATTATTTGTCCAAACCTCGCTGGTTAAGTGTATATTTCCTGCAGCTATCGCAGGGTGCTGTGTTATCGCATCGGATACAACAATTTCAACATTGTAACCCATTTCTTTCAGCAGACCTACCGTAACATAAGTAGAAAAATGTTGGCCTGTCCAATCTTGAATCGTTACTTTTATCGGGTCTTTTGACTCTGGAACAGTTCCGGCATTTACAATACCGGAAATCATAAGTCCCAAAACAATAAAAAAACCCGTTACAAATTTTTTAAACATTTTTATCTCCCTAATCTGAACTTCATAGATGTGTTCTTAAAAGCAATTTGTTAATTGAGTGTAAATAAAAACTAACCAATAGCAAGTTTTTAATATCAAAAGACTGTTTTGTTGTTTCTTAACTTTTTTTCGTATATTATATAGTCTAACATATCAACTAACACGCTTATTATTTGCTGTAAAAGAGTTTCAAAAAGTGAATACCAGATCAATTAGCTTTATTCGGCGAGCCGAACTATCAAAAGCAGCTTTTGAAGCGGTCGCTCAGTTTGGATTACGAGCTACCACACTTGAAAAAGTTGGTGTTATAGCAGGTGTATCCAAAGGAGTTGTTTTACATCATTTTAAAGATAAAAGCTCTTTGTTAGAGGCAGTTTTTCGAAGAAGCAATTCTCTTTTGAGCGAAGCCGTAATAGAACTGTACCGTTATGCTCAAAACCCTTACGAACGCCTTTGGGCAATAATTTTTGCTAATTTCTACGATACAATTTTTAATCACAAGGTGTGTCAGGCCTGGCTAGCATTAACCGCGGAAGTTCCGCACAACAAACAATGCCAACGTGTCCAAACCGCCTGTCACGCTCGAATACATACTAACTTAAAACATGAACTGAGAATGCTTTGCAATGCCGATGATTCCCAAAAAATTGCTAAACAGCTTGGAGTAACTATTGATGGGATATGGGTGAGAGCGGGCCTACAATTTGCACCAATGCCAAGTCAGCAAGCGATAGATGAAGTGGAGTTCGTACTCTACCGCCTATTAATTGGAACTAAAAATCAAAAGATATTACATAAATCAGCAAGGATAAAAACTGAAAATACTGCAAATATTTTGATGAATTCAAAAGCTTTTCGAGAAAAAGCTCTCTGAAACGAGGAGAACAAATGAGTTACGACTACGTAATTGTAGGTGCTGGATCAGCCGGTTGTGTATTGGCGAACCGGCTCACGGAAAACCCCAGTAATAGAGTTCTTTTGCTAGAGGCTGGCCCTGAAAATTATTTTTTCAGCATAGCCGCATTAAACGAAAGAGTTCCTGCGGCATGCGTAGCAAATTTGCAGAATAAAAAAACGAACTGGTTTTTTGAGGGAGCTCCGGAGCCTTGTTTGGAAAATCGAACCATTCAGCACTTTCGAGGGAAAACCCTTGGAGGGTCTTCAGCAATAAATGGAATGGTATTTATTAGAGGCCATGCCCTAGATTTTGATAATTGGCAACAATTAGGGTGCAGAGGCTGGAGTTATGCAGATGTTCTTCCTTATTTTAAAAAAATGGAGTGCTATAGTTCGAATGCAGACAACTTTAGAGGTAAAGATGGCCTAACAATGGTTAAACGGCCAATACCAAGCAATGAGATTGATTTAGCTTTTTTAAAAGCAGGGAAAGAAGCGGGATACCCAACTACAAACGATATTAACGGATATAAACAAGAGGGATTTGGTGTCCTTGATAGTACGGTATTTAAGGGCGAGCGCTGGAGTACTGCTCGGGCTTATTTGGATATAGCTCGAAAACGGCCAAACCTTACAATTACATCGAAATGTCACGTAGAAAAAATTTTATTTAATGCAAATAAAGCCGTTGGGCTGATCTACCGAGACCGAAACAACCGTGAGCAGACGGTTTCTACCACTAAAGAGGTTATTCTATCCGCTGGCGCAGTAGGTACTCCTCACCTTTTGATGCTCTCTGGTCTAGGGCCGAAGGCCCACCTTGAGTCTAAGGGTATAAAATTAAAAAAGGATATCCCGGGAGTAGGCAAAAACCTGAGTGATCATCCTGATTTTATTCTCAAATTTGAGTGTTTAAAACCAGTATCAATCTGGCCAAAAACTAAACTAATCCCAAAACTTACTCTTGGGTTACAATGGTTAATTTCAGGGAAAGGATTGCCATCATCAAACCTCTTTGAGGTCGTTGGTTGCATTAGGTCGGATCCTAAGCACGACTATCCAGATTTACAATTAACTATATTACCGCTTGGCGTAGACTTCGAGAATTGGAAACCGATGAATAGGCACGCTTTCTCAATCCACCTTGGATTAATGAGGCCGCACAGTAAAGGTGAATTGAAACTGAGCACTAAAGACCCCCAAACACCTCCTCAAATCCTTATTAACTACCTGAAAGACAGACGAGACATTGCCAGCATGCAAAACGGTATCAAGATAGTCCGTAATATCGTTAGGCAATCAGCATTTGAAGGGTTAACAGGAACCGAAATTTTTCCAGGAGAGCAAATAAAATCGAAACAAGAACTTGAGAACACCTTGTCAGCCAATGTCTCAAGTCAGTGGCACCTCACCGGGACTGCAAAAATGGGCTCCAGTACCGACAAAAATGCAGTCGTAAATGAATTAGGTCAGGTATATGGTATTAAAAACCTCAGAATTGTCGACGCTTCAATAATGCCTGCAGTAACCAATGGAAATACGAATAGTCCCACTATTATGATTGCTGAGAAATTAAGCGACTCAATTCTCGGCAATGACCCATTACCGAGAAGTAATTTGGAGATTTGGCAGCAATAAAAAGTTATGCACCTTAAATGCTTTAAGGTACCAAAAGATGTCAAAAAAGAGTATACGGAACTCTATTTTATTGTAATGCTTTCTTACTTCCGCTTTGATAAAAGAGTTAACCATATTTTCAACATAAACACTTAAAATCAATGCTTACAAAACCATATTCAGAGACTAGTTTAAGCTTTGCAACCTTTCTAAGCGCCGCGGCCTGGGGAATGTACTGGTTTCCCCTCAGGCTAATCGAAAGCGTAGGAATATCAAGTTCTTGGAGTGTCGTAATAATAAATGCCTGCCCAATGATCCTATTGATTCCACTATTTCTTTTCACGCTCAAAAATTTAAAACTTAATCTAAAGCCTTTATTTTTTTCAGCTTTAATGATTGGCGTGGCCATTACATTATATGCAAATGCTTTGGTAGAAACCACCGTTATAAGAGCGACCCTCTTATTTTATTTAAATCCAATTTTGGGAACTGTTATCGGTCTCATTTATCTATCAGAGCAAGTTACTAAAGCGAGACTAATATCTATTTTTATAGCAATGCTCGGCCTAGTTTTATTGTTGTGGGAAAGTGAGAGCTCAACACATCAGTTAAACATCGGAGACTTTTATGGCCTTCTATCAGGCTTATTTTGGGTCTTGGGAGCAACTTCGCTGAAGCAAGCGGAGAGTATACCAATTATACCGCTTACAACTTTAATTTACGGATCTACTACATTGTTTTCTTTAATTTTTGCTTCCAGTATCTATTCTGATATTACTCCAAGCATATCATTAATACTCACCATCCTGCCATCATCACTTTTTTGGTCTATTATAGTTTTTCTCCCGAGCTTTATGATAATATTCAAAGTATCCCAATATTTATTTCCTGGTCGAGTAGGACTCCTGATGATGTCAGAGGTTATCGTAGCAATCATAAGTGCCTCACTGCTACTCCCGTCGGAGACAATGATACTTAGGCAATGGTTTGGTGCAATAGCAATAGTCGGCGCAGGAGTTATCGAAGTTAGTTTCGGTTTTAAAAGAGAAGACCAAATCACAGAGTAAACATGATTTTTTACTTTTACCAGAGATTATAACCCGTCAACAAGTAACATGGTGGATTTAGCCGCCTCTATTCTGATAGCTTTTATCGGTTTATATTCATCACTCTCTAAAAAACTTTTTGCTTTTTGCATGCTTTCAAACTTAATCACAACTATTCGGGTTGGGGTCCAAAGATCACACTGATCCGAGTAAAGCTCTCCCCCTCTCGCGAGATATTCTCCTCCAAAACGTTCAATAATTGGTTTTGCTAGGTCTTTATATTCCTCATATCGGGCAGTATCTCGTATTTTTGTATCAACAATTAAATAAGCACTCGCCATTCTACTTCCTCCAAAGAGTTTTTATTTTCTATGAATTAAGAATATAGAGTAAACATGATAACAAAAAATTATTAAATGGAAACCTATTACTTTTTCTGGACTCTGGAAAAAATCCATATAACGTCTTCAATTAAAACGTTATCTCAACACCGTTGTTTTAAATATGCAGGTAAATATATATAAATCAAAGAAAGAAACAGGACAAGAAGCCGCTCTGAGAGGGGAAACCATTATAGTGAATGCGCAGAGAACTCAGCGGATTGTTAGAATTATTTTTGCAACAGGATCAAGTCAATTTGATCTCCTGCAGGAACTCTCAAAAAGTAGCAAAATTAATTGGGAAAATTGTGAGATTTATCACCTTGACGAATACATTGGCTTGGACTCGGAACACTCCGCAAGTTTTGTGAATTATCTTAACGAGCGATTAATCTCCAAAATAAGACCTGTCTTTAAATTTCATTCTATCGATGGAAAGGCAGCAACCATAACTTATGAACTTCAGCGACTAAATAGTAATATCCGCTCCAAAACGATTGATTTGGCATTTATTGGTATTGGAGAAAATTCACACTTAGCGTTTAACGATCCACCAGCTGACCACCGCACTGAGGAACCTTTTATCAAAGTTGTTCTCGACAAAAAATGCCGGCAGCAACAAGTGACAGAGGGATGGTTTAAAACCATAGATGAAGTACCACGAAATGCTATTACAATGAGTATAAAGCAAATTTTAAAATCAAAAAAAATAATCTGTACGGTGTCGGACCAGAGAAAAGCCAAAGCCGTCCAAAGCACGGTCCACGGTCCTGTAACTAATTTATGTCCCGCCTCCTATCTCCAAAAACATAAAAACACCTTCCTCATGCTCGATGAAGCGGCAGCAAGCCTTTTAAGAAACTAACTTCTGAAAATATTTTACAGGAAAAACTCAATCATTTTACTCTAAGTTAGTCTGGAATTATAGGTAAACATTTTTTCTGTAGTGCGTGCCAATGATTCAAATTGTTATTTTTCGTATAGCGTTCTAAAAGGGAAGAGAAGACAATAGTAATCCAGGATAACCAAATGAGCTACGAACCTAAAAACAGTCGATACGAGAAAATGCATTACCGCAGATGTGGGTCATCAGGTCTTAAATTGCCTGCTATCTCTTTAGGTCTTTGGCATAATTTTGGTGAAGATTACGACCACAATTCAAAACGTATTATCTGCCAAGCTGCCTTCGACAATGGCATTACACATTTCGATCTCGCTAATAATTATGGTCCCCCTCCCGGCAGCGCCGAAGAGGCATTCGGCGAAATACTTAAAACAGATTTTTCCAAATTCAGAGATGAATTAATAATTTCAAGTAAAGCGGGATACAACATGTGGGATGGGCCCTACGGAGAATGGGGAAGTAGAAAATATTTAATTTCTTCTTGTGATCAATCGCTAAAAAGAATGGGACTTGATTATGTCGACATTTTTTATTCACATCGTTTTGACCCGGATACGCCTTTAGAGGAAACAATGGGAGCTTTAGATTATATTGTTCGCTCTGGTCGAGCACTATACGCAGGGATATCCAGCTATAATAGTAACCGAACCCGTCAAGCTGTTGAAATTCTAAAAGAGCTCGGCACACCATGCCTTATTCATCAGCCAAGTTATAATTTGATGAATAGATGGGTGGAGACGGATGGCTTACTAGACACACTGGATGAACTCAAAATTGGCTCAATCGCTTTCACACCACTAGCTCAAGGATTACTGACAGATAAGTATTTAAGTAAAATCCCTACAGATAGTCGAGCTATGCAAGGTAAAAGTCTCAATAAAACAATGATTTCCAGTAATATGATGAAAAACTTAAATCACTTGAATGACATTGCGGTTGCTCGTGGCCAAACGCTAGCCCAAATGGCTATATCATGGGTGCTACGAAAAGAAAGAGTGACTACTGCACTAATCGGAGCATCAAGTGCAAGGCAAATTTTGGATTGTGTGGGAGCTATTGAAAATCTAGAATTCTCTGGAGTAGAATTGGAAGAAATAGATCGTTATGCTAAAGAAGAGTCTATAAACTTGTGGGCAAAATCGGCTGAGCTTTAAGTGACGTAATTGTGTCGAAAAATCAATTAATTTAACCATTACGGTTTAAAGTATCAGATAAGATGTCAATACCGTGCTGCAGCCAAAACCCCAATAAATCTATAAAAATCCAGTTTTCAGCTAATTTTTTTCCGTCACGGCGATACAAATCGACAACATTCAGATCAGCTGCCAGATTAGTTGGTGGGTAGCCCATAAAAGAATTAGTCAATGTCAAAGTTAAATTTGGTCGACCAAAAAACCCACCAAAATTACCCTCTGACACTCGACAAATATGCCCATTAAATTTTCGATTTGTAAAAGCGGACCGAAACGGGCCAGCATGCTGCTTCGCGTAACGCTCAATCGTGTAACTAGCCCCTATCCCGGTTGGGCCCCACCAAATCATATTGTCATGCCAGCTCAGAGACAACTCTTCTTCCAAAGATAATTGGTTATCCCAGTTTCCTAATGCATCAATCATATGACTGATTGCTTTAGATGTCTTCTGACCGGTATTAAAATCTTGGTCTTCAAAATATAGACCATCGTGCATTGCAGGACCAGGCTGTAATATGTTGGCCCCCAAAGAATGTGGAAACGGATTGAGTCCAACTTGTGTCATTAAATGGGGCAAATCGAAATAAAATGCCGTTTGTATAATTTTATTATTTTTCAGCTCATTAAATTCTACGTATTTTAAAAATGTCATTTTTCTGTTTGCTCGAATTGATAACCAGTCAATATCAAACAAACCCATCAAGTGACCCATCGAAACAACCCAAACGGATTCCTCGTTGCCAAGTTCATTTTTTCCAGCAAAAAATATATCCTGCCGCCGCTGAACTCGTTTGAACGACTTCATAAACGGGACCCAAAAATTATAGGCTAATTCCTTACCACCGATTTGATCTTCAAAAGGATAATAACTTTGCCATAAACAAGTATCGGAGACGTAGGAGGCGCAGACTTCAGGTATTTCTTCCAGCTTGGCAGAGGCTAAGGCATCATAATACCGCAAAATTATTTGCTTTTCGTTCTGAAGGTTCACCACAAGTTTTTAATACCCACGTAAAATTAAATAAAGCTATTGCCGAATCTATTATTAAACTGTCTACTATTTTGCATACGATTGCAAAAATAAACGTAGAGGAAAACTTTGGCGGAAATAAAATTACAAAATCTTAGTAAGCGATGGGGAAATTTTGTTGCCGTTGAAAATTTTAACCTAACAATTGCAGATGAAGAATTTGTCGTTTTACTTGGACCGTCTGGATGTGGCAAAACAACCACTATGCGAATGATTGCCGGTCTCGAAGACGCAACTGAAGGTGATATTCTTGTAGATGGAAACCGAATAAATGATTTAGAACCTAAAGACCGTGATGTAGCCATGGTATTTCAATCATATGCATTATACCCAAATATGAATGTCTATGAAAACATACGATTTCCTCTAATGGTTCGAAAAATCGCTTCCAAGACTCACGAAGCCAAAGTACATAGCGCTGCCGAGATGGTAGAATTAACAGAATTTCTTCATCGAAAACCTTCTGAATTATCTGGTGGACAACGTCAACGCGTAGCTCTGGCGAGAGCGATTGTTCGCGAACCAAACGTCTTTTTAATGGACGAACCTCTTTCGAACCTAGATGCAAAATTGCGCGTTTCAACAAGGGCGCAAATCAAAAACTTAAGTCATGAACTCAACGTTACGACGATTTATGTAACTCATGATCAAGTAGAAGCGATGACCCTCGCTGATAGAGTAGTGGTGATGAATAAAGGTATCGTACAGCAAGTTGGCACCCCGACCGAAATTTATAACACGCCTGAAAATGCATTTGTAGCAGGTTTTATAGGCTCGCCTGCAATGAATCTGATTCACGGAAATATTAAGAAAGGTGCTTTCAACTCCCAGCATATTCAAATTAAGGGGTTTGACCATGTCGAAGGACCTATCACTCTAGGATTTAGAGCAGAAGATGCAAATATTTCGTCAAATAAAAAAGTTGAGTTAATTGGACCCGTTTTTTCAATGGAATTGTTAGGCGAAAGTACCATGGTTACTGTGAAATCAAATAACTCACTTATAAGCGTGAAAGCAGATAAAGATTACAGAATTGAAATAG
>PAHT02000016.1 GCA_002705045.2 Paracoccaceae bacterium | reverse complement strand
TTAGGTTAGGTTAGGTTAGGTTAGGTTAGGTTAGGTTAGGTTAGGTTAGGTTAGGTTAGGTTAGGTTAGGTTAGGTTAGGTCAGGTCAGGTGAGGTCAGGTGAGGTGAAATAGTGAAAAAGATTACTTGTATTGCTGACCTGCAAAAACTTGCAAAAAAGCGAGTTCCAAAAATGTTTTACGATTATGCTGACTCCGGGTCTTGGACTGAGAAAACTTACCGTGAAAATCAAAATGATTTCGAAAATATTAAATTACGCCAGCGTGTTGCTGTTGATATGTCCAATTTGACTACAAGTTCGAATATGCTAGAAAGTCCGGTAGCAATACCAACAGCACTAGCGCCCTGTGGAATGACTGGAATGCAACATGCTGATGGAGAAATTTTAGCAGCGAGAGCCGCGGCGAAATTCAATATTCCATTCACAATGTCTACCTTATCTATTTGCTCTATTGAAGATGTGGCAGAAAAAGTTCCTACACCATTCTGGTTTCAATTATACGTCTTGAAGGATAAAAATTATTCGAAAAAACTCATTGAGCGTGCAAAAATGGCTGGTTGCTCTGCTCTGATGTTAACGCTTGACTTGCAAATGATGGGTCAGAGGCACAAAGATATTAAGAATGGTTTATCTGCGCCGCCAAGGATAAGATCTGCGTCTACCTTGATTGATTTAGCCTTAAAGCCGGCTTGGTGCTTTGAAATGTTAAAAACCAAGAGGCACTCATTTAGAAATGTTATTGGCCATGTTGACGGAGTTTCAGATTTATCGTCTCTGAGTGCATGGGTCGGTGAGGCGTTTGACTTAACATTTTCATGGGACGACATTGCTGAAATAAAAGACCTTTGGGGTGGAAAGTTAATATTGAAGGGTGTGCTTGATCCTGAGGACGCGGAGAGAGCGATAAAATATGGTGCGGATGCATTAGTTGTCTCTAATCATGGTGGACGTCAATTGGATGGAGCCCCTTCATCGATCTCCATGCTTTCGGAGATAGTTCGAGTGGCTGGTAAAAGTACCTCCGTATGGGTCGATGGAGGGATTCGCTCTGGTCAAGATATTCTGAAAGCGATCGCGTTGGGTGCAAAGGGCACTTTACTGGGACGTGCATACTTATATGGGTTGGGAGCGTTAGGTGAAGCCGGAGTTACAAAGTGTCTTGAGATCATTCAAAATGAGCTTGAAATATCCATGGCTCTTTGCGGTCATACTGATATAAACACAGTTACTAGAGATATCATATCTTCAAAGACTTTTTATTTGGACTAGCTTATTCAACGGTTTGAGGAGTGGCTAAAGCTCCTTTATTAAGGAAGAATATGCAAACTTGCGTGGTAGATTGTCTGAAAATTCAAATCTGTAGAAATAAAAAGAATTTTATAATGTTAGATGGATATCATATATTGAGAGGCTACTAATTGAAAAAAAACTTGGCAGTGCTGACAATATTATTGGGTGCAACGTTTATGAGTTTCAATGGTGCTCTGATAAGAATTTTGGAGAGTGCAAATGGGTTTCAGGTGTTATTTTACCGATCGATTGGTCTCGTAACTTTTGTACTACTATTCATAAGTTTAAAAAGAAAAACTGCGATTATTGAGGTTTTTAGGGCTATTGATGCCTGGGACATTGTAGTTGGAGTTTGTCTAGGTTTTGCCTTCAGCAGTTACGTTTTTTCCATTTTTTACACTTCTGTTGCCTATACTTTGTTTATTTTGTCTGCAACACCGCTAGTTGCGGCACTTCTGTCGTGGGTGGTGTTAAACGAAAGACCGCGTTTAATTACTGGTTTAGCCATGTTACTTTCATTGTTTGGAGTGGCAATAATGGTGAGAACAGGTGTTTCCGGTGGTTACGGCTGGGCTAATTTTCTTGCGTTAATTTCCGCACTTTCGTTTGCTTCAATGTTAGTCATAACCAGACGGAGCTTTAAAGAAGATATTTTAACAGGAACATTTTTGGGAGGAGTGTTCAGTGGGTTATTTGGACTTCTCTCGTCAGTATTTGTCGTAAATAGCTTGGAGGTTTCACTCTATGATTTAGGAATTATGTTTGTTATGGGAGCGTTTGCAATTGGTTTGGGGATAACTTTAGTGACTTTGGCGGCACCATTTGTTCCTTCAGCTGAAGTGAGTATATTAGTTCTTTTGGAGAGTGTATTAGGACCAATCTGGGTTTGGCTTTTTCTTAACGAAATTGTATCAAAAAGTGAATTGGTTGGTGGTGCACTTATTTTATTTTCTGTTTTTTTACTCTCTTATCCCGGTAAGCAGCTCAATCGTGAATGAAAAATTATTCAATCCATTCGGAGTCAAGTTCCGAACCATCCATACTTTTTGAACTATAACTTGATTCTGTTGATGAAATAGCTGCGAGTACAGCTGCGCTTAAGACAGCTGACCAAAGTGCTGAGTCAAAGAAAGACTCGGAAGATGGAGGCTCACCAGTGATTCTTGTTAAATCCACCGTATTTACGTCGAGTTGCTCAAATGTGCTGTTGGTCTGACACGCTTGGAAACAGCATAAAAAGGCAAGAATGATTTTAAAATGGAGTTTCATGATTTTGATTTATCTCTCTTGACTGACTTCTCTAGATTAAATTAAATTATAACAAAATGGAATTTTATTTGTATTTATTTGGTGTATTAAACGACGATAAGTGCTAAAAATTTATCAGAAATTTAGAAAATGTATGAGGAACAATTTATGCCACTCACTGTTTATTTATCTGGCGAAATTCATACCAATTGGAGAGAAGTAATTATCGGAATGGCAGACGAGATGGGATTAGATATTAATTTTCAGTTTCCAGTTCTTGACCATGGTTTGTCAGATGATTGTGGCGTAAAGTTATTGGGTTTAGAAGAAAACAAATTTTGGCATGACCACAAAGGTGCTAAGCTAAATGCCTTAAGAAACTATAATGCGATAAAAAAATCTGATATTGTTGTTGTGCGTTTTGGTGAGAAATACAAACAGTGGAATGCTGCTTTTGATGCTGGTTTTGCTGTAGCGTCAGATATACCCTTAATAGTTTTGCATGATGATGATAATCAGCATGCTTTGAAAGAGGTAGATGCTTCAGCATTAGTAGTTTTGGATGATCCGGCAAAGGTCGCAAGTGCCTTAAACTATGTAATAACTGGAAAGCTATGAAAAAAGATAAGATAATAAAAATTCTTGGTGTAGGTAATTTGCTTTGGTTGGCTACTGTATTTTTTGTTTATGCTGGAGATCTGGAAATGACCAAGAACAAGGTGGATTGGGTTTTTTTTTCTGATCAAGTTATGGGAGGAAAATCACAGGGAAAAGCACAAATACTTCATGATCAAGGGAATCAATTTGTCAGGCTCAAGGGCGATGTTTCTACTGCTAACAACGGTGGGTTCATTCAAATTAGAACGTCTATTTTAGGTCTAAAAAAAGATGTAAAGGGCCTCTCTCTGAAGGTGCGAGGCAATGGTGAAAAGTATTATGTGTTTATTCGGACAACCGGCACAATATTACCGTGGCATTATTACAAAGCAGATTTTCCGTCAAAACAAGAGTGGTCCGAAGTAAAACTAGAATTTCAGCGTTTTACTGGCTCGAGCTCCTGGTTAAGTAAGACGATTCGACCGGGCGCAATAAAGAGTGTTGGCATTGTAGCTTTTGGTAGAGATCACAAAGCGCTCATTGACGTATCTGACCTAGAGTTTTTCTGAGTGGAGCTTCGAATATTAAAATACAAAATTTTTAAGTTAATTTTACTCGACTCATCGTACCATTGAAGGCTAGGCTACTATTGCAAATAATAACTTGGCTCGGGGAGCTACATTGTGAAAAAATATCTACTAGGGATACTGTTGTTTTTTTCGGCCTGTAACACAATAACAACATTGCCTCACCAAATTTCGGTATTGGATGAAAATGAGACTCTGGGCGCAAGGGATGACAGCTCATTTCCTATCCAAGCTGCGAAGTATGTGTCTCTGCATGCAGACAGGTCGCTTCGATTAAATAGCACTTGCACACAAGTGCTAAGATTGAACTTGGTTCAAAAAAAAGGTTATAAAGATACTATTACCGAACTAAAAAATAGAGCTGTGCTAATGGGAGGCAATTCAGTCTCTCTACTAAGCTGGAGAGAACAAGATTCAAGGACAATTCTTTTAGGAAATATTTATATGTGTAAGGGTAAGTCTTTTCATCTCCATCCTCATCCGCAAGTCTAATCAGTTTCTAGTTTTAAAAGTGAATTAGTTTTCTATTCATTTGTTTTAAGAGCTTTAATAAAGGCTTCCTGAGGTATCTCAACTCTCCCAAATTGTCTCATTCGCTTTTTTCCGGCTTTTTGTTTATCCAGAAGTTTTCTTTTCCGAGTCATATCTCCACCATAACACTTCGCAGTTACATCTTTTCTTAAGGCGGATATGGTTTCACGTGCAATTATTCGACCTCCTATTGAGGCTTGGATTGGAACTTTGAACATATGCTGAGGAATTAATTCTTTTAGTTTCTCACACATTACTCGTCCCCTCGCCTCTGAGCGTGCTCGGTGGACCATAGTGGACAAAGCGTCAACAGGCTCATCATTCACTAGAATTTGCATTTTAACAAGTTGATCTGCAGAATAACCGGTGATTTGGTAATCAAAACTTGCGTACCCCTTTGTTACCGATTTTAAACGATCGTGAAAATCAAAGACAACTTCATTTAATGGGAGATCATAAACGACCATAGCTCTAGCCCCTGCGTAAGTTAAATCATTCTGAATTCCGCGTCTATCTTGGCATAGCTTAAGCACATCTCCTAAAAATTCGTCGGGAACTAATATGGTTGCCTTTATTCTGGGCTCTTTTATATGATCAATTTTCACTGCATCTGGCATATCAGCAGGGTTATGAAGTTCTAGCATTGACCCGTCAGTCTTAAAAATTTGGTATATAACACTTGGTGCTGTGGTTATTAGTTCAATGCTATATTCTCGTTCTATTCGATCTCTGATAACTTCAAGGTGAAGTAAACCCAAAAAACCACAACGAAACCCGAAACCGAGTGCTGCAGAAGTTTCCATTTCGAATGAAAACGATGCATCATTGAGCGCTAGTTTTTCTATGGATGATCGTAATACCTCAAACTCGGAGCTGTCTACTGGAAACAAACCACAGAACACGACTGGTTGTGAGGGCTTGTAGCCAGTAAGAGGTTCAATACATTGGTCGCGATCTAGTGTAATTGTGTCACCAACTCGAGTGTCTCTAACCTGTTTTATCGACGCTGTGAAAACACCAATTTCGCCTGGACCCAAGAACTCGATATTTTCCATCTGAGGCTTTAAAACTGCCACTTTATCAATGGTAAATGTTGCGCCTGTTTGCATCATGAGGATTTTATCCCCCTTTTTCAAACGGCCGTCTTTTACTCTGACCATCACGACCACGCCAAGATAAGCATCGTACCAACTATCCACAAGCAAAGCCTTCAAAGGACGTTCTATGTCCCCTGATGGACATGGAAGTTTATTTACGATCGCTTCGAGAACATTTTCTACTCCAATGCCTGTTTTAGCAGAAATTTTAACAGCATCGGTCGCGTCAATTCCAATTACATCTTCAATCTGTTCTGCAACGCGGTCACAATCCGCAGCTGGAAGATCAACCTTATTTAATACTGTTATAATTTCATGGTCTGCATCTATCGCGGTGTAGACATTTGCTAGTGTCTGCGCTTCAACGCCTTGAGAGGCGTCGACAACGAGTAATGACCCCTCAACAGCTTTCATTGATCGGGAAACCTCATACGAAAAATCTACATGCCCTGGGGTGTCAATAAGATTTAAAATATACTCAGAGCCTGATTTAGAAATATAGTTAAGCCTGACCGTATTTGCCTTTATCGTGATTCCGCGCTCTCGTTCGATATCCATCGAGTCGAGTATCTGTTCTTTCATGTCTCGGCTTGCAACAGTATTTGTGAGCTGAATCAGACGATCAGCCAATGTTGATTTACCATGGTCGATGTGAGCTACAATTGAGAAATTTCTTATATTTTCAAATTTTGCCATTAGCCTATATTGAGATTATTTAACGAAATCTATGATTATCTTTGTTCTACATGCTGAGCATCCCATTAATTAACACGTTACCGCCGCGCATGTGAAATACAGGGATATGTATCTTTTAAATATGGAAAATCAAGTCGCCGATATAACCTTATAAAGGTCTTTCTTTACTTTTAAAGCTGATGTGGATAGTTCGGTTTCTTTGGCTTTTAATAGAAAGGCATCTAAGCCTCCTATTCTATCAACACTTCTTAATGCAGACGCAGATATCTTGAATTTGAAACTTCGACCAAGAGCTTCGGAAACAAGACTGACATTATTCAGATTCGGTAAAAATCTTCTTCTTGTTCTGTTTTTTGCGTGACTGACATTGTTTCCAGTCATCACACCTTTTCCAGTCAACTCACATCTCCGCGACATAGTTATTTCCTTTTCATAATTTACCACAGATGTCCCTTCGGGCTGAGAGAATTTACCTAACCCTCTCTCATTGGTAAGTCAATAGCTTGCAAATTTAAATCGTTGCTTTTGCTCACAACATGCTTAGCGCAACATTTTTTTAATTATGATCTCTGCAGCTGCGTCCGGTGTAATAATCCCAAGCTTAATTTTACTTTCTAAAGAATTTATTTCACTTATTATCTTTGTTGAGCCTACTATTCTTTCTTGAAATATATTATTTAATTCGCGATTAAACGATGCAATTTTTTGATTTTTTCTGATGTCATTGAAATAACCTTTTTGTTTTCTCCACGAAACTAGCTCTTGTATCGTTGACCAAACCTGTTCTAGCCCATCAGCATTGAGAGATGAAATTGTCATAACTTTTGGAAAATTCGGAGGATCATATTTACGATGGCGAAAAAGATTCAAGGCGTTCAAATACTGTGTCGATGTTTGTTTGGCAACTATTTTTAGTTCTCCATCAGCTTTATTCACAAGAATTATGTCCGACATCTCCATAATACCGCGTTTGACTCCTTGCAGTTCATCACCACCGGCTGGAGCGATCAGAAGACAAAAGATATCAGTCATTTCTGAGACTAAGGTTTCAGATTGTCCGACACCGACTGTTTCGACAAGAATAATTTCATAGCCTGCCGCTTCACATAAAGTAATAGCTTCTCTGGTTCGCTTTGCTACACCGCCAAGAGAACCCTTATTTGGTGTAGCTCTTATGAAAGCATTACTTTCTTTGCTTAATAGTTCCATTCTAGTTTTATCACCTAGAATAGAACCGCCAGTAGTTGCAGAGGAAGGGTCAATTGCCAGAACAGCTACTTTTTTTCTCTTGTTTATTAACTGCAAGCCAAATGTCTCAATAAACGTTGATTTTCCAACTCCAGGTGTTCCGGTAAGGCCAATCTTTAAAGAATTTCCGGAGCTATGTTTAAGTTGATCTAGAATAAGTTTGGATTGAGTTTGGTGATCTTGCCGCGTTGATTCAACCAATGTTATGGCTCTAGCTAAAGATTTACGATCGCCAGTTTTAATTTTTTTTATTAACTCTTTAGGTTCAATCATGGTTAAATTGGTCAATGTAATAGCCTATTAAAATTTGACTTTGTGTTCCCAGTCAATTCGACACATTTTAAATTTATGGTTAAGAAAACTTAACAAACTTTTCAGAAGGTAAGTAAACTTGTTATTTCTATCGTATAAAATTAAAATTATCTTTATTTGGTTTTGTTTGGCATCAACTTTGGAAGGAATGTCGCATGAAATAGATCGATCTTTCAAGTTAATATTTTGGGGTACAGAGCTTGGGGGGCTAAGAGTTAAAGGAGAAATTAGTAGAGATAAGTATAGTGTTTTGACTAACGCTTCAGGAAAATCACTCATAAGTTTACTATCAAGGTTTGAGATTACATCTGGTGCTATTGGTAAAATAAGCGATAAAAATGAGTTAATACCGATGCAGTCAATAACCAGGTGGAAAACCCGTGGAAAATTGAGAGAAACCCAACTTAATTATCGAGATGGAAGATTAGTGGAGTTTGAAGCATCTTCAGAATTAAATAGATCTTATCATATTGAAAATCCAATTGGCATAAGTAATACGATTGATCCAGTTTCATTAGTTCTTTGGTTGTTATTAGAGCGAAGGGAAGATCAAATTTGCAAACAAGAGTTACTGATATTAGATGGGTTTAGAATGTCTGAATTAAGTTTTGATAGTATAAATATTTCACAAGACTCGGTGGTATGTTTTGGTAAAATTAAACGGGTGTTAGGTTTTAAGAATAATGAGTTAAATAAAAAGCCGTTGAGATTTAAAATCACTTACTCATCAGTCAGCTCGGAAAATTTTAAGGTATCTAAGGTTGAGGTTGAAACAATATTTGGTATGATTACATTAGAATGATTTTAATTTTTATCAATTGTTGGTAACAACTCTAATAAATGTGAAATATTTTCCAAGTATTGCGCAATAATATTTATTACACCATTTTCCTTTTGCATTGGACCCTCCACAAGAAGTAACTTGGATAGCAAAATTTCTTTGCGAAATTTATTAAAAATATTGTTCCAACATATAATATTTATTGTTCCTGTTTCATCCTCTAAAGATATGAATGTAACACCATTTGCGGTTAAAGGTTGTTGTCTTAAAGTAACAATTCCAGCTACTTTTACATAGGTATTCTTATCTAGAGTTTTTAAATCAAAAGCAGTTTTTACCGGCACAATAGAATCATCTCATTTATCAAAGTATTTTGGAACAAAAATAGAACAAAAAATAAATTTTGCAATTTAAATAAAAAATAATTAGAAATTTCAAACTGGTCACTGGGATTAAGATAGTTTAAAATTCTTTTTGAGAGGACATGGGTTAGGTTATGGCAAAAATTACTTATATCGAATTTAATGGAACTGAGCATACTGTTGACGTTGATAAGGGTTTGACCGTTATGGAAGGTGCAAGGGATAATGATATTCCTGGAATCGAAGCAGATTGTGGTGGAGCATGTGCTTGTTCAACTTGTCATGTTTACGTAGATTCTTCCTGGATTGGTAAGTTACCTCCTAAAGAAGATATGGAGGAAGATATGCTAGATTTTGCTTATTCACCTGACCCTGAAACATCCCGTTTGACCTGCCAACTGGAAGTTACGGATGACTTTGACGGATTGATTGTTAGAATGCCAGAAAAACAAATATAATGGCATGTCACTTTAATCCGCGCCAGCCAATATCCTTTCTGTAATATCCACTATCCCAGTCGATCAATGCAGCAGCTTCATATACTTTGTTGTGTGCAAGTGCTAGATTTCTTTCTTTGCAGGTGATATTTAAAACTCTTCCACCGATTGCCAAAATCTGCCCATTGTTATTTTTTGTACCTGCGTGAAATACTTCTACGCCACTGACTTTTTCTGCTGAAAAAATATTTTTTATGACAGTCCCCTTCGCGTAACTTTCAGGGTACCCTTTGGCTGCCATTACTACAGAAATAGCTGAGTCATTTGCCCAATTTACTTTTGATTGTTCGAGCTTTTGTTCAGCACAATCTAAAAGTAAATCAAGTATTTGAGCTCCTAGTCTTACCATAAGGACTTGGCATTCTGGATCACCAAATCGTACATTATATTCAATTAAAGTCGGCTCTCCATTTCGAATCATTAATCCTGCATACAGAACGCCAACGAATGGTAGCTTTTGAGCATTCATCGTATCTACAGTAGGTTTTATTATTTTAGAAATTATCTTTTTTTCCAGATCTGTGGTTAAAATAAGGGCTGGTGAATAGGCCCCCATTCCGCCAGTATTCGGACCAGTGTCGTTGTCAAATGCTCTTTTATGATCCTGCGCACTTCCTATTGGTAGAATTGTTTTCCCGTCAGTTAGGACGAAGAAACTCAATTCTTCTCCATGAAGAAATTCTTCTATGAGTATTGGTTTCCCAACATTACCAAATTTTCCACCAAACATTATTTTAATAGTGTTAAGTGCGACTTTTTTTGACTCCGCGATGACAACACCTTTTCCCGCTGCAAGCCCATCTACCTTCAATACGACAGGAAAGTCGCAGCTTTCTAAGTATTTCGCTGCACTTTTTAAGTTGTAAAACGTATCTGATTTCGCAGTAGGTATTTTGCCTAATTTACAAATACTTTTTGTAAAAGATTTTGACGCCTCAAGCATGCTGGAAGCTTTAGAGGGCCCAAAAGTAAGAATATTTTCTAGTTTTAATGCATCACTAACACCAGCTAGAAGGGGAGCCTCTGGACCAATAATTACGAAATCAATATGTTTGGTCTTACAAAAATTGACTATTTCATCAGGTTTTAGAATATTAAGATTGGCTATTTCAGCTATTTTATTTATTCCAGCGTTTCCTGGAGCACAAAAAATTTCATCGCATTTAGGGTTTTGATTGATCGCCCAAATTAGCGCATGCTCTCTGCCGCCACCGCCTAACACTAATATTTTCATTTTCATTACCAATCATGTAAGTTACATTGTAATTTTAAGTTGTTCTCTGCACGCGAGGCTCAATTATGAGATTTTCTAAATGACTGGTGTCTTTGATGCAAATGATTTAGAGCAAAATATACCAGAATTTTCAGTTTCAGAGCTTTCAGTTGCCATCAAACGGCATATTGAAGGTGAGTTTACTCACGTCAGAGTTAGGGGTGAGATTGGAAGAGTTTCAAAACCTGCATCTGGGCACCTTTATCTGGATATTAAAGACGAAAAATCTGTTTTAGCTGGTATAGTTTGGAAAGGAGTTACTCAAAGTTTGAAAGTCTTTCCCGAGGAGGGCTTGGAAGTAATCGCTACGGGTCGGATAACTACCTTTCCTGGGCAGAGCCGCTATCAAATTATTATTGAACAGATAACTCTAGCGGGACTTGGTTCGTTGATGATGCTATTGGAAAAACGAAAAAAACAACTGGCATCTGAAGGTCTTTTCTTGGAAGAACGAAAAAAAAAATTACCACTTATTCCCCGATCAATTGGGATAATAACNTCTTCTTCAGGTGCGGTTCTTAAAGACATTCTGCATCGACTTAAAGANCGGTTCCCNAGCCATGTATTACTTTGGCCAGTGACNGTACAAGGTGACAAATGTGCATTCGAAGTAGCNTCAGCAATTAAAGGTTTTAATGAAATTAATGAAAAATACTCAGTTAAAAAACCTGAAATTTTAATTGTAGCTCGTGGGGGTGGCTCCATTGAAGATCTGTGGGGTTTTAACGAGGAGATAGTAGTTAGAGCTGCAGATCAATCAAGTATACCAATAATATCTGCGATTGGTCACGAGACTGATGTAACGCTACTTGANTTTGTTGCTGATCGACGAGCACCTACTCCTTCGGCGGCTGCCGAAATGGCAGTACCAGTAAGGGTCGAGTTAAAATCTGTGTTANACTCTCTTGACGGCAGACGCATACGACAAATGAGTATTTTTTTGGAAAGGCAAATTACTAAAATCGCTGAACTGGAGAGATTGATGCCAAAAATTGAAACACTTGTGTCGGAAAGGAATCAGTATTTAGACATGATTGAAGCAAAATTGGTAAACGCGATAATAAATTTTATGAATCAAAAAAAATTACAATACGCTNAATCTGGAATAGAAAGCTTGCATCCAAGGATTCTTAGAAAAGATCTGGACAGGAAAAAAGACGAAATTAATAGCTTATCAGAAAGGTTAGATTTTTCTATTAAAGTTATTCTTAGTAACTGTAGAATAAAACTTTTGGAACTTGAACGTCTTCGNGAGTCGTTAAGTTACAGGAAAACCCTAGAGCGTGGATATGCAATAGTTCGTGATGATAATAATCATATCCTTGATAATTTTAGGGATGCTTCTGTCGCTGAAAGCATTCTTGTTGAGTTTAGGGACGGTGATTTAAATGTGCAGGTCAANGGTAAAAGATAAATTAATCCTTGAACCGTTGCATCATCGGGTCTATCTCAAACAAGGGGATTTGTTTAACGCAAAGTGCTATTANAGATTAGGGTTTTATGATGTCTTTTTTGTCGAAATTAAAAGAAAGACTATTTAAATCGTCTTCAAAAATAGAAGAGGGTCTGGAAACNATAGTCNAGACCGAAGCGANTTCTTTTGAAAACCAAGATATTGATGGCGAGTCGTCACAAGTGGAAGGTAATAAACTTAGCCCAAAAGTTAATAACTCAAATGACCGAAAACAATCAAAAGTATCTGATAATGGGTCAGCTGACAAAAAATTGTTTTNAAAATTTCTGAAGAAAAAGAGTTTTGAGAAAAAAGTACGTGTAGACGACAAATTGCTTGAAAGTCTGGAAGAATTATTAATTTCTGCGGATCTCGGCGTTGACACGGCAATCAAAATTTCAGCGTCTTTTGCGGAGCGCCACTATGGTCAAAGCCTNACTAAAAGTGAAATAAAAATAGCTTTAGCTGAGGAAATAAAGAAAATCTTAAGGCCTGTGGCTGTTCCTATTGCAATATCAAGAGCNACACTTCAAGTAGTNCTTGTGGTGGGGGTTAATGGCTCGGGAAAAACAACAACAATCGGCAAATTAGCCAATCAATTTAAAGAGGCTGGAAAAGTAGTGCAAATTGTNGCGGCTGATACTTTTAGAGCTGCGGCCGTAGAACAGCTTGAAGTTTGGGGCAAACGAGCAAATATTCCCGTCTTGAAGACCCTTGCGGGTGGNGATCCGGCAGCCCTTGCNTATGACTCACTGGTTTCAGCGCAAAAAGATAATACAGATATTTTGATAATTGATACTGCAGGACGATTACAGAACAAGTCTGATTTAATGGAAGAGCTGGCAAAGATGGTTCGTGTCTTACGCAAAATTGACCCGAGTGTACCAAATTCAACAATATTAGTTTTAGATGCTTCAATTGGTCAAAATGCGATAAGTCAAGTAGAGATCTTTAAAAAAACAGCTGAAATTTCTGGGCTAATTATGACAAAACTAGATGGCTCAGCTAAGGGAGGCATCTTGGTAGCGATTGCAGATCAATTCAAAATCCCTATACACGCTATTGGGATTGGAGAGGGGATTGATGATTTGCAACCTTTTGATCCGGATGAATTTACAATTGCGTTGACTGGAGTTGACGAACTTTAGAGAAGGATTTGANTAATTTAATGGTTGATAATAAACAAAACGGAAGTTTNAAAATTTTTTTNGAATTTGGTCCAATAATAATATTTTTTATAGCCTATAAGTATGCTCCTTTGCCGGATTTGATTGAAGCTGATGAGAGTTTAGAACGAATAATATTTGCTACAAAAGTTTTCATTCCNACAATTCTTATAAGCTTCTTAATAGGGTATGTTCAGACTAAAGAAATTGCTAAGATGCCNNTATTTACGGCTATTATTGTTTTGGTATTTGGAGGTCTTACCATTTGGTTGCGTGATGANACTTTNATAAAAATGAAGCCAACNATAATTTATCTTGTTTTTGCATTTTTACTNACCGTTGGATTGATTAGGGGTAGAAGCTATCTTCAATCATTGATGGCAGTTGCATTACCAATGGAAGATAAGGGATGGCTTATTTTAACCAAGAGGTTTACCCTATTTTTTTTAGTTTTGGCTATTTTAAATGAGTCTGTCTGGCGAATTTTCTCAACCGATATTTGGGTGAGTTTTAAGACCTTTGGTTTCCCAATCCTTACTTTTGGTTTTTTTCTTTTACAGATACGTTTGATCCAAAAGTACCGCATAGAAGATTTCAATGAANAGTAAATTTAATTACTTAAGATTGGTTTGAATTTCTTTTCAAAGACAGTTGTAGTGATTGGTCCGGCGTGACGGAGAATAATTTTCCCTTTTCCATTTATGACAAAAGTTTCAGGAACACCGTATAAACCCCAGTTTAGGCCATTACGACCTGACGGATCGGCACCGATTTTCGAGTATGGATCTCCTAAAATCTGTAAAAATTCAAGNGCGTTTTTGGCGTCGTCCTTATAATTTATACCTATGATGGAATAATTCAATTTTGCTATTTTTTCGAGCATTGGATGTTCTGCTCGGCAAGGGGTACACCAACTAGCCCAAAAGTTTACAAATTTTATTTCAGGAGAGCGTAAGTCAGCTTCTAGTGGTAATTCTTTATCGCCNAAAGGAGATAAGTCAATATTTGGAGCCAATGTTTGTATTAGATTGCTTGGGAGTTCATCTAAATCATTATATTTAAGAGAAAGATAAAATGTTATAGAAATACCAAGGAAAATGATTACGGGTAAAAAAAATAGACNACGGTTGAGGTATTTCATCGTTTTGGTGATTTCTTTTGCGATATTTTNGCTAATTTATTTTTCGTCTTGATAAACTCAATGAATGTTTGAGCGCTGAGAATTATTATAATTGTTATTGTCACGCCATATGCTAANAGTACATTACTGCNGTATTTCCCTAGCTCGATCATTCATTTAATCCTTCTGTTTTAAGTAATGATAATATTCTTTGTTTCCTAATCTCTGTCTGGGTTCGGATTAANACAAGTGTTATGAAGAGGAATACGAAACCAGCCATACAAATCACTAGCGGAATGTAGAATTCATTGGACACGTGTTCCTCTTTGTCTAAGGATAATGATGCTCCTTGGTGTAAGCCTTTGTCCCAAAANTTGACTGCATANCTNGATAGCANAGCAAATATTGATCCAGTGAGGCAGAGTATTGACGAGAGGTCTGCTGCCTTATCTCTTTTNCCAATTGTATTCCATAAGGCAATATAGCTTAAATAGAAAACAAGCATTATAGCAAACGACGTTAATCTTGGATCCCAAACCCAGGGTGTACCCCAAATTGGTTTTCCCCAAATAGCCCCAGTTGCAAGAGCGATCAACGTCATTGANACTCCAATTGGCGCGGCTGCTTTTGCGGCAAGTGCACTAACATGATGGCGCTTAATTAACCAAATGAGACTGGCCACAAACATCATAAAGTATATATTAATTGCTAGAAAAGCACTTGGAACATGAACAAATAAAATTTTTACAGTNATACCTTGGCGNTAGTCTTCTGGTGTAAAAAGTCCACCCCAAATTAACCCTACAATTAATAAAATTAGTGTGGTCGCCGCGGATAATGGAATTACCTTTGTAGTCCATTTTAAAAAAAGATTTGGGTTTGCAAATTTCCAAATCGACATGATTATCAAAGCTCCTTAATGTTACGTCTGGTTTTATTGGTATTTCCAATGTATCCTAATNGCTACCGCACATATAAATGGTGATATTGCTAGAGAAAATAAAGTTGTGGCTGATAGCAAAAGAAGCGGTGGAACAATATTTTCATTAACAATCGATAACTCGATTAACTNTATTCCGAAAATGAGAGTTGGCAAGTAGAGTGGTATTACTATTAACGCTAGTAATAAACTGCCTCTNCTTANGCTTATCGTCAGACTGGCTCCAATGGCNCCAATAAAACTTAGTGCCGGTGTCCCTATAAATAGGCTAAGCATCAACCATCCATAACTATCTAGTGAGAGATTTAAAGTTAGTGCAAATAGTGGAGATAGTATCGTCAGTGGAAGTCCTGTGGTTAACCAGTGACTTACCATTTTTATTAAAACAATAGTTTCCATAGGTAATTTGGATAATGATAGATACTCAAGTGTTCCATCCTCTGCATCAAGTAGAAAGAACCGATCTAGAGCTATAAGTACTGATAATAATGAGCCAACCCAAAGTATGGTGGGTGCTATTTTAGAGATTTCGTTTTTTTCAAGCCCAATACCAATCGGAAAAAGCAAAACAAAAATGGTATAAAAGCTCAGCACGTTGATAATTGTTCCACCGGTCTTCAGAATAATCTTTAATTCCCATTTGAAAAATGTATACGCTGGAAACATTACCAGTCTCCTGCAAGGAATGGGTCAAATCTATGGGATTTGTCTTTGGTATCCCCTCGCTTCATTTCGATTGATCCGAAGTTGATTTTGGGTATCTGTATTTCGTTATGAGTGGCAATAATTGCTGCACCGCCATTTACACAATGNGCTTGGATCAATTTNCTAAAATTAATAAGTGCATCTTGGTCAAGAGAAGCAGTTGGTTCATCTAGCAACCATAGTTTTTTATTATTTACAGAAAGCTTAGATAAAGCCGCACGACGTATTTGACCGGCCGAGCAGAATGAAACAATCTGATTTTTGAACCGATCAATGATCATTAGATCTTCAAATTCATTTTCTAGCTTCGAACGGCTTTTGCACTCGCTTAGGGCACTCCAGAACTTCAANTTATCCCAAGTTGTCATTTGTTTCTTCATTGCGTTTGAATGACCAATATAGTCAGTGTTTTGTGCAATAAAATCGTAATTGTTTGATAATTGTACTCCATTAATGGTGATTATTCCTTCTTGAATTGGAAGAAAGCCAGCTATTAGTTTTAACAGTGTTGTTTTCCCGGAACCATTAGGTCCTTTAATAAAAAAGCATGATCCACTTTTCACATTAAAACTTATCCCAGAAAAAACCTGGTATCCATCTCGATAAAACGATAAAGATTTAGCTGTCAACATTCGATAGTAATTAGCCTAGCTTCGATTCAGAATAAAGTATTAAATCTANTNAGGTAATATAAAATGGTATAATTCAGCGACCTTTAAGGAACGTCCGAAAACTAAAACATGAAAATATACAACAGACGTATCTAGAAGCCTGACTCCCTNACAAGTTTCAAAACTATATAGTTCAAAAATGAACTGATCTTGCCGCGAGTGATTTTTCTGCTGGAGGTGAAAATTTTGTAAGGTTTATTGTTTTTACTGCAGATTTATATTCCGCAAGAGTCGGGGTTCTACCAAGAATAGCCGATAGAACGACCACTGGAGTTGACGCTAGCAATGACTCTCCTTTTTTGTCGTGGGAGTCCTCAACTACCCGACCTTGGAATAGGCGGGTCGAGGTAGCAAGGACAGTATCGCCTNTCTCTGCTTTTTCTTGATTTCCCATGCAAAGGTTACAACCAGGCCTCTCAAGGTACAAAATATTTTTATATTTNATTCGCGCTGAGTTTTTNGGAGCATTATCATTAAATTCAAATCCTGAGTATNTTTGTAATACAGCCCAATCACCCTCTCGTTTCAATTCGTCNATGATATTATAGGTGGGGGCCGCTACGATCAAAGGAGCTTTAAATTTTACGAGTCCNACTTGCTTTTCTAAATTCTTGAGCATTTGGGAGACTATTTTGAGGTCACCCTTGTGTACCATGCAGGACCCTACAAAACCTAGGTCTACTTTTTTTTGGGCTTTGTAATATGAAATTGGTCTAATTGTGTCGTGGGTATATCGCTTGGAGACATCTGAATTATTAACATCTGGATCTGCNATCATTGGCTCATCAATTAGATCTAAGTTAACAACGACTTCTGCAAAATATTTAGCATTTCTATCTGGTTTTAGTGCTGGTTTCTTACCGGATTTAATTTCCGCTATTCGTTCATTTGCCGTATTTATCAAATTACGCAGGGTTTTAGTTTCGTTTTCCATTCCTTTTTCGATCATAATTTGAATTCGACGTTTTGATACCTCGAGTGATTTTATTAAGGTATCATCTTGAGAAATACAAATAGAAGCTTTTGCTTTCATTTCTGCAGTCCAGTCCGTGAATGTAAAAGCTTGGTCTGAAAGTAATGTCCCNAGGTGAACCTCGATGACACGTCCTTGGAACACGTTATCTCCAAACTGATTTAACATTTGAGCCTGGGTTGCGTGAACCACATCNCGAAAATCCATATGTTCGTGCATTTTACCCTTGAAAGTTACTTTCACTGATTCTGGAATAACCATCGTCACCTCGCCGGTCGCCANTGCGAGTGCAACGGTCCCAGAGTCTGCGCCAAACGCAACACCTTTGGACATTCTTGTGTGGGAATCTCCGCCAATGATGATTGCAGAGTCATCAACTGTGATGTCATTCAATACTTTATGTATAACATCTGTCATAGGGTGATAATTTTCGTTAGGGTCGCGTCCTGTGATAAGTCCNAATTTATGCATGAATTTCATTAATTTGGGAATATTTTCCTGGGCTTTTAAATCCCAGACAGAGGCAGTGTGACATCCAGATTGGTAGGCTCCGTCGATAGTTGGGGAAATTGTTGTAGCAGCCATNGATTCTAGCTCTTGGGCNGTCATTAAACCGGTTGTATCTTGCGAACCAACAATATTAACTTTTACTCGGACATCTGAACCTGCGGATAATGCTTTATTGTTTGATTTTCCAATTNAATTTTTATTAAATATCTTTTCAACTGCAGTTAAGGCTTGAACATCGTGTGAAATTTCCTTAGCTGGCGCGAATTTTGATTTNATCTCTATTCCTAATGTTTCACAAGCAAAGTTCTGCAGTTTCTTACCAAAAATAATTGCATAGGATCCCCCAGCTTTCATGAATTCAATCTTTTGAGGGNTAAANGATGATGATATATCTGCAAGCTCTTGCCCGGTTTCANCATTTGTTAAAATTTTCTTTTTCGTATTTATCGTNAAGCAAGTNCCNGTCTCNACTGAATAGCGNTGTTCTAAAATTGGATTNTTATCATTGTTCAAAATTGGATTNCCATCTTTGTCGAGTTTCNTAACCCAATTTTTTAAATCGATGCCGATACCGCCNGTGACACCTACTGTNGTTGAAAAAATTGGCGAAATTCCATTTGTTCCTCCAACGATTGGTGCAATGTTGACGAATGGTATGTATGGACTCAACGGTCGGCCAATCCATAAAGCTACATTGTTTACTCCTGACATTCTAGAAGAACCAACACCCATTGTACCTTTTTCAGCTATTAACATGATTCTACGGCTAGGATTTTTTTTCTGAAGTTCTTGGATTTCGGACTGAGCTTTTTCAGAAATCATACATTTGCCGTGTAATTCCCGGTCAGCTCTCGAATGGGCTTGATTTCCTGGAGAAAGTAAATCAGTTGAAATATCTCCTTCAGCAGCAACATAAGTGACTATTTCTATTTTCTCTTCGATATTTGGTAATTTTGTATAGAATTCGGCAACCGCATAACTTTCAAGGATGTCCTTTGCGACCGTATTTCCTTTTTGATAAGCTTTTTTTAAGCGATTGGTATCAGATTCATATAAAAAAACTTGAGTTTTTAGAAAATTTGCGGATGTTCTTGCTATTGACAGATCCAGTCCCAGAGCAAGATCTAATAGTACTTTAACCGAGGGACCTCCTTTCATATGGGATAGAAGTTCAAAAGCAAAATTGGGTTTAAGCTCTTTAACTATAGTGGTGCCTAGAATAATTTCTTTCAAAAAATTTGCTTTTACTCTGGCCGCACTTGTTGTTCCTGGCATCGTATTATAAATTAGAAAGTCAAGGGATTGTTTTCGATGTTGGTTTTTGGGGTTTTTTATTTGCAAAAGTAGCTCTTCCATAAGCGCACTGTCTTCAATGGGCTTTGGATTTAGGTCTTGTTCTTTTCGATTTCTAATTTCATCCAGGTAGGAGGTGAAAAGGCTCATGATTGTACCAGCGATAATATATTTAACTTTAGATCCAAATATCTAACTTTACAAAAGCATTTGTCTCAGATGGGTTTTTTTATACCTAAAATAACTAGATCGCAAGACTGCATTGTAGTAATACGTCGATCTATTTTATTGATTGAAATAAAAGGTTGCTTAATATTTCAATTAACACTGAAATTCTGAGAGTGTCTATTGAATATAATAAAATTTTACCGTAAGACTACGCTAATACTGCTGGCTCAGCGTAAGTCTAAAAATCTTATTTGTGCATTGTCTAATTTTTAAATAACTGGAAACGTAAGTTAGAATGATTTTAAAAATAGTTAGAGCTGATATTCATTGGCTTATATTTTACCTTGTTATAACTTTAAGCTGGATTTTTGTTCTCCTCACAAGTAAAAGTGCAAATGAAATTCAAACATTGCAATCTGTTTATGGGTCTGAATTCTGGTTAGATTTGTGCTCTCAAGTAACTGGATTTGAGAATATTTTTTCATTATTTCTAATGTGGGTAATTATGTCAGGTGCAATGATGATGCCGACGTTAGTACCAGTGCTTCAAACTTACCAAGATTTAATATATACCGGAGCTGGAAGCTCGCTCGGTTTTATAATTATAATTTTTGGTTTTTTATTGGTTTGGATTATTTACAGCATAGCAACAGCTGCACTTCAGGCATTTTTTATTGATCAAAATTTAATAAATATCAATGGTCAATTTGTTTCTCCAATTGTATCAACTGGGTTGCTTTTAAGTGCTGGTCTGTATCAATTTTCCACTTTAAAGAACTCCTGTGCGTCAAAATGTCGTGCCCCATTAGCATTTTTTATGGAATTTTGGGGTCCTAGCTACGCACAATCTTTTAAAATGGGCTTGCGACTTGGGTTAAGTTGTTTAGGATGCTGTTGGATGTTGATGCTTTTAGCATTTGTCGGTGGTACTATGAGCTTGGCCTTTATGGGGTTAGCAACGGTGATAATGGTCTTTGAAAAGTTACCAAAACTAGGCGAGTATATTAGTAAACCATTAGGATATTTATTGATCGCTAGTGCTTGTATAAATATGGTAATTTAAATCTTCAAACGGTAGAGAGGGAGAAATTGGGTGGCTGAACAAAGGGACTCGCTAAGATATCTGAATCTTAATAATTCTTTAAAAGAGTGGAAAATAAAAGGAGAACTTATTCTTAATTGCAATTGTACGGTATTTTGTCCTTGTGTAGTAAGCTTGGGAAAACACCCTCCAACTGAAGGATATTGTCAGGCTTGGCTAGGAATTAGAATTGATGAAGGTTTATATGATGACGAAGATATTTCTGGATTGAATATTGGTATGATGATGGATATCCCTGGAAATATGGGTAGAGGTAATTGGAAGGCAGCTGCTTTTATAGATGAGAGAGCGTCAGAGAAGGCTTATGGAGGTTTGGTTGATATTTTTTCTGGTAAGTTGAAGGGTACGACTGGTCTATTTAAAATGTTGGTTGGCGAGTTCCTTGGAGCTGAGAGAGCAGCGGTCGAATACAAAACTGAAGGTAACACGCGGCATCTTCAAGTTGGAAAAAAAATTTCTGGTGCCGTCACCCCAATAGGTGGGGCAAGTAAAGAAAGTAATGTTGTGGTAAGTAACACGGAGTATTGGATGGGATCTGATATAACCGTTGCTATGGCGGACAAAGGAAAAGTTAGGGCTTATGGACGAGTTTGGGATTTTGATGGCCGCAGCGCAGAAATTTGTCAGATTGATTGGCATGGACCAAACTGATTGGCGTAAATTTTATAACTATATTTTATAGATATTGGGGAGAGTAAGAATGGCAGCAAAAGAAATATACGATTTAGGAGAAGAAATTCCGTTAGGAGAAGTACCAAAAAAAATGCATGCGTTTGCTGTTAGACAAGATAGATTTGGGGAACCAATTGATGCTTGGCAGCGTGAGATCATTGATGTGCCGCAGCTCGGAGAAAAAGATGTGTTGGTGTATGTTATGGCTACAGGCATAAATTATAACAATGTTTGGGCTGCATTGGGCTACCCTGTTGATGTGATTGCTGATCGTCAAAAGAAAGGAGAACCCGAAGAATTTCACGCGGGAGGCTCTGATGCCTCAGGAATAGTTTGGGCTGTAGGTAGTGAAGTAGATGATGTAAAAATTGGGGATGAGGTAGTAGTGCACTCGGGATGTTGGGATCCTGATGATCCGTGGGTTCTGAGTGGGAAAGATCCAATGTTGGCTGGTTCAACCAAAATTTGGGGTTACCAAACTAATTATGGCTCATATTGCCAGTTTGCCAAAGCCCAGTCACATCAGATAAAACAAAAGCCAAAGCACCTTACTTGGGAAGCGGCTTCTTCCTACATGCTTTGCGCCTCCACAGCGTACAGACAACTGATGGGATGGTCGCCAAACACCGTTGAGAAAGGCGATGTCGTGCTTATATGGGGAGCTGCGGGAGGATTAGGTGCAATGGCGATTCAAATCGTGGCCGCACTGGGTGGTAAACCTGTAGCCGTAGTTTCAAGTGAGGATAAGCGTCAATATTGCATGGATCTCGGTGCTATCGGCGTGATCAATCGAAACGATTATGATCATTGGGGTGTTATGCCTGATACTAAGTCTTCGGATTGGAAAACTTGGATGAGTGGTGCCAGAGCATTTGGAAAGGCTATTTGGGATATTGTTGGTGAACGAAAGAATCCCCGAATTGTTTTTGAACATCCAGGTGAAGCAACTCTTCCGACGTCGTGCTTTGTTTGTGATACGGGCGGTATGGTTGTGATTTGTGCAGGTACATCCGGCTTTAATGTGTCGCTCGACCTACGCTACCTTTGGTTTATGCAAAAAAGAGTGCAAGGCTCACATTTAGCTAATGATGAACAGGCCGAAGCGGTGAATCAACTTGTTATAGATGGTAAAGTTGATCCAGGGCACTCTGATACGTTTTCATTTGATGAAATTGGTCTCGCNCATCAAAAAATGCATGAAAATAAGAATATTGGCAACATGGCCTGTTTAGTAAATGCAACAAAAAAAGGTCTAGGTGTGAGCTAAAATACTTTGGTTATTTATTTTTCAACTAGCCTNGAAACTCTTTTGGTTGAGATAAAAAAATATCTAAGGCGCTTTTAAATAAATGACATAGNAATATTCATCTGCTTGAACAAAAAGAAGCTGATTCCTGAAANGGAAAGTTAAATAATGACTGAATTGGATATTAGATTTGTTAGATCAAAATTTCCGGCCTTTAAGGCTCCTGAATTTTATGAAAAAAGTTTTTTTGAAAATGCTGGTGGTAGTTTTCCAGCTGAACCAGTTGTTTCAAGATTAAATAGGTTTTATTTGAGCCGAAAAGTTCAACCGTATGCTTACTATGAAGCATCGTCATTGGGTGGTGCTGAAATGGATGAGGCCCGAAACGAATTATCAGCTTTATTGAACGTCAAGCCGGATACATTACACTTTGGTCCATCGACCAGCCAAAATACATATGTTCTNTCACAGGCATTTAACAGTNATAATTTTGANCGTAAGGTAATTATTGTTACNAATCAAGATCATGAAGCTAACTCTGGNTCTTGGCGTANANTAGAAAGATTNGGTTTTATAATTCGAGAATGGAGAGTTAATGAAACGAGCGGCTCATTAGATGTAGNTGAGNTANGTAAACTTTTGGACGATTCTACTCTTTTAGTGGCTTTTACACATTGCTCTAATATTCTTGGTGAAATAAATCCTGTAAAAACTATTTGCAACCTGGTGAAGAGTTTTGGCGCTTACAGTTGTGTTGACGGAGTAAGCTATGCTCCNCACGGTTTTTGCGATCTTGATGATTTAGGGCCAGACATATACATGTTCTCTACTTATAAAACATATGGTACTCATCTGGGCCTAATGTACATTTCTGATGAGCTTAATAAACGCCTCGAGAACCAAGGTCATTATTTTAATAATGAGTTACCGGTCGCACGCTTTACCCCTGCAGGACCAGATCATGCCCAAATTGCGGCTTGTGCAGGAATAGCAGATTATTTTAAAAAGTTTTACGCTCATCATTTTACTGAAGACGNAGCGCCAAAATTGATAGCTAGTCGAGTGCACGATCTGCAGAGGAAGCATGAAACAAAATTACTTCAACCACTGTTAAGCTACCTAAAGCAAAAGGATAATTTGAGAGTTCTTGGTTCTACCTCTGTTGAAGATAGGGTTCCTACTGTTGCGATAGATGTTAAAGAACGGGGAAAACAGATAGCTATTGAGTTGGCAAAGGATGGAGTAATGAGCGATTGNGGAGATTTTTATGCGGTGCGACTATTGGAGGCATTGGGTGTTGATCGAAAATATGGTGTGCTNAGACTTAGTTTTGTCCACTACACGAGCGAACAGGATGTGGAGAAGCTAATAGACTCATTAGAAAAGTTTTTATAGCGCGGTTAATTTTGAATTCATTTCAAGTGGGTACAGTAGTGATGTTTTTTTGAATAATTTAGAATTAGCCTCAAATACTACGGCGATTTAAAATATTCTAAGGCAGCACTCAAACTAAACAGGACTTTTTTACATGATATAGGAAACTTAAGAAAATAAATTATAAAAAATTTGAATAGTTAAATTAGTAAGGAACGATAATGAGGATAGCCGTTGTTGGCTCAGGCATTTCCGGTTTAGGTGTAGCCTACGCTTTATTGGAAAAGCATGATGTAAAACTTTTTGAAAGAAATAAAATGTTTGGAGGTCATTCCAATACATTAGATATCAATGTAATCAATAAGGAAATTTCTGTCGATACGGGCTTCATTGTTTACAACACTGAAAATTANCCTAACTTAACTTCATTATTTGAGCATCTCAAAGTGCCGACCAAATGGTCTGATATGTCGTTTGGATTTTCATCAGGAAATGGACGATTGGAATATTCTGGAAGTAGTCTGAATTCACTATTTACACAACGAAGGAACTTGTTGAATTTAACTTTTTTACAAGGTCTTCAAGACATTCTTAGGTTTAATCGGGAGGCTCCAATTGCTTTAGATAACGGTAAGCTAGTTGGGTTAAGCCTCGGAGATTATTTATCGATGTACAAGTTCAGGAATTGGTTTACGGAAAATTTTATTCTTCCAATGGGTGGTGCAATATGGTCGATGCCACAATCAGAAATTTTGAATTTNCCTGCAATTAATTTCGTTTCTTTTTTTAGGAATCACGGCTTGTTGTCCGGTTTATCGCGAGCGCAACTCTGGCGGACAGTNGATGGAGGCTCCAAAGTATACGTTNATAAAATTATAGAAAAATTAGGTGCTAGGGCTATTAAAAATTGTCCGATAACTTCTGTTCAGAGAGTTGGTAATGGTGTCACTCTNGCATTTAAAAATGGAAAATCAGAAACTTTTGATCAAGTTGTNCTTTGNTCNAATGGACCTGAAACAATGAAATTAATAGTTGATAAGACAANTGAAGAGCAAAATCTGCTAAGTAGATTTAAGACATCGCAAAACAGGGTAATTTTNCATTCNGANAAAGCTTTAATGCCCAAGAGACTGAAAGCTTGGTCGAGTTGGAATTTTATTTCATCTGATCAGACCGATAATTTAAAGAAGCCTTCCTCCGTTACATACTGGATGAATAAATTACAGGGGCTCGATACCGAGATTCCAATATTTGTAAGCCTCAATCCCTTATTTGAACCGGATCAAGGAAGCATTTATAAGGAGCTTAACTATTCACATCCAATTTTTGATGATCAAACTTTTATTGCTCAAAAGCAGTTTGATGAAATACAGGGCTCTGGTGGTATCTGGTATGCCGGTGCCTGGCTGGGATACGGATTTCATGAAGATGGTTTAACCGCGGGCCTCAGAGTTGCCGATGCGATGGGTGCATTACCCACTTGGGCGAAGAATATCCCAACAGGACTACGCAGAACTTTTTCGTTAAAGGCTGCCGAATGATCCCAAACGAAGTAATTTATACTGGTAAAATAATGCACATGCGGCTAATTCCCAAAAAACATAAGTTCCAATATCGGTTCTTTAGCCTCTTTTTAGATATTGATATTCTTGATCAGCCAAAAAATAATTTGAGTTTTTTCAGTGTAAACAAGTTTAATCTTTTCTCATTCTATGAGAGTGATCATGGTTCCCGGGATGGCCGACCTCTCAGGCCCTGGATTGATGATCAATTGAAAAGAAAGAAGATGCCAGGAGCGGATAAAATTTTTTTACTCAGCTTTCCACGTATGTTTGGTTACGTATTTAACCCATTCTCAGCATATTTTTGTTACACTAATGGTCTTCTATCCTCTATAATTTATGAGGTAAAAAATACGTTTGGTGATCAGGTTACGTATATTAAAACTGCAAATCCCAAAAAGAGTGAATTGATACAACATGATCAGGAAAAAAAGATGTATGTCTCACCTTTCATTGAAATGGCACAAGTTTACTCTTTTTCACTAAAGCCACCAGGAAAAAAATTATCAATTCGCATAAGTCAGTCGGGGAAAGATGGTGAAACCCTTGTTGCGACGCAAAATGGTAAAGCAATTGAATTAAATAACTTTAATCTGTTAAGATGCCTAATTACCCAGCCTTTGATGACTTTTAAGGTAATTTTTGGTATTCACTGGGAGGCGCTTCTTTTATTTCTCAAGGGAATGAAATTTCACAAGTATGATACTTAGGTTAAATATTGAAAAATTTTAATAAAATAGGCTTAGAAGTGGTTAACTTTGACAAGACTTTACCTCGAAGGTTTACTAGTATTTTGAACTTACTGAATGGTTTGGAGTGCGGCTCTTTAAAAATAATATTACCAGATTCCCAAACATTCAAGATCAAGGGTGATGTGCCTGGGCCTGATGCTTGTATTAATATTTTAAACAATGATTTTTTTGCTCGTTTGGTCCGTGAAGGTGAGAATGGGTTTTGCGAGTCTTATTTGGACGGTTGGTGGGATACTCCCAATTTAATTGCTTTAATGGATGTCTTGTTACTAAATGGTGATTTATTTGGTAGTAATTTGCCTGGCGCTAGCATTGTGAGGTTTTATGAAAGGATCCGCCACTGGTGGCGCTCTAATAGTAAAGCTCAGGCTAAACGTAATATTGCGTATCATTATGATTTGGGTAATGAGTTTTATACGAAATGGCTTGATGAAACTATGACATACTCGTCGGCGTGGTTTGAAACGGGTAAAGAATCGTTGTCTGAGGCACAATATAATAAATATAAATTAATATGTGATAATCTGTCATTGAAACCGTCCGATCACGTCCTTGAGATTGGGTGCGGTTGGGGAGGGTTTGCAGAGCACGCTATAAGAAATTATGGTGCTAAAGTTACCGGTTTAACAATATCCAGAGAACAACTAGAGTATTCGCAAAGGCGTTCTTTTGAGGCTGGGTTCGGTGAGAAAGCCACTTTTGTGATGCGGGATTATAGAGATGAACAAGGAACTTATGATGCTATCGCTTCAATAGAGATGTTTGAAGCCGTTGGAGAGAAGTACTGGCCACAATATTTTAATACTGTGAGGGATAGGCTTGGCAATCATGGTAAGGCTGCTCTTCAAATAATTACAATAGCTGATGAGTTCTTTCCTCGCTATCGAAAAAATGTTGACTTTATTCAAAAATATATTTTTCCAGGAGGAATGTTGCCTAGCCAAATTGCTTTGCAAGATCAGATTTCAAAAGCTGGATTAACTAAAACAAAAATTGATCATTTTGGACAGAGTTATTCCAAAACGTTAAGGATTTGGCACAATCAATTTAATTCCGTTTGGGCGGAGATAGCGCCACTTGGATTTGACGACCGCTTCAGGAGAATGTGGAATTTCTACTTTGCTTCCTGTGCTGCATTTTTTCTGTCACGGACTGGAGATGTTGCGCAAGTGACTCTTCAAAAGGGCTGAAATTGAGCCAGAAAATTCCACTCAAAGTTCTTTGGGCTTATAGTGGGCCCGCTGCGCCTCTAGCTACTTTATATTTTCCTATCTACATTTTTCTTGCTGATTTTTATATTAGCAATTTTGATTTGGAATTAAAGGAGGTTGGCTTTATCTTTCTTTTTGTTAGATTGTTTGATGCATTCTCTGACCCTATGATGGGCGTCATCAGTGATAGATTCAAGGCTCCATTGGGACGTCGACGTTTTTGGCTTCTAATCGGAACTCCATTGGTAGTTTGTTCTGCAGTTGCGCTTTTTTGGCCGAACTCAAGTGCTGCATTAGGATCAAGTTATTTGGCGGCATGGCTTATTATTCTTACTGTTGGCTGGACTATAATCATGACACCGTACTTCGCCCTTGGTGCAGAAATTTCCAAAAGTTATTTTGAGCGATCTAGAATTACATTATATCGAGAGGCTGTTGCTTTAAGCGGTACTATTCTAGCTGCAGTTTTGTACTCGCTTGGAAAAAGTGATTTTCAGGGTATGAAATACATTGCTATTTTTGTTGTCGTTATGTTGCCAGTAACCACACTAACTTGTGCATATAATGTGAAGGAAAATGTTGAGCAAGATCGCCTGCCTGAAAGCTATGATATTTTAGGAGTGTTTTTAACCTTTAAATCAGAACCGATGTTTGTGCGTCTGTTGATCGCCTATTTTATAAATGGTGCAGCAAACGCTTTGCCTGCGGCATTATTTGTTTTCTTTGTTGACCACAAACTGGAAGCTCCACATTTAGCAGGCCCTTTTCTTTTGATTTATTTTTTTTCGGCAATTATTGCTACGCCGCTATGGGTCAAGTTGAGTAAAAGGTTTGAGAAGCATCGGCTTTGGTGCTACACAATGATATATGCGTCGGTGGTATTTTCTTCTATTGCATTTATTAGCGCTGGGAATCTTATTGGTTTCTTTTTTGTTTGCCTACTAGGTGGTTCAGCATTAAGCGCTGACTTAGCTATTCCATCATCCATTCAAGCGGACTTAATTGATCTACAGGAACTTAGATCTGGTAAACGAAGAACAGGCACTTTTTTTTCATTTTGGTCAATAGCGACAAAAGGTTCAGTCGCTCTATCTTCTGGATTAGCACTTTTAATTTTATCACATTTTAATTTTGATGTAACTGGCAACAATACTGAAAAGTCTCTTTGGATTCTGACGATTTTATACGGTTTTTTACCAATTTTATTAAAGATTTGTTCAATTGGATTGATGTGGAACTTTAAATTGACTAAAAGTTATCACCATTCGATCCAACAAAGTTTAATTCGCAATCCCTAGTCAAAATACTTTTCAATTTTTTTACCGGTCAGGCCCAGATATTTTGTGATCAATCTATCGAGTAGCCGTCGAGGAGCAAAATAAAGAAGATTCAAAGACAATTCATTTATAAAAGTATACCTAAGTTTAGGTTTTTGGGTTTCAACAGCTTGGATTACTTTTTTAGCGACTGTTTCAGGTTGAAGACCATTTGCACCCAATTTTTTCATATCAGAAACCATTTTTTTATATGCGCTCTCATAAACCGTGCCTTCATATTTGTTAATAAGGATATCATTTTCCGCTTTATCCCAAATCGGTGTCTGTATAGCGCCGGGTGCAATGATTGAGACAAAAACTTTATGGATAGTTAATTCACGCCTTAAAGCTTCTGAAAAACCCTCAATTGCGTGTTTGCTGCTGCAATAAGCACCATAAAAAGGGTATCCAATCTTTCCACCCAGGGCACTACTAATATTAATTATTCTTCCGTTGGTGGGCCTCGTTGTGTTTTTTTTTGCCTTAAGTAGTGGTAAAAATGCTTGGGTACAATTTAAGGTGCCGATTAAATTAGTTTCTATTTGTCTTTGAAATACCGCTGGGTCGAGAAATTCAATTGGGCCCAATATAGCAATTCCCGCATTGTTTATTAGTGCTGTTAATGAATTATGCCCAAGGTGTTTTTTTACTGTTAATACTGACTCACTAATCGCTTTTTTATCTCTTACATCCAATACTAAAGGAAAAAAGTTGTCACCTAAAAGTTTTTTTAAGTTCGATGATTGGTTTTTTTTTCGTACTGTTCCAAATACTACATAACCACGTTTTAGGAATAGTTTACATATAGAAAGTCCAATTCCACTTGATGCACCGGTTACTACAATTGATTTTATGATTGATTCCATATTTTGTGGTTCCGCCCAATTTTGTTTTGTAGAATAAATGTTGCATCAGAACCTCCGGCTCTGAACCTGCTGCTCACCCATTCGTTAGTATCGTCGTAGAATAAAAACATGTTTAAGTCCCCACGTACTTGCCATTTCGTAGCATTTATGAACCCTTCTGGACTATCAACCTTTTCTGTTCCAATTCTGGTACACTTAACTTGAAGTGGTTTGCCGTTTTGTGTACTTATCCAAACTTCTCGTTTTAAAAAATCTGGTGTGAAGTAACTGGTAGTCGCCGGATTTCCTTTAATGACCCCAGAAAAAGATGAACCATCGATTTCGAACCCATTAGGAGTTTTTTTACCTATCGAGTATTCGCGTTTTTTTCCAATAAATACTTCCGAATCTAGTGATAAGAGTTCTTTATTCTTCCATATCTCTTGGCATTTGAGCGAATACGAATAGAGCTTAATCCCAAGAAGTGATACATCGATTTTGACGTCTACTTTTGCAATTAAGTTACTTCCATTTTTAATCAAGTTTATGCTGGAGTAACCAACTTCAATATCTCTCCAAATTATGTTAAAAACTGATCCTGAGTTTTGAGCTAACACACTGTGCGCTGGAATGAACGAAAAACCAAGGCTGGCGAAACCAATAAGGAACTGCCTCCGATACATTTTATTAAGTTAGCAGATTGAATGCTCGAGTAAATCTACCCGTAAACCTTAATTTTCCAGACATTACTATCAGACAGATGCATGGTTCAGTCCCTATTATTGACGGATTATGGGTATGTGTCTCGTCTACTACCGATACGTCGCCTGCTCGTAATACGCTTTCTCCGTCTTGCAACGCACCAGATAAAACCAGTGTTGCCTCTTCGCCCTCATGTGTGTGTTGAAAAATTTTAGTGCCTGGTTCCGCTTTCAACAAACTGATTTCTTCACCATTATCATTTGCTATTTGATAATCACTGATACCAGGGAGTCTAAAACGCCAGTTAATCTGTTCGCTCGTTTTACCGATAAGATTATTAATCATACTAGGCATTACCCCACCGTGTATCTTTTTATCGGGTTTCTCTGCTTCCTTAGATTCGTTGTCCGCTATTTTTCTCAAAACAGTTTCAAAGGCAGCGGAGTCTACTTCAGCCATTTCACGTGATTCAGTTAAGAGCTCACCAGCTATCATCTCTAGCAGTTCAACTTTATTTCTGCACTGCGGACAATAATGCAGATGGCCTTTTACGAACATTTCCATACCCCCTGATAGGGAGCCATTCACATATGATTGCAAGATTTCATCATTGGGGTGTGTCGTTACCATTTGTTAGTCCCTATACTGAAAAGATTTTTCATAACATGTGCCACACCGACTATATAGTCCGTTTTTCTTATTAGTCACTTAAAATGTAGTAAATTTTTTTACTCGTCAATGGTTGAGACTGGTTTTACATAAAAAGTCGTCGGCAAGGATAAGAAAATATAAGTTTGACGGCTTTATACTAAATCTAACTCAAATAATGATTAAATACTATTTAAATCCCTAAAGTTTTGTTTTAATACACACAAACGCAATGACAGAAAAATCATTAAAGAGCTTGGGGTTTTCGATGATCAAAGATTTTTCGCAGTTAATAGGCGAAACGCCTCTAATACGGCTTAACAAAATTTCTGACATGTCTGGGTGTGAAATTCTTGGCAAAGCAGAGTTTCTGAACCCTGGGGGGTCTGTAAAAGATAGAGCTGCTCTTTCCATATTAAGTGAAGCTTTCGACTCAGGTAGATTAACTCGCGGGGGAACAATTGTTGAGGGGACGGCTGGAAATACAGGAATTGGACTTACACTTGTTGGTGCTTCCAAAGGCTGCCCGACGGTTATCGTTATACCGGAAACGCAAACACAGGAGAAAAAAGATGCGTTAAGAAATGCGGGTGCTCAGTTAGTTGAGGTGCCAGCAGTGCCCTATTCAAACCCCAACAATTACGTTAAATATTCGGAGCGGTTAGCAAAAGAATTGGATGCGAAATTACCGAAAGGAGCTTTTTGGGCGAACCAATTTGATAATTTAGCGAATCAGCGTGCACACGTGACTACCACTGCACGGGAAATATATGATCAGTCAAAAGGCAAGGTTGATGCGTTTATTTGTTCTGTGGGCACGGGTGGAACTTTAAGCGGCGTGTCAAAAGGGTTACGAGCATTAAAATCAGACATAAAAATTGCAATTGTTGATCCGTTTGGTTCAGCTTTGTACAACTATTATACCGATGGGGAGTTACACGCAGAGGGCACTTCTATTTCTGAGGGTATTGGTCAAGGAAGAATTACAAATAATATGAAGGACTTAGTTGTTGATTCGGCTTTTCAAGCCTCGGATGGTGAGGCATTGGATTTAATTTTTGATCTTTTGTATGAGGAAGGTATTTCAGTCGGTATTTCGGCTGGTATAAACATGGCTGGCGCATTAAAATTTTCCCAGTGCCTCAGTAGAGGAAGTACCATAGTTACGGTTTTATGCGATCATGGAATGCGATATCAGTCAAAACTATTTAATTATAATTTTCTTAAAGAAAGAGAGCTCCCGATACCTTTTTGGATGCAAGATACCGCTTTAGAATTGCCAAATTTGATGGAAAAGGGATAATAAAATGTTGCACAGAATTATTATAAATTTGTTTTTTGTTAAATATTTATTTTTTATGATAATTTTATGTTTTGTAATGCCACTTTCTGCACAAAGTGTTGAAAAAAGTGAGCTAATTCTTAAATGGGAACGGTTAGCCTCCAGAGCTGATGAAGTTCTTGAAAAATCACAAGCCTCTAATGATACATTAAAAATCATTCTTGCTGATTTACTCAAACAGCGTAAGGAAGTTTATGATACACAAGTGTTTAGTGAATCAAAAATATCAAAATTATCTGAAGAATTAGAGGCGCTAGGCCTGCCGCCAGACAGAGGTATTACTGAAAATACAATAATAGCAAGTAGACGTGCTGACTTGAAAAACCTTATTGAAATAACAACTGTACCTTTTGTGATCTCTAGTGGCATGCTTAAAAGGACAGATTTTCTAATTCAAGAAGCAAATATGATACTTAGAGAAAGGCTTACACAGAAATTATTCAGTTATGGCGCCACCCCATTTGATAGTGGATTATGGCCTACCGCTTTCAGAGATATCAAGGGTTTTTTAAGTAGGATGGTAAGAGAAACAATGACGGTATTAAATAGTGATACTCAGCGAACCCTATTTTTTCAAAAAATTCCAATTATGACTGTTCTGATCACAGTGGGGATATTTTTGTTTTTCATTCATTTCAAGGGTGTGCTTTACGGTACTTTTCACTTTGTCGCAAATCCTCAGTCGAAGGTATTTGTTCCGTTAGTTGAGGTTTCCTTAAATTCACTGAGTTATTTATTGCTCTTCTTATCTGGGTTCGTAGTGATTCAAGCCTTTAAATTCTCTGGTTTATTTGGTTATAATGGGATAACATTTATTGACGCACTTATCCCCGTCGTAGTCACCTTAGTCTGTTCCCGATGGCTGTCACAAAACTTATGCCATGATAAGATACGGCTCCAGGAGTTAGGAGGATTAGTTGTTGATGACGGTCGCACTGGCTCAAAATTCTTCAACTGGCTAGGGATCCTATTCTCAATAAGTATTTTAATAAATTATTTAGCGGAAGCCGGTTCGTGGACTGTTGGGACACAAGCAATTTTGCATTTTCCTCTGCTCACTCTGACAAGCGTTTTTTTATTTCAATTAGTTGGACTATTAAGACAGAACGTTTCCCCACAAACTGATGATCCTAAAGAGCAACTCAATAAAATAAAGTTCCAGTTACCAATACAATTACAAAACCTTTTGCGAATTATAATAATAGTGGCACCCATTCTTGCTGCGGCTGGTTATCTCTATGCAGCTCAAAAATTAATTTATCCCATTTTAGTTTCGCTTGCACTAATTGCATTGAGTTCAATTATTTTTTCCATCTTATACAGTATTTTTGACGCTTTTTCGGATCCATCAGTAAAAGTGAAAGGTAAGCTCACTGGATCGCGCTGGGCTCTTGTACCAGTATTGCTGGTGCTTGTACTGGGTGGTATTAATGTGCCGATAATAGCACTCATATGGGGAGCTCAAAGTTCTGACATTCATGAGATATGGTTGCGATTAAATGAAGGAATTCCGTTAGGATCTGCTCGTGTTACACTTCCTGGTCTTATTTCACTCGTTGTTATTTTTTGTTTTGGTTTTGCACTCACCCGGCTGACTCAACGGGTCTTAAGAAATAGTGTTTTACCTAAGACAACTCTTGATAGTGGTGGCCGAAATGCTCTTTTATCTGGTGTGGGTTATTCTGGTATAATTTTATCTACTATGATTGCAATTTCCTCTACAGGGCTAGATCTTTCTTCATTAGCAATTGTTGCAGGAGCATTATCAGTTGGATTGGGTTTTGGCTTACAAACAATTGTTTCAAATTTTGTTTCAGGAGTAATTTTATTAATTGAACGGCCCATTAAGGAAGGAGATTGGATTGAGGTTGCTGGTTTTTCCGGTACCGTTAGAAAGATTTCGGTACGATCAACCCAAATTCAAACCTTCGACAGAGGAACTGTTATCGTTCCCAATTCTGAACTGATTTCAGGTTCTGTGTTAAACTATACACATAGCAATTCAATGGGAAGGGTGCGCGTGCCAGTTGGCGTCGCCTATGGTACTGATCCGCGCAGAGTGGAAACTATACTACTAAGAATAGCGGAGAGCCACCCGCAAGTTTTAAAAGATCCGGGTCCTTCCGTGGTCTTTATGGGTTTTGGTTCAGACTCAATCGATTTTGAAATTAGAGCTTTTATGAAAGACGTTGGGTACGTATTAGCCATAAAATCAGAGATGAATTATGAAATAACTGAAGCGTTTAACAAAGAAGGAATTGAAATACCTTTTGCTCAAAGAGATGTAAATATCAAAAATTTCGAGTCCTTGAAAACTGTGCTGAGCGATGAAGGCGTAAAAAAAATGCAAGGTAAAAAAAATGACTGAATTGCTCTTTAGGGACGATGCTTATTTGAAATCAGCTACTGCCTCAGTTGTTTCAATATCTGAGAATGGTGGAATTGTCTTTGATAAGTCGGTTTTTTATCCAACGAGTGGTGGGCAGTCTGGAGATACAGGAGAAATTTCTTGGTCGACAAAAAATTTTTGTGGTATCGTAAACACTATTAAGAGTAATGATGGTTTTCCTATGTTGATAGCTTGTCAAGACAGTAAGCTACCGAAAGTAGGTACCGTTTGTAATCAAATTCTCAACTGGGAAAGAAGGTATAGACATATGCGAATGCATACAGCACTTCATTTGCTTTCTGTTGTTATCCCATTGCCGGTTACCGGGGGACAAATTACCTCAGAAAAAGGTCGTCTTGATTTTGATATGCCTGATGCGCCTGAGAATAAGGAGAAGCTTGAACATCAATTAAATGATCTCATATCGCAAAATTATGAAGTTACGACAACTTGGATCTCTGATGAGGAGCTATTGAGCAATCCTACTCTTGTTAAAACGATGAGTGTTAAACCTCCAACTGGAACCGGTAGAGTTAGGTTAGTAAAAATCGGTGACGAAAATCGAACTATTGACTTACAGCCTTGTGGTGGGACGCATGTTCGAAAAACTTCAGAAATCGGACCTCTTATTTTTGGAAAAATTGAAAAAAAAGGTCGGCAAAATCGACGAGTTTCAATTAGATTTGCTGATGAGTAAAACAACTTGCTCTTGATCTTAAACTTACGATGTTTATAGTCTCAGTTTGAGGGAGAGGTGGCAGAGTGGTCGAATGCGCACGCTTGGAAAGCGTGTGGGCGGGTAACCGTCCCCAGGGTTCGAATCCCTGTCTCTCCGCCACGAAACAGTTAGACATGAAGCGAGATTATCCAGCATAAACAGACTAATGTGTAAAATCTCTCTTCGGAAAGAAAATTAAAATGTTAAATTTATAAAAATTTTGGATCTAACTGTTCAAGATACATGTTTCGTTAAAATATCAAATCAAAACGACAGACAATTAGTCTGTCGTTTTGATCATTTTTTTTAATAGTTATACTTTACCCCAAGACCGATACCTATAAGTGTGTTATCGGAATAAGTAGCCATCGATTGCCCAGCGAGCGGACCAAATGCTTCAGGTAGCTGCTGTGTGGATGAAACATCATTCGTATATGTTCTGAGTGTGCCTCCAAGACTGAGTTCTACACTATCCAACGTGTATCTAATACCCACGGTAACATCTTGAGAACCGTCTACTGGTGCAAGCACCGTTGCCGTTCCATCAGTTTCCTCACTCAATCCGTAAGATATCGATCCAGCCCATGAATCCGAGAATTTTCTTCCAATGCCAATTAAGTATGTTGTTTTATCTGCTGGATCATAAAGAGCACTTCCCACGGCACCACGCCATCCAGGAGGATCTAAAACAAATCCGTCCCAGTACTGTGTGACTATTGATGCGAACGCAAGCGTATCTTCCATGATGCCTGATCGAATATCAATGTTCAATCCTGAGGGTGCATCAATGGTTGTAGTGCTTGGTAATACACCATTTTCTAATGTTGGGTGTTCACTCGTTATTTCAGAAAAGTATGTTGCTGATACCCGAAAAGCTATCTCAGGAATAGAATAGGCTGCTCCAGCAATTAATCCCATACCGGAGTCTTTCGATGCCACTGCTGAATATCCAGCAAAAGGCACTGCAACTTCAGCATTTTGTGATTGGGATGTGAAGCCCCCAATAAATCGCAAGTTTCTTGATTGATCATAGGAACCTATCAGAGAAACCGCTTGGGAGTCATAGTCAACCGTGGTACCTTGAATCAGTGTGCCGTCGGTATAGGCGATATCAGCACCAATTGGGGTACGAACCTGGAATCCAAGACCTGTTTTTTCACCTGCGTCTTGTCTATAATTCACATTGTATGTACTATATTCCGGACTTGCACTAGTAGATATGGCGGTTGGAGCCCCTAAAGGACTGTAGCTCGATCCAGTGATCTTTGGAGTAACTTGCTTCACCGACACACTCAAGAAATTCCCGTTATCGTACATGAATGATACGTCCTGACCATCCCGAGAAATTCCTCCTCCTCCAAACGCAGAAATAGGTATTACTGTAGCTAACAAACCTACCAGCAAAGTTCGTGATATTATTCGTGAAAGACCCATATTTATTCCTTTCCAGATTTAAACTTTCTTTTAATTATTCTTTACATGACGTTATTAAAATTTCTTTATGTTTAAAAGTTTTAATTGCAATTAAGCACATTTTCCTGACTAAAATTGGTCTTTTAATACATAACTTGTGATATTTTTGCATGTTTATTAATTATTTTATAAAATTGAGACTTGTTTTAGCCACTTTATTTTTTAAAAAATATTCATAAATTTTGTAAGGTTTATTGATTTTTGTTGGGTTAAGGAATAAATATTAACTTGAAAGAACAGGGTGGCGTGTGTTTGGTTTTGGAGGATTTTCAGGTGGTCCAGCAAAGCATTGAGCAACTGACATCCAATGAGTAGCTTCATCACCAGTCACTTTTAAATTAGTGTCGAGAATATTTCGAGTTTGAGTTACCACTGAGGCAAAATCTACGGCCAGACCTTTTATTTGAGACGAGCTTGATGGATCATTCCATTCCCAAATCTTACCAGATGGACCTTGCAACTGCACGTAGGGAGTTATTGCTGGAGGCTCCAAGTTTCTATTTTTAAAAGTCCAACTAAAAGTTAAAACTCCTAAATGTGCAATATTCTTTATTCTATCGGTTTCGGTTCTTATTTTACCAAGACAGTCAAAGACTTCTTGTCCATGAGCCCAAGTTTCCATTTGTCGAGCAGTAATGCTTGATCGAGCACTCATATCTGGCCCAGCCCATTTTAAGCGTAATTTTGGATCAATAATTTTAAATTTTTTTGAAACAGCTTGTGCTTCTCTCCACCAGGTGTCTAGCAAGGCTTGACCTTTGAGTCCGTCAAGCCATCGGTTTTGGATATCTATAAGAGACGATCCCGCTTTTAGTGCCTTATCTATTGGTGAAAAAAATATTTCGAATTCATCCGAAGATTTTAAACTTAAGTTAGCTGCGAAATTAAAAATATGAAGGTGGCCAATTACATCATTAATTGTCCAATTCTTGAATTGAGTTTTTATTTTTAGATCTTCATCTGATTTGTCTCTAAGTAAATTAAATAATTGGCGACTATCCTCCAAAAAATCTAGGGCTTGTTTCATATTATCGGCGCTTTCTGGTTATCAACCTTAAAGTAATGCGGAATTATTGAGACTTTCATTTTGAATTCTTTAGCTATTGTACAAGTAAATTTAATTTTTTTTGTAAAAACTCGAGATGCTTTGGTGTTTGATCATAGGCGGTATTTCGTACTACTATTACAGTTTTAAAAATCAAGTTTTAATCGTTTGGCTCGATTTCCATCAAGATATCATCGACTGAAACTTGTTTGCCTGGGGAAGTAGAAATTTTCTTGATAGAACCATCTATGCGTGCAATTAATTCATGTTGCATTTTCATTGCTTCAAGCACCATTAAGCAGTCACCAATTTTAACTTTTTGTCCAGTGGCAACAAAAATTTCTGTGATTACTCCGTGCATCGGCGCTTGCATTATCCCTGTAGATACGATTTGATCTATTTTGTTTGTTTGGTTAATTTCTACAAAACAAAATTCACTTTCATGATTAATAATTTGATACGTATTTTCACTTTTATTACAAGACAGTGGAGAAATAATTTTACCATTAACGCGAGTTTCTTCGTCGCTTAACAAAACTTCTAATTTGTCATTATCGAACGCTACCTGGAAATTATTAGTTTTCAGGTAGGTGACATCAACTCTTTTTTCTTTTTCTAAATGTTGTATCAAGAGCGTACTTCTGATATTCCCTCTGTTGGACCATCCAATCAACTCATTCTGGATATTCTGTGCCCTTAAAACTTGCTGTTCAAGCTTATCCTTATAAATGAAAGCAGCGGCTAAGGCAAATTCGGTGGGGGAAGGCGATTGGACGGAAAACCCGTCTGGGTAAATTTCTTCTAAGAACGTTGTCTTTGCTGAGCCATTAAGAAATTGATCCTGTTTTAAAACCGCAAGCAAAAAACTTCGATTATTTTGGATACCAAAAATTGACGAATT
>PAHT02000072.1 GCA_002705045.2 Paracoccaceae bacterium | reverse complement strand
TTTTAATGGTATAAAGACTGCTTTTGGTATTGCTCCAAGGGTTTCTGAGTTTTCTGTTAATTATATTTTCCAAGTTGGGAGGTATGATATTGACAACACAAGAATATATATGCCGCTAGCTGATGCACAACTTTATTTTAATAAGGAAGATGGTGTAGATCAAATAGATATAATTTTGTCGGAGCCTTCATCGGTTGAAAATGCTAAATCAAAGATTTTACCGATAATTGGAGAGCAATATAGATTGTGGTCGTGGAAGGATGCTTCAGGTGCATTTCTTAAAGCATTGGACGTTGAGCGCAGAGTAATGCTTACGATATTGTCTCTCGTTATTTTGATAGCCTCGCTCAACATTATCTCAGGCTTGGTAATGTTAGTAAAAAATAAAACTAGAGATATTGCGGTTCTTAGAACAATTGGCTTTTCTAAAGGGTCGATACAGCGAATATTTTTCATATGTGGTAGTCTTATTGGAGTTTTTGGCTCAGTTCTTGGCCTTATTTGGGGGTGTTTATTCGTAATGTACATCACAGAAATTCAACATTTTGTTGAATTTATTGTTGGAGGAAGTGTCTGGAACTCTGAAATAAGGTTTTTAACCGAGGTTCCTGCTAAAATTCGGCTTAACGATTTATTCTTAGCCATCGGCCTTTCTCTTGGTATTTCCCTTTCGATAACTATTATACCTGCAAGAAATGCTGCTAAAGTTAATCCAGCAGAAGCAATCCGGAATGAGTAGTACAATCTTAGAGTTGATCAGTATAACCAAAAAATTTACTCAAATTGGCCTGGATCCTGTGGAGGTTTTTTCCGATGTCAATTTAAAATTATCTCAAGGAGAAATAGTGGGGCTTTTTTCTCCTTCAGGCGCGGGAAAAACGACACTTTTACAGATTGCGGGTTTGCTTGATAGTCCGACCTCAGGTGAAATACATATTAATGGACGTGATACTAATCTATTATCAGAATTTGAGAAAACAAGGTTGAGAAATAAGAAAATTGGGTTTGTTTATCAATTTCATAATTTGCTACCAGAATTTTCGGCGTTAGAAAATATATGTATTCCTCAATGGTGCCTTGGCGTTAAACGGTCAGAAGCTGAAGAAAAAAGCCGAAGTTTGTTGAAACAGGTTGGGCTTTCTAATAGAGAGCACCACAGGCCAGCCGAACTGTCAGGTGGTGAGCAGCAACGGGTAGCACTTTGCAGAGCATTGGTCAATGATCCAGAGGTTTTACTTGCGGATGAACCTACTGGCAATTTGGATCCAGAAACATCAAAAAGAGTTTTTTCTTTAATTTTAAGTTTGGTAAAGCATCATAATTTGACGGCTTTAATTGTGTCCCATAATGTCCAATTAGTAGAGCAAATGGACCGAGCGGTGAAATTAAATGGAAAAAGTCTCGAAGTTCTGACATTTTAATTCAAGCAAGCGTTTTGGAGAGTGACCCAAGAAAAATCATCTAGAAGATTTTGTTTTTTCAAAGTAGGCTTTGTAGCCGGAGTTAGGAAGTCATTGATCTCTTTTATGTGAAGTTGGGTATCAAATCCAAGTAAAAACCTGATTAATTCAATTGTGGTTTGTTGATTAATTAAAATATTAAGTGGCTGTCTATTGATTGCACTAGGTAGTTCCTGTTCCAAAAGTGCGACAAGTTTGAATTCGTTGGTTGCATTATTTAAAAATGCACTTGAGATAAGAATTACGCCGTTCGGAAGATGTAAGGCATTCATTTTTTGATCTCGTATGATTATGACAGATAGAGTTTGTTTGTCTTTTTCAATTAAAGTTAAAATACGTTGCTTGATCGTTTCAATTTCCAAAGAGCTACAGCTACCGCCAGATGAACTGACATGTTTGTCTACAAATGGTTCAATTAGTTGCTGTTCGATCTCGTTCGAAATTACTGATGCAGTTAGTACCTTAATTTTGGAAGGAAAGTAGACTATTAATGCTATTGATGAGACTATCAGAATAAAAAAACAAATATAAAATTTTATTTTAGTGGTGTTAGATTTTTGCTCATCTTTGTTAATGAAAAGGAGTAACGACTCGATCATGTCTGCATCTTTAATAAGCAAGCACTCACCATCGTCTGAGTCAGTTGAGAATGTTGCTTCGTTTTGATCTCTAGAAACGAGCTTTATTGCAGTGAGAGACCAATGAGTCAAAGGTTTATCTTTATAATCTGACAATATTATTGAGGTTTTACCAAACGAGATCAAAACTTCGATAAAATCAAAATTTTCGGAGTCTCTCCATAGACCAGTAGCTTCTAGTCGAGCATATTTTTTTATTGCGGTCATTTAACTTGCTCTGATATTATTTAACTGTATCTGGATGCACGTAACCGGTTTCTAGCAGCTTCTGCCGCAGATCAACTTTGGATATTTTTCCAGTAGCGGTGTGCGGTATTTCATCCATATATATGACATCGTCTGGAACCTGCCACTTTGCAACATGCTTAGAAATAAAATCAAGTATTTCCTTTTTTAGGGGCGTTTTATCACGATGGCAGACCACTACCACGATGGGTCGCTCATCCCATTTGGGATGAGCGACCCCTATGGCGGCAGCCTCAGTTATGTCTGGATGACCAACGGCTGCATTTTCAAGATCAATTGATGAAATCCACTCGCCGCCTGATTTAATTACATCTTTTGATCTATCAGTAATTCTCATATAGCCGTTTGGGTCCATTGTCGCAACGTCCCCCGTATCGAACCAGCCATCCTTATCTGCTATATCAGAGGATGACTTCAGATACCTTTTAACCACTGCCGCCCCTCTTGCCCATAGTTTTCCAGGCGAAATCCCGTCCCATGCTAGATTATTGCCTTGATCATCAGTTATTTTAAGGTCGACGGTAAATGGTGGATGACCAGTTGTCTCCTGTACATTAAGTTTTTCTTCCTCAGATAATGTTAAAACCTCAGGCTTGAAGGAACATATTGTCCCAAGTGGCGACATTTCTGTCATGCCCCAAGCATGCAAAACTTTAATTCCGTATTTCCTTTGAAACTTTTCTATTACTGCACGTGGACAGGCTGATCCTCCAATAACCACCCTTTTCAAATAAGTGAGCTTAAGGTTTTCTTTTTCAAGAAAGTCGAGGAGAAGCAACCAAACAGTAGGCACCGCAGCTGTAACAGTTGCCCCGCATTCAAGCATTTCATATAGCGCTTTAGGCGTCATATCTCTTCCAGGCATTATCATTGAGGCACCGGTAAGCGGGGCCGTATATCCGATTGACCATCCATTTGCGTGGAATAAGGGAACAACTGGCATTATTCTTTCTGTGCTGGCTAAACCTAACATATCGGGTGCAGCTGACGCAAGTGCGTGCAGAGTATTCGATCTATGGGTATAGACTACGCCTTTTGGATTACCCGTCGTACCCGAAGTATAGCAAATACCACACGCATCATGTTCCGATCTTTTTACCCACTGAATATCAATATCTTCTTGCGCTAATAGCTCTTCATAACAAAGAATATTTTTCATGTCAGTTGATGGCATGTGTCTCTTTTCAGTCATGATAATAACGTTCTGGACTTTTGGGCATTTTTCAATGAGCGGCTCAATTACCGATACTAGATCTGGGTCGACCATTAGTATTTTGTCCTCTGCATGATTGATAATGTAGATTAACTGTTCAGAGAACAATCGCGGATTTAGCGTGTGATTAACTGCACCTGAACCCGGCACCCCATATACTACTTCTAAATGACGCGCAGTATTCCAGGCCATTACCCCAACCACGTCACCTGCCTTTATTCCTAAATTCAAAAGTGCTTTTGTAAGTTGTAGAGATTTGTTTTTTACTTCTGACCAGTTCGTTTTGACGATTGGACCCTCTACACTTCGACTAATTATTTCCCGCCTGGGGTGGTAACGGGCTGCATGATCAATAATGTTACCAACCACTAATGGGAACTCCTGCATCAGATTATTCATTTTTCACCCATATCTCCAAAATTAAAAGGAAGAGGCCAACTCTGGCCACTACTTAAATGAAAGCAAACTTTGTTTGTTAGTTAGCCTAATAAATCGTGAAAATAGTTTCAATGCTTCTGTAAAATTTTTCGTCGGTTTTTGTAATAGATCAAGCTGTTTAGTTTGAATAAAATTTGGAATTAGTTTCGGACATTTGTTTTAACATTGGTGGTATATTAAATCTTGATCCTAAATCGACACTGAATTTTTTGCACATTTGAACAACTGGCTCAATTCCGACAAGATCTAACCATCCAAACGGTCCTCCTGCCCAAGGCATGCACCCCCATCCGAGAATAGCTCCGACGTCACCTTCTCTTATGTTCATTAGAACGCCTTGCTCCAAGGCACGAACGGCTTCCAATGCCTGAATAAGTGCTAAACGATTCTTTACTTCTTCAACACTGGGCTGGTCGCTTTTTAGTGGCCATTTATGGGTTGATCCTCTCCAAAGATTTTGACGTCTACCTTTCTCATCGTAGTTATAAAACCCAGCATTTGCTTTTCTTCCCAGACGCTTTTCTTTCACCATGAAAAGTAAAATTTCGTCGCTTGCGTCCTCTTCATATTTATCTCCTAACGCTTTTTTAGTAGCTATTGCTATTTGATTTGCTAAGTCAATCGAAGTTTCATCAATAAGTTGCAGCGGTCCAACTGGCATTCCGAGGAGTTTAGCACTGTTTTCGATCAGTGCGGGTTCTATTCCCTCACCAACCATTCTAACACCCTCATTTATGTATGGAATTATGCATCGATTTGCGTAAAAAAATCTCGCATCATTGACTACTATTGGCGTCTTTTTTATTTGCCGGACATAGTCTAACGCTTTGCCCACGGCAGAGTCTTCGGTATTTTTACCTTTTATTATTTCTACCAAGTTCATTTTGTTTACTGGACTAAAAAAGTGAATACCAATAAAATTTGATTTATTTTTGCTCACTTGTGCTAAATCTGATATCGGAAGTGTTGACGTGTTTGTAGCGAATACAGTTTTTTTTGAGATATGTGCTTCTGCTAGTTTAGTAACTTCATTCTTGACTGATGCATTTTCAAAAACTGCCTCTATTACAAGATCAACATCTTTTAATGTTGAGTAGTCAGTGGTCGTAGTAATTCGTTGAAGTGCAGCTTCCATTTGTGCTTGAGTAGTTTTTCTTCGTTTTATACCTTCCTCTAATATTGACTTAACTTGGGATTTTCCTTGGAGGGCTTTCTCATCGGTAGAGTCTATCAAAATTACGTCTATTTTGGCCAAAGCTGACACGTAGGCGATTCCAGATCCCATCATTCCAGCGCCAAGAATTCCCATTTTTTTGGTTTTTGTTTCATCGATATGCTTGGGCCTAGCGATACCCTTATCAAGGGCTGTTTTGTTCACAAACAGACTATTGATCATATTAAATGTGCTTGGATTGTTTAGAAGTTTGACTGCCCAACGGGCTTCAATTTTTAAGGCAGTATCAAAAGGAACTAATAGACCTTCATAGGCAGCTGACATTAAAGATTTATGAGCAGGATAAACACCTTTAGTTCGACCATGTACCATTGCTGAAGCTCCAACAAAGGTTAAGAAACCCGCCGGATGATAAGGTGCACCTCCCGGAATCTTAAACCCTTTTTGATCCCAAGGTTTAATAGTTTCGCTTTGAGATGCTGACAAAATCCATTCTCGTGCTTTTATTTCTAACTCGGATTGATCGCAAATTTCATCAATTAATCCAGAAGATTTTGCTGATTTAGCCGACAGCATTTTACCTTCTAAAAGAATGTTAGATGCTCCAATCGCACCTAGCATTCGCATTAGTCTTGTCGTGCCTCCCCCAAAAGGAAATAACCCAACTAAAATTTCAGGTAATCCTATTTTTGTTCTAGGACTATCTGCTGCGATCCGGTGGTGGCATGCTAACCCAATTTCGGTTCCTATACCTGCTGATAGGCCTGAAGCCGCCCATACAACGGGCTTAGCAGGGTTTTTTGTCTCAGAATTTCGTCCAGCAAGTTCTAAGACTCTTAAAATATCATGCATGTCCATAATAGTTTTGAAGGCTAATTTTGAAAGATTAGTTTTAGGTCCAGCCATCATAGATTGCAGAACATTCAAATCCATACCACCTGCAAAATCTTTTTTAGAACTACTAATTATTATGCCTTTGGCAGTTTTATCGTTTAATGCTTTATTAACACATGTCTTAAGACTTTCCATACCGTCTAATGTAAGGACATTCATACTTTTACCATTAACATCCCATTTAATTGATACTATGTTATCTTTATCTTTTGAGTAATTGAAATCTGACATTTGGAGTTCCTACTAAAATTATGATAGTTCGATGATTGTAGCGGCACCCATTCCCGATGCGACGCAAAGAGTTGCTAACCCAAATTGTTTATCTGTTCTCTCCATTTCGTCTAGCAGAGTACCCAGAATCATTGAACCTGTCGCGCCTAATGGATGGCCTAAAGCAATTGCTCCACCGTTAACATTTACTCTAGAGTGTTCGACGTTGAATGCTTGCATAAATCTCAGCACCACTGCAGCGAATGCTTCGTTTACTTCAAAGATATCAATATCATCTATACTCATATTCGCTTTTTTTAAAATTTTTTCAGTCACCGGGATGGGTCCAGTGAGCATTATGGTTGGATCACTTCCAATTTTTTCTGATGCTACGATCCGAGCGCGTGGCCGTAGTCCTGTTTGAACCCCAAATTCTTTAGAACCAATTAATATCGCGGAGGAGCCATCTACAATTCCACTTGAATTACCGGCGTGGTGAACATGATTTATTTTTTCAAGATGGGGATATTTCAATTTGGCCACGTTGTCAAAGCCAGGCATATTTTCACCCATTTCTTGAAAACTGGCATTTAAAGCGGCTAAATCTGTAATTGTTGTGTTTGGTCTCATATGCTCGTCTTTATCTAAGATTGACAAACCACTTGAGTCAACAATGGGAATAATTGATTTTTGAAAGTAATTTTTAGACCAGGCCATTGCTGCACGCTTTTGACTTTCAATTGCATATGTATCCACATCTTTTCTTGAGAAGGAATATTCTGTGGCAATTATATCCGCTGCTATACCTTGAGGTACAAAGTAAGATTTCATGGCCAATTCAGGATCGACCGCTATTGCTGCACCGTCTGATCCCATTGGAACACGACTCATCATTTCTACGCCACCTGCGATGTAAGCGTTACCGGCGCCTGCTTTTATTTGGTTGGCGGCTAGGTTTATGGCTTCAAGTCCACTTGCACAAAATCTATTTATAGACAGACCAGCCACGGTTTCATCGTAGTCACTTAGAAGAACAGCTGATCGAGCTAAGCAACCTCCTTGTTCCCCGATTTGGGTTACGTTTCCCCAAATAACGTCTTCGATCAGTGATGTATCAAGATCATTGCGATTTTTTAATGCATTAAGTATATTAGCGGATAATTTAACAGACGACATTTCGTGTAGGGAACCGTCCGCTCGGCCTTTCCCGCGTGGGCTTCGTATGGTATCATAAATATAAGCATCCGCCATTTTTTTGCCTTTATTTGTTGCCTAACTTTTATTAAAAAAGGTCTTGGTTCAGTTCCATTACCGAATTCTGTCCTGCCAGCACACGAGCTAACCTTACTTTAGTTTCCGGTAGAGATCTTTTCATATAAAATTTTCCAGTAATTAGTTTTGCTTCGAAAAACTCCACATCACTATTTTCATTTAATTTAAACAATGCTTTTTTAGCAATTTGAGACCACAAATACCCTAGTATCACGTGTCCAAAAAGATGCAAGAAGTCTGTCGCTCCAGCTAACGCGTTGTTAGGTTCTGTTAAACCGTTGTTCAAAAAATAATCAATAGAAGATTCAAGATCAGTCACAGCACTTTTTAGAGGGAGAATAAACTCGTTTAGTAAAGTTTCATTATTTTGGCTGTCATTAATGAATTCGTTAATCTCTGTTATTAAACTCATTAAATATTTGCCACCAGAGGCGGAAAGTTTTCGCGCAACTAAATCTATTGCTTGGATTCCGTTTGTGCCTTCGTAAATCATTGCGATTCTTGAGTCTCTTACAAACTGACTCATTTGCGAATCCTCGATATAGCCTGCACCTCCTAAAACTTGTTGAGCAAGAACTGTATATTCAAAACCCTTATCTGAAAGGAAAGCTTTAAAAATTGGAATTAGAAGCGAAACCAAGCCTTTTGCATCCTCGTCGCTGGAATGATTTGCATCATCGATTAAAATAGAAGACCAAATAGCAAAAGCTCTTGCTCCTTCTATAAAAGATTTTTGATCTAGTAGCATTCGTCTGACATCTGGGTGACATATAATAGTAGGCTCAGCAATGGAATTCTGTGTATTATTTTTCAAAGGAGTCCCCTGTATTCGCTCTTTTGAAAACTGCGTTGCATATTGATAAGCAATCTCCGCTTGTGAAAGTCCTTGCATTCCTACAGCGTGCCTGGCTTCATTCATCATCGTAAACATGCAAGAAAGACCCTTATTTTTAGGTCCAAGGAGATAACCTGTAGCTTCGTCGTAGTCCATAACACATGTAGCGTTTCCGTGTATCCCCATTTTGTTTTCTAGCTTGCCAACTGAAACATTGTTTCTAAGACCAAATTTTTTATCTTTATCTATTAAAAATTTTGGTACTATAAACAAAGAAATTCCCTTTACGCCACTTGGGCTACCTGGAATTTTTGCTAATACTAAATGAATGATATTTTCAGATAGATCATGATCACCAGCAGAGATCCAAATTTTCTGACCAGAAATTTTATAATCACCTTTTTCCGTCAAAACTGCTTTTGTTCGGATCAGCCCAAGATCAGTCCCACACTGGGGTTCCGTGAGGTTCATCGTTCCAGTCCAGCTACTATTGACTAAATTTGGAAGAAAGTCTTGTTTTTGCTTTTCCGTCCCGTGAGCCTTGATAGTTGAATAAACTCCATGTGAGAGAACGTGATAGATATACAGCGCTACGTTTGCAGAACCAAAAAATTCGCCGACGGCTGTAGCAATTGTTAGTGGAATACCTTGTCCCCCATATTTTGGATCGCAATTTAGAGATGGCCACTCACCAGATACAATATGTTCAAAAGCTTCTTTGAAACCATTTGGGGTTTTCACCTTACCCTCATTAAGTTTGCAACCTTCTTTATCTCCGATTACGCTACTTGGTAAAATAATATTTGATGCAATTTTACCTGCTTCAGTCAATATTGGTTCTATAATATCTCTTGTATATTCTGAGAAAATTGAACCATTTCGTTTATTAATTTCGAATAATTCGTAAAAAAGAAATATAAAATCTCGGATTGGGGGTTGATATCTAGGCATTTGGTTATCTCTCAATTGTTTTAGAAACTACTCACATCATTACAGTCAGGTTGAGCGTGCCTCTCTTTTTCAATAATAAATTATATTTATTATTAACTGTTTAACGACTTAATTGGTTCAATCTGAGTCCGTACATAGTGCTTAAAATGCAAATTTGTAAAACACAAATTGTTTAAACTGTAATCCCTCGTTTCAATAATTCTTTTGATCCTAGGCCAAGCATACTCTTCAAATCTTTGATAGCTGCGCTCAACTCGTCCCGTTGATTTTCCATAATAGCTAACCTTTGCTCAGCTAACTCATAGGTTCGGGCCAGTTGAGTTGTTTGTTGATCTCCAATATCATAAAGGTTCAATAGTTGACGTATCTCTTCTAACGAGAAACCAAATCTCTTTCCTTGAAGAATTAATTTAAGTCGAGCCTGATCACGTCTGGTAAAAAGGCGCTTTTGTCCTAATCTCACGGGAAAAAGTAGTTCTTTTGACTCATAAAATCTCAGTGTTCTCGGGGTAACACCAAAATTTTTACACATTTTTGATATAGTAACATCTTCAGTTTGTTCTTCTATCATAGTTCCTATCTGCCTTTTGATATGGCTACTAACCCAACTAATAGACCATAAATTTTTTCGTTTTCGTTAAATCAGATATTGATTGTTCGAGTTAAAATTGTAGGTTTGTTCTATATGAGTACATGTTGACGTTAAGGTCAACCATTACCTAACGTCATCATAAGAAATTTAATGTTCGAAGATTAACTTAAATTTTTTGGATTCACATGAATACACAAGAGCTTTTATAAATTTAGGGCAGTATAACTTTCAAACTAGAAATTATTTATTAAAAAGTTCAATTAAATAAGCAAATTGGGAAAACCTTTAAACTATTAAAAACATAAAGATTTAGACATATTCATATTTTTTTATTCCAATTATCTCTGAAATATCGTTAAAACCGTGACCTTCTAAAATATTATTTAAGTCCTTTAATATAACGTTAACCAGTTTAGGACCATAAAATGTCAATGCGGAATATAGTTGAACAGCGCTTGCCCCAGCGCAAATCTTTTCAAAGACATCCTGGCCTGAGCATATGCCGCCTACGCCAATGAGTGGTATTTTACCTTCACTTAATATAGAAAGTTGCGCAAGAATTTTCGTTGATGGAGCAAACAACGGCTTTCCAGATACTCCGCCTCTTGAGAATCCGTTAGTTTCAGCTATTAATTTATAATCTGTCGAAGTATTGGTCGCGATGATCCCTGCTAGTTGATACCGTTGAGCAAGTTTTACGACCTGTTCAAGTTCAGTTTGATCAAGTTCAGGTGATATTTTGATGAAGAGAGGAATTGGTTGTATCAGATTCTTGTTCGTCTCGTTTAATAGGGAAAGAAGGTTGCGCAGTTTTTCTTTTTCTTGAAAATTGCGTAAATGTTTTGTATTTGGAGATGAGACATTAATTGTTGCAAAATGTATGTTTTTTGAACAATGCTTCAAGACCTCAGTGAAATCATTCATCATGCTTAAGCTAGTTTTGTTCGCGCCAATGTTTAAGCCCAACACCGATCGTTTTGCAAATTTTTTCAAGCGTGCATTTATTTTAATCATCCCGTCATTATTAAAACCGTAATGATTAACTATTGCTTTTTTGCTTTTTATGCGGAAGGCGCGAGGTTTAGGGTTGCCTTTCTGCGGTTGTGGCGTCACTGCGCCTATTTCAGTAAAACCAAAACCGAGATGTGGAAAAGATTTTATCGCAATACCATTTTTGTCAAAGCCAGCTGCAAGCCCTAACGGGTTCGGTAAATCTATTCCTGCCAAGCGAGTTCTGAGTTTAGGGAAATTTGCATTTGTTTGTTTGATCGGGAATATTCTAAATCGGAGGTAATGTAAGGCTATGTTATGAGCTAATTCTGGATCAATATTTTGAAGAAATTTTAAGCCAATTCGTTCAAGCATTATCGTTTTCCTCATATGCCAGGGGGTATAATATGTGTATCATCAACTAATTCTATCGGTGCAAACCAAATTGCCTCGTTAAAGTGTAACTTTGAGTACAAGTGAGGAAATAATTCATTATTCCGAGCCAGTTCCCATCTTAAATTTTTTTCTACCTCATTTGTATCAAGGGCCATAAGCACCAAACATTTTTCTTTAAAAAAATGTAATCTCAGGGTTTCAGATAATTGAACCTTTGTGGAAAGGTGAATAAAGCCGTCTAACTTGTCGGTTGAAGACCCAAAACTTTGCCCCTTCTTTTCTAACTCTAGGAATTCGTTTTGTTTAAGGACTTTATAAATTATCATAGGTGATTTTTAAATTTTTTGTTTAACGTGTTCAATTAATTTTCAAGTTTCGATATAGCCCAGGATCCCAGTGACAGGCGAAACCGTCGCCGTCGGGGTCCAAGTTCCATAAATCTTTTTGGGGACCACTATGTTCTAAAAAGAACCTCTGCGCATCATCTGCGGCTACGAAACGACGGCATGGGTCAGTTTTTTTTCGTTTTGTTTTTATTCGGTTATAAATTTGCTCTCCAACCTTATTTGAGGTTAATCTTCCGTAAAGAGCAACATTGATTTCTGATTTTTTATTTAGCCCGGTGATAGGTTGAGGATCTATAACAATTCTTTTCTGTTGTACTTCCAAATGGAATTTCTCTGCTTGAGCTTTTTCAATATTCTGTTGTTCCATAGTTGATAGTGATAAGTCTAATTGTCCATTGTCTGAGGAGAGACTATTTTGTCCAGCTATTTCTTTTTCATACCGGGCGTTCTGGCAGGATACAAAAAGAGTAAAAAGTAATAAAAGTCGAAAAACTTTAAAATAACTTCTATTCATTTAATTCACCACCAATTTTTAACGCGATGGTCAAATTGAGACTCCTTCTCAAGTACGTCCGCAACGTTAAGAAGATTGCCCTCCTCCCATGGCTTACCAATAAGTTGCAGCCCCAGAGGTAGTCCAGTTTCATCTTTTCCTGCAGGTACACTTATCGCTGGCAAGCCGGCCAAATTAGCGGTAACTGTAAAAACATCGTTAAGGTACATGTCGAGTGGATTTTTCTTTTTATCGTCTTTCAGTTTAAAGGCTGCTGTTGGAGTGGTCGGAGTAAGTATAACATCAACTCCTCTATTAAAAACTTCAGAAAAATCGCTTTGAATTAGAGTTCTGACTTTTTGAGCCCGAATGTAGTATGCTTCGTAAAAACCAGCAGAAAGCGCATATGTGCCTATCATGATTCTTCGCTTCACTTCCTTTCCAAAGCCATTTTGTCTAGTTTTTTTGTACATTTCATTAATATTTTCGGACTTATCCAACTCTGCTCTCTCACCAAATCTTACTCCATCATAACGCGCTAGATTGGAGGATGCTTCCGCCGGAGCAATTACATAGTATGCTGGAAGGGCGTACCGAGTATGAGGAAGCGATATATCTATGATTTTTGCTCCAGCAGCCTTCAGTTTTTCCGCGCCATCTTCCCACAAAGCTTCAATTTCTTTTGGCATTCCATCTACTCGGTACTCTTTTGGAATCCCTATTTTTTGTCCTTTGATATTTTGATTTAAAAAACTTTCAAAGTCTGGCACTTCATACTTGGCGGAGGTGCTGTCATTCTGATCAAAACCAGACATTTCCGTCAATAAAATAGCGCTGTCCCTGACTGATTTTGTCATTGGTCCCGCTTGGTCTAACGAAGAAGCGAATGCAATTATGCCCCATCGGGAGCATCTTCCGTAGGTTGGTTTTAAACCTACGGTCCCCGTAAAAGCTGCTGGTTGTCGAATTGAACCTCCAGTATCTGTTCCCGTTGCTCCAAGGCATAAATTTGCAGCAACGGCTGTGCCCGAGCCTCCCGATGATCCACCGGGTGTCAACGCTGTTGGATCATTTTTAGCTTTCCACGGGTTGACGCATGGCCCATAGATTGAAGTTTCATTCGATGAGCCCATCGCGAATTCGTCCATATTCAGCTTTCCAAGCATTATGGCTCCCGAGTTCCAAAGTTTTTGGGTTACCGTACTTTCATAGGGTGGAGTAAAATTAGTGAGTATTCTTGATGCAGCTTGCGTTTTGACTCTTTTGGTGCAAAAAATATCTTTAATTCCAATCGGTATTCCAGTTAGTTTACGGATATTTTTTTTTCTTATATCCTGATCGGCTTTCATGGCTTGATCCAGTGCCAATTCTTCAGTGATCATGCAAAAAGCGTTTAGCTCAGTAGAATTTTTTGCCTCAATTAAACAATCTTCAGTAAGTTCAACCGAAGTAATGTTGCCTTTTTTGAGTTCGTACTGAGCTTTTGAAATTGTTAAACTTGATAATTCGCCCATTTTCTACTCAATTACTTTCGGCACTGTAAAAAAGCCTTCGCGCCTGTTCGGTGCGTTCATTAATATTTGATTCGGTTTTTCTCCATCATCGACAATGTCATCTCTTAAATTGAGAGCCATCGGCGTTACTGATGTTAGTGGATCAATACCGTCTACATCAACTGAGTTAAGCTGTTCCATAAACTTTAATATTGTGGAAAGTTCTTCTGACAATGGAACTAATTCTTCATCAGTAATATTAATTCTCGCCAGATTAGCGACATGCTTTACCGTTTCAGTATCTATAGCCATTTGTCCTCCCAACAAATTTTTTAAAAAAGTAATTTTATTTTATATGTGTGATTATTTTACTGCAAGTGGTTAATCTCTTCGTTTATTTGGAGCTCTAATTTGATTATCTGATCGATTATTCCCCATATTTGTAATGGCATCCACTTCAAGTCGAATTTCGTAGAGATTGAAAAAAGCTTTTCATCAGGAAGATGATTTCTTCTTCGCAAAACCCATGGAAAACGTTAGTTTTAAAGTGTGTTTGTTCATGCGAAAATATTTTTGGCCCGACCTCGACTCCACCGGATTTTAAGTCCGATGCGCCATAGTAGAGATTTGTAATATGAGCGGCGGAGATTGCTGATGCGCACATTGCGCAAGGCTCAAGAGTAACATAAATTGAACATCCACTTAGTCTTTCAGACCGAAAATAATGGCAGGCTCTTCTTATCGCTATGATTTCTGCATGTGCTGTTGGATCTTTCAAGCCTCTTGTCATATTTCTGCCAGTTGAAATTATTTCTCTGTTTTTGTCGACAATGACTGCGCCAATCGGAACCTCTCCCTGTATTTTGGCGAGATTTGCCTCTTCGATGGCTTTCTTCATAAAAGACTTGAACATTTAAACTTTCAATTACAAGATTTTGTTAGGATACACAATAAAATTTGCTAACACATTTAATTACAGAGGGTAAAACAAATATTATGCAGAGAATTGCAAAAGTTTTGTCTAGAGCTGGTATTGTGTCTAGGAGAGGAGCAGAAAAATTAGTTTTAGCTGGTTCTGTAAGCGTCAATGGCTCCGTAATAAATGATCCTGCAACTAAAGTTACTCTCGATGATGAGATAATGGTTAATGGTAGACTTGTGGATCCTCCCGAGAAAACACGTTTATGGCGCTTTCACAAGCCGACTGGTCTTGTGACCACTAATTTTGATGAAAAAGGTAGATTTACAGTCTATGATTATCTTCCAAAAAATTTGCCAAAAGTAATGTCGATAGGAAGATTAGATATTGCCTCTGAAGGGCTACTTCTTTTAACAAATGACGGTGAATTGAAGCGGCATTTAGAATTACCGTCGCTTGGTTTTGTTAGGAAATACCGGGTTCGGGTGAAGGGGATCCACAATGAGGCCCTTTTGGATAAACTGAGAGCGGGAATAAGAATTAATCGTGAGAAATTTAGGCCGATGGTGGTAACGCTGGTCAGAATAAATAAAGCGAATGTTTGGTACAATATTGAAATAACTGAAGGCCGAAATAGAGAAATAAGAAGAGCTTTTGACGAAATTAACATGAGTGTTAATCGTTTAATTCGGGTCAGTTTTGGCGCATTTGAGCTCGGTTCTTTAGCGAGAGGTCGAATAGAGGAGATTCCTACTAAATTTCTTGAGAGGAACTTAAAGGCTTTAACGAGTTAAAAAAATTTAAGTAGTGTTATCAAATGGATTGACGAAAAAAAAAATATTATTTAGGTTATTTGTGCGGATGGTTGGGTGACTGCGTGTTAATCACGAGGAAAGTCCGGACTCCAGAGAGAAATGATGCCGGGTAACGCCCGGCCAGGGTAACTTGAGGGAAAGCGCCACAGAAAAAATACCGCTCAGTTTTAAGAGTAAGGGTGAAAAGGTAAGGTAAGAGCTTACCGCCAATGTAGTAATATATTGGGCACGGCAAGCCCCGTCAGGAGCAAAATCAAATAGGAACTGCGTGGAATCTTCCGAAGCACTCCACTTCAGCAGTTCGGGTAGATTGCTTGAGCTTAAAGGTAACGATAAGCCTAGATGAATAGTCACCGTGATATCCAATTATGAATATCATTACAGAATCCGGCTTACAGACCATCCGCGTTAAAAAAGGATTTGAGATATTTAAGTTTGGAAAAATTAATTTGATCTAAATGTTGAGTGGCAGTGAAATTTCATAACAATACTTAGATAAAAAAAACTTATTTCAAAAAACATTACAAAAGGAAGTTTTTCCCATTGATTTCCATAAAATTCCATGTTAAACCATAAATTGCAATGTCGGTTAGGTCAAATAAGGGTAAAAGCCCGATTGTAGCAGGTTTCATACAGGTGCTGATTATTGCAAAAGAGGCTATGGTTCGATGTCAGTGAGCAGTTGGGTATGTCGAATCGGTCCTGAGTAACGGTCGGCGAATTGGGCTGAAATTATCCAATTCGCCGCATTAATTTACGGCAGGTAAATCATTTCCGTTGGTGAAGAAAGATTTTGTTTATGAGACGATTTAGAGGCGAATCTTTACATAAAGTTGATAGTAAAGGTAGGGTCTCTATTCCTGCCCAATTTCGACGAGTTCTTGAGGAAGGTGACCCAGACTTTAAAGCTGATGTTAACCCGTCATGTGTATTGGTACACAACTTGAAAGGTAAAAAATGTCTCGAAGGGTACTCAATTTCGTCTATTAATGAAGTGGATGATTTAGTCGCTTTTCTTCCGAGGTATTCACGAGAACGTGAAATTTTAGAGCGAATGTTAAATGCTCAAAGTTCTTATGCTCAAATAGATGATAATGGCAGGCTTGTGCTATCTTCTCGCTTAAGAAAATTAATTGATGTAGAATCGGAGGCAATTTTTATCGGAATGGGTGATAAATTTCAGATTTGGGAACCGGCCGCCTACCGAATTGATATGGAAGAGATTGAGCGTGAATTCGATGCTTATGAAGAGAGTAAAAACCCTTTTAATTTACTGCAACATTCTCGTGCTGTGGTTGATTGATGACTATTAGAAAAGTTGATTTCCCTTCTCATCAACCAGTACTAATTCGATCTTTAATTGAAAAGTTACCTTTTGTCGCTGGAGTATGGATAGATTGTACCTTTGGTGCAGGTGGCTATACTAGGGCATTGCTAGACGCTGGTGCTCAAAAAGTAATTGGAATTGATAGAGACCCGAGCACTTTGGCTCATGCGGCTACATTAAAGGCCAAATATGGTTCAAAATTTGAATTGTGCGAAGCTAATTTCTCAATGCTAGAACTAGTTGCCAAACAATTTAAGCTAAAGCAAATTTCTGGGATTGTTTTTGATGTAGGTGTTTCATCGATGCAAATTGATGAAGCTGGTCGCGGGTTTTCTTTTCAGCGCGATGGTCCTTTAGATATGCGAATGTCGCAAAATGGGGTGACAGCTGCTGATATTGTTAACAATGTAAGTGAAGCTGATTTGGCTGATATAATTTACTACTATGGTGAGGATAGAGCTGCGCGAGTTATCGCGAAAGCTATCATAAAAGAGAGAACTACGCAGGAGATAAATAGTACAGAACATCTCTCTAACCTCATTAACGGTGCAATTGGGCGATCCAATTATAAAAGTAATAAAAGCGTGAACCCCTCGACCCGGACGTTCCAAGCGCTGAGAATTGCCGTTAATAATGAATTGGAGGAGTTATATTTAGCTTTAATTGCAGCTGAAAAAATTCTTGATGAAGGTGCAATTCTTGCGGTTGTAAGCTTTCATTCGTTAGAAGACCGGATAATTAAAAAATTCATAAAATCTCGAAGTACAAATGGTTCAGGACAAAGTAGGTATCTTCCACAGTTGAAAAGTAATTCTCCAACCTTTAGAGAGCTTTTTAATAAAGTTTTAAGACCAACTGATGAGGAGATTCTTGCAAACCCTCGGGCAAGATCTGCTAAATTGCGCATAGCGACAAGGCTAAGACCGACTGGAGGCAGAGGTAATTCGGTAAAAATTGAATTTCCGAAAGTCAATTATAAGTTAGGAATACGCCAATGAGATATGTAGTTTGTGTGGTCCTTTTGTGTTGTTTGGCATTCTCATCTATCTGGGCATACAGAGTGAACTATGAAACTCGAGATGTGGTCAAAAATTTAAAATCCTTAAAAGCCCAAATTTCTAGCGAAGAGGAGAAATTAATTATGCTTGAAGGTGAGTGGGCTTATTTAAATCGCCCAGAGCGCTTGAGCCTATTAGCAGAGCGTTTTTTTTCTTATTTGCGTTTGATGCCAATGTCCGCAGAAAATTTCGCTGAGGTTGATGTAATCAAATTTTATAAATCTTCCGAGACAATTAAATCGAAATATAAACCTATTTTAGATAAAGCTCACAAGCAATCTGGAGATCAGAGATGATTAGAAGTCCTCTTAGGCCTTTGATAAGAATACTCGCAGCAAGAGAAAATGGTCTTAATCCCGATTTGATTGAGTCCGAGGAACGAGTAAAGCGCTTGACGAAAAAGATAATTTTGGAAAAGAACCGGGCGGGGCAAAGAATCGCATTGCTAATGTTTATGTTCACTGTAGCTTTTTCCTTAATAGGCATAAAAATGTTTGTGTTGGCATCTTACGTTCCACCGCATTTAGCGACGGGAACTAAAAAAGATACTTTAGATAATAATCGGAACAAAATTACTGATCGCAATGGTATAGTTTTAGCGACAAACATTAAAACATTTTCAGTTTATGTCCATCCTCACGAATTAATTGATAAGAGAAAGGTCGCGATATCATTATCTACTATTTTCCCTTCCTTAGACTCAGAAAAGGTCACTAGAATGTTTTCTGATGGAAGAAAATTTGTTTGGATAAAAAAACGCGTTTCACCGGAGGAAAAGGATAAGGTAAAAAATTTAGGAGAGCCGGGGGTATATTTTGGTCCCCGAGAAACAAGGCTTTATCCGAATGGCCGCTTCGCTGCACATATTCTCGGTGGGACGACTTTTGGCCGTGAAGGCGTCAACTCAGCTGAGTTGATAGGGCAAGCTGGAGTAGAATTATCATATAACAATCATTTGATAGATTCTGAGAATGGAGATTTAAATTTGTCAATTGATCTACCGATTCAGGGAATAATCGAAAAAGTTTTAGCAGGTGGGGTTAAAATAATGAATGCTCGAGGTGGCTCAGCTATTTTGATGGATGTTCATAGTGGGCAATTAATTGCTTTAGCGTCCTTACCTGATTTTGATCCAAATGCTCGACCCTCATTGCCACGGCATGGTGATCCGTCTGTCAGTCCATTGTTCAATAGGGCTGCGCAAGGGATTTACGAATTGGGATCAACATTTAAGATTTTTACCGCTGCACAAGTGCTAGAGGACGGAATTGCTTCTATTGACACAATTTTAGATATCAGAGGACCGCTTTATTTTGGAAAATATAAGATTAGAGATCATCACTACTTGGGAGAAAAGTTGACTGTTGAAGAGATAATGGTAAAATCATCGAATATTGGCACGGCTAGGTTGGCTGCAATGATCGGTGCGGAAAGGCAACGACAATTTTTACAAAAGTTGGGTTTATTGGATTTAACGGGTGTTGAATTGCCTGAGGCGTCTCGGGCCAAACCACAGATCCCAAAAAAATGGTCTAAGTTAAGCACTGCTACAATTTCTTATGGCCATGGTATCTCCGTGTCTCCACTCCACATTGCAATGGCGTACAGTACTATCGTAAACGGTGGAAAGAAAATTCTTCCTACTCTATTAAAAAATTCTGAAAAAAATATAAGTCCTGAAACTGTGTTTTCAAACGATACGTCAGTAAAACTTCAAGCTATTCTTAAAAAAGTAGTACTAAGTGGAACTGCACGTAATGCTGCACTGGATGATTATTCAATTGGGGGAAAAACAGGCACGGCAGATAAAGTGAATTTTAGTAAACCAGGATATCATGACGACAAGGTCATCACCACATTTGTCGCTACTTTTCCGATGGAGCGGCCCCAGTATGTTTTGGTTGTGACGCTTGATGAACCGGAAGATCGGAGTATTGATAAGCCAATGCGAACTGCGGGATGGACGGCGGTACCGGTAGCAACAGAAATTATAATGCGAATTGCTCCAATTCTTGGGATTGAACCAAACACAATGGTAGATAAATTTAACATCAAAAATTCCTTGGTAAATATAAGAAATTGAAAGGCATAGGGTTTTGACTTTGAATGCTTTGAATCAGTACAGAAAACTTTCCGAACTTGGAATTGAAAAATTTAAACGTCAAGGAATTTGGCGAAAAAACGATCCATACGTTTGTGGGTTATCAAGTGATTCAAATGATGTTCGTCCCGGCTACATCTTTTTTGCAATAAATGGTCACATCGGTCATGGAGCAAATTTCGCAATTGATGCTATTGATAGAGGGGCAGTTCTTATAGTTACTGATGGGGAAGGTGCACGTATTATTTCTAGGGCAAACGATAAAATACCTGTAATGATTGTATTGAATACAAGAAAAAATTTAGCTGAGTTTGCTACGAACTGGTACGACGGTCAGCCAAAAAACCAAATTGCAGTAACGGGTACTAACGGTAAAACTTCAGTTTGTCATTTTACTCAACAACTGTGGCAAATGCTTGGATTTCGTTCGACAAGTATTGGAACTCTTGGAGTCATGGGTAGCTTAGAATTTGAGCTCAAAAACACGACTCCTGATCCAATAGTTTTGCATCAAATATTGAGAAACCTCGTAATGAATGACATTGATTACGTTTCAATGGAAGCTTCATCGCATGGACTGGAGCAGTTCAGACTTGATGGAGTAAGTTTTAAAGCTGCTGCTTTCACTAATTTAAGCCGAGACCATTTGGATTATCACTTAGATGAAGATGATTATCTCGCTTCCAAATGTTTACTTTTTGATCGTGTTCTTTCTCCTGGTAACATCGTAGTGTTAAATTTGGATGACCCTTGCGCTCAATTAGTAAAGTTGGTTTCAGAGAATAATGGTCACAAAGTTATAACGGTTGGGGTTCATGACTCAGCCAATTTAAAAATTTGTGATCAACGCTATGACTCAGATGGTCAAACGTTGAAAATTTCGTACCAAGGGTTTTCACAAATTGTTCGCATACCGTTAATTGGAAATTTTCAAGCAACGAATGTTTTAATTTCCGCGGCACTAGTGATAGCTCTTGGAGCAAGCTATAAGAAAGTTTTCGACTTATTGCCAAGTTTACAGCCCGTCCCCGGCAGAATGGAATTTGTGGGAACTAAACAAGTCAGTGCAAAAATTTTTGTTGATTATGCTCATACACCAGATGCACTTTTTGGTGCATTAAGAGCTCTTAGGTATCATACCATCGGTCGACTTCTTTTAGTGTTCGGAGCTGGTGGGGAAAGGGATATAGGCAAGCGACCTCTGATGGGTAAAATTGCTTTCAAGCATGCAGATAAAATTTTTATTACTGACGATAATCCTAGAAACGAAGATCCCGAAAAAATTAGAAAAGAGATTTTACAGGATTGTCCATCAGCTCTAGAAATTCCAGATCGTGCAGAGGCAATATTAACGGCGATCGATAGAATGCAAGAGGGAGATATTTTACTAATCGCTGGAAAAGGTCATGAAACTGGCCAGATTATTGGAGATGATACTTTGCCTTTTAACGACAAAGAATTTGTAAGTATGTCTCTTGGAGCTCTCCAAGGAAGTAAAGTATGAGTGGAATTTTATGGGATAGTAATGATGCAGCTTACGCGACAGGTGGTAAGAATACTTGTGATTGGGTTGCGTACGGCGTATCTATTGATACACGAACTCTAAACCAAGGGGATATTTTTTTAGCAATTACTGATAATCGAAACGGTCATGATTTTGTTGCGGAGGCATTCAAAAAAGGAGCTTCTGCAGCCGTAGTTTCGTACGTTCCTGAAAGCCTAAACTCTAGCAAACCCTTACTTATAGTTGAAGATGTTTACTTGGCCCTCAAAGCCTTAGCGGTATTTGCTCGGAACCGTTGCAAGGGCCAATTCATTGCTATTACCGGGTCAGTTGGCAAAACGAGCAGCAAAGATATGTTAGCAGTTATTTTGTCCAATCTCGGGAAAGTGAGTAAAGCTGAGAAAAGTTTCAACAATCATTTAGGCGTTCCTTTAACTTTAGCAAGAACTGCACCAGACAGTGATTTTGCAATAATTGAGATTGGAATGAGTGGTAAAGAAGAAATAGGACCGTTGTCCGCATTGGTTAGACCTCACATCGCGTTAATAACGGATGTTTCTGAGGCACATTTGGCATCCTTCAAAGATGTTAAGGAAATAGCTAAAGAAAAGTCAGACATTTGCGTGGGTTTATCTGACAACAGTTATTGCGTTGTATCTAGAGATACTAGCAGTTACTCAGATTTGTCCGCATATATTAAGAAATTTGGGGTAAGAATAATTTCATTTGGTGAAAACAAGTTGTCATCTTATAAGCTTGTCAAAACGGTAATCAAAAATAACAAGACATGCAGTACTGCAGTTCTTCCAACTGGATCGGAGTTCTTTTTTAAAGTAAATACTCCTGGTACTCACCATGCTAAAAATGCTCTAGGGATAATTTGTATCGTCGAAGTACTTGGAATGGATATAACAAAAGGAATTTTTGGACTGTCTGATTGGTCTCCTTCTACCGGACGCGGTCTTATAACAAATGTGAAATTTTATCGGCAGTATTCAATCCAAAATTTTACTATTATTGATGAGACTTACAACGCAAATCCAAATTCAGTAATTGCGGCTATGAACGTGCTGGCTAATTTTACACCTGTGAACGATGATATGAATAAAAATGGCAGACTTAGGCGAATTGCAATTTTAGGTGATATGTTGGAACTTGGTTCCGAGACAAATACAAAGCATGCTGAACTAATTGATAAGTTAGATTTAACTGCTATTGATGTAATTCATTGTGTAGGGAATCGTATGAATTTTTTTTATGATAAATTGCCAAATAATAAGAAAGGAAAATGGGTTGAAACTGTGAAAGAACTTTCAAGGTCGTTATCTTATCTTGTGCGGGATCAAGACATAATTATGCTTAAAGCGTCTAACACGGTTGGATTAAACTCATTGATTAAAGAATTAAAATCAATGGGAACGATTTGCTAAAAAAGGTACTTACTAAATGTTATATTTTATAAATGTTTTTAGCGACGGTGGAGACATATTTAATCTATTTCGTTATATTACTTTCAGGGCAGGGGGTGCTTTTTTTACAGCGCTGTGCTTTGGATTTATTTTTGGTCAACCACTAATTAATTTTCTGCGACGAAAGCAGAAAAATGGACAACCGATAAGAGCTGATGGCCCAGAGCACCATCTTACTTTAAAGGCAGGAACACCGACCATGGGTGGTGTATTGATCCTAGGTGCAATGCTCACAGGATCCATTTTGTGGGCTAGGTTAGATAATATTTATGTTTGGGTTATTTTGCTGGTAACAGTAGGATTTGGTTCTATTGGTTTCGTCGATGATTATAAGAAAGTTATAAATCGAGACACTAGAGGACTTTCAAAATCAATTCGCCTTTCGATTGGTTTATTAATTTCGTTTGTGGCAGCTATTTTAACAATGAGCATGCATTCAGAAAATCTGTCCGGCTTTATAGCTTTTCCGGTTTTTAAAGGTGCTTTGTTTAATTTGGGTTGGTTCTTTATACCCTTTGCAATGCTAGTGATAGTAGGTTCTGCTAACGCAGTTAATCTCACAGATGGTCTTGATGGGTTGGCGGTAATGCCCGTAATGATAGCTGGTGGTGCACTTGGAATAATAGCTTACGCAGTAGGTCGAGTGGATTTTTCAGAGTATTTAGACGTTCATTACGTATCTGGGACGGGAGAAATTTTGATTATTGTTTCAGCTCTTATCGGGGGTGGCCTCGGCTTTCTTTGGTATAATGCACCACCCGCTGCAATTTTTATGGGTGATACTGGTTCCTTGGCTTTGGGTGGTGCTTTGGGAGCAATCGCAGTTAGTATCAAACATGAAATCGTACTTGCTATTATTGGAGGTTTATTTGTTGTTGAAGCATTGTCAGTGATTGTTCAAGTTTTGGTTTATCGGATCACAAAAAAACGAGTATTTTTAATGGCACCGATTCATCACCATTTTGAAAAATTGGGTTGGGCTGAGCCTCAAATTGTGATCAGGTTTTGGATTATTTCAGTAATTCTTGCATTAATCGGTCTAGCAACTCTTAAGTTGCGATAAGATGATACCGGTTAGGGGTTATAAAAATTGTTTTGTCGGCGTTCTAGGTCTTGGTTTATCTGGAATAGCAACTGCACGGGCATTAGAAAGTGGTGGTGCATCCCCTCTTTGTTGGGATGATGATCAAGCAGTTCGGCGAGAGGCAAAAAAATGTGGAGTGCAAATTCATGATCTAAATTCTGAGTCAATTTTAAGTCAAGTTTCAGTATTGGTAGTTTCTCCAGGGATACCGCATCTTTTCCCCAAGCCGCATCCAATTATCGCAAAAGCACTAAAAAAAGGTATAGTAATTGACAATGATATAAGCCTTTTTTTTAGGTCTTTTGCTCTTAATTCTTGGTCTCAATTTCAAAAAATACCAAAAGTGATATGTGTAACGGGTTCAAATGGAAAGTCCACCACTACGGGTTTAATACACCATATATTGTCTGAAAATGCAGTTCCTGTTGAATCTGGAGGTAATATAGGCAGGGCTGTTTTATCTCTTAAACCTGGGATAGAGGGTGAGGTAAAAGTTTTAGAGATTTCGTCTTATCAGGCTGATCTTGCTCGGACCTTACAGCCTGATTTAGCTGTTTTCTTAAATTTTACCCCAGACCATTCCGAGAGGCATGCGGGAAATGGCGGCTATTTTGCTGCAAAATCACGTTTGTTTACGATGGGTGCTCCAGATAAAAGTATTATCGGAGTCGATGAGATTGAAGGGTTGTTCCTATCCAATGTTGTTCGTGAAGAATTTAAAAGCGCCGAACCAGTTATCGCATTTTCGGTGGATTCGATGCTTAAAGGCTTTAACTGGAGTGTATTTATGAAAAAAGGGTTCCTAATCGAATGGCGAAACGGAAGACAGGTGGCATCGGTGGACCTGAGAGAAAAAATTTACCTAGCGGGTAAGCACAACCATCAGAATATTTGTGCGGCCTATGCCAGTTGCAGGTCTATCGGCATAGCACCAAAAAAAATTGCAGCTGCGCTATCAACTTTCAAAGGTCTTCCCCATAGGATGCAAATCCTCGGAAGAAAAAATGGTGTGCTCTTTGTAAATGACAGTAAAGCTACAAATTGTGCATCCGCTTCAAAAGCATTAGAAAGCTTTAAAAATATTCATTGGATTGTCGGTGGAAAAGAAAAAGACCCAGGGATCGAGGGTTTAATGCCAATAAATAAAAATGTGAAGGGAATTTATCTGATTGGAAGTTCTGAAAAGAGTTTTTCAAAAAAATTGTCTCAAATCAATCATTTAAAGTGTCAAACTCTCGAAAAGGCCGTTAAAATTGCTTTTGAAAACTCAAAACCAAGTGATACTATTCTTTTAGCTCCAGCTTGTTCAAGTTTTGATCAGTTTGCTTCTTTTGAAGAAAGAGGAAATAGATTTATTGAGCTTTTTAAGGAATTTTGAGAAGAATTTGCAAAAAGATATTTCGGGGCTTCCATTAATTCGTTAAAATGGTATGCTCTACTTAAAAATAATGGGGAAACCCCCACCGTAGTAAATGTGAGCATGAGCAGGCACGCATGACAGAAATGATTTATGGCGTTCCCTCGAAAGTGATGGATGATCCGTTGCTTCCTAGGTGGTGGAGAAACGTTGACAGATGGACTATTCTGGCTGTTTTGGCCTTATTTTTCGTTGGTCTTTTGCTATGCATGGCCGCATCTCCACCACTTGCGGAAAGTAATCAAAAGTCCCACTTTTATTACGTGTACAGACAAGCCGTTTTTGGAATAATATCTTTATCTGTTATGATAATAATTTCAACTTTGCCATTACTTGTAGTGCGTCGTATTGCATTAGGTGGGTTTTTTATAAGTCTTATTGCACTTACTCTTTTACCGACCTTTGGCACTGATTACGGGAAGGGAGCCATTAGATGGTTTTCGGTTGCTTCTATATCCCTACAACCATCCGAATTTCTCAAGCCATGCTTTATTGTTTTTAGTGGATGGGTAATGAAGTCAAGTTTTGACTTAAACGGACCGCCCGGCAGGTTGATTTCATTTCTAGTAGCAATTTTAATAAGTATTTTACTTACTTTGCAACCTGACTTCGGACAGGCATCATTGATTATTGGTTCTTGGGTAATAATGTATTTTGTTTCAGGAGCGTCAATTATTCTCTTGTTTTTTATCTTACTAATAGTTGGCGGATTTGGATTTTTCTCTTATTTACAATCAGAGCATGTCAGAGATAGAATAAATGGGTTTTTATCGACAGATATTAATCCACTTACCCAGATTGGTTATGCCACAAATGCGATAAAAGAAGGTGGTTATTTAGGTGTAGGCTTGGGGGAAGGCGAAGTGAAGTGGAAGTTGCCCGATGCCCACACGGATTTTATTATTGCTGTGGCTGCTGAAGAGTACGGTTTTCTTCTTTGTTTGCTAATTATTCTGATTTATTTGTTCATAGTTTTTAGATCAATGAGCCGTTTGATGAATGAGGTTTCGGTATTTGTTCGACTTTCTGGTATCGGTATCACTTCTCTCCTGGCGATGCAGTCAATAATCAATCTAGGAGTGGCTGTAAGACTTTTACCAGCGAAAGGTATGACACTGCCTTTTGTGAGTTACGGTGGATCTTCACTTCTAGCAATGGGGTTACTGATGGGTTTGCTTCTCGCTTTGACGCGAAAAAGACCTCGAAACGATTTTCAAGATATACTAGGGCGAGGTGTTTAATTTGCTTAAAAGAAGAATAATTCTTGCTGCGGGAGGCACTGGNGGACATGTTTTCCCTGCTCAGGCTTTAGCCGAGGTTTTGGTGCCAAAGGGTTGGAGGGTGTTCCTGATAACTGATAATAGAGGTAATGGCTTTGCTAATGAATTTCCAGAGCAAGTCGAAAAGCTTGTGTTAAATATGAGTAACCCCTCCGGTGCTGGAAAGATTAATTTCATTCTTTCATTTTGGTTTTTGATCAAAAGTTTGATCACTGTTCTACAGTTCTGTATACTAGTNAAACCAAGTATTATAGTAGGTTTTGGAGGTTATCCATCGCTTACAAGCATGATTATNGCTAAGGTTTTNCGTAAATCATCCGCTATTCATGAGCAAAACGCCACTCTAGGGCGAGTAAACCAGATGTTTCAAAATCAGGTGGATTTATTNGTATTTGGTTTGCGACCTAAAAATAGACAAAAGAGAAAAGTTAAAAGTCTGGTGCTTGGAAATCCNATAAGGAAAGCAATTCTGCAGGTANATCCNGATGAATATTTNAANTTGCCAACAAGTTCATTTGTGATTTTTGTNGTTGGTGGTTCTCAAGGTGCCAATTTTGTTTCATCAATTGCGTGTGATGCGATTATTGGATTACCAGAAAATATAAGAAAAAAAGTAAAGGTATTGCATCAGTGTCGTCATGAAAGTATCTCTGAGATCAAGAGTAAGTACGATGCACACAATATTAAATCTGAAANAAAAAGTTTTTTCAGTGATATTTCATTTTGCTTTAACAGGGCCAATTTAGTAATTGGCCGGTCTGGTGCATCGTCAGTCGCAGAGCTTTGTTTTTTTGGGCGGCCGTCTATACTCATTCCATTACCTACTGCNGTTNNTAACCATCAANNTTTAAATGCGGCAAGTATGCAAGAAATTGGNGCTTGCGTGATATTAAATGAAAAACATTTAAATCCTGAGGATTTACGTAAAAAAATAAGGTACATTTTGGAAAATTCCAGAGCTGCTAANAGAATGGCGAGTTCGGCAAAAAAGCTTTCCAAGCCGNACGCAGCTNTAGATTTTGCGTCNGAGTTAGAAAATTTGATATTAAGAGAAATGAAATGAATTCANAAACATTGCTTCCTATCAACCTTGGCTTGATCCACTTTATTGGCATTGGTGGGATTGGAATGTCGGGTATTGCCGAAGTGTTGTTTAATTTAGGNTACAAAATAAGTGGTTCTGATAATAAAGATTCGGTTATTACNCAGCGGTTACATGGTTTAGGTATTGTGGTTTTTGTTGGCCATGGTGTCTCGAATTTACGTGGAGTCGAGGTTGTGGTGGTATCTTCTGCCATCGGTCCAGAAAATACTGAATTACAGCTAGCTCGCAAACTTGGGATTCCCATTGTAAAACGCGCTGAGATGCTGGCTGAATTAATGCGTCTGAAGTCTAACATAGCGGTCGCTGGTAGCCATGGNAAAACCACTACTACTTCAATGGTAGCCGCGTTGCTTGATGGTGGTAATTTTGACCCAACAGTTATAAATGGTGGGGTAATACAANCATATGGATCGAACGCTCGAGTTGGAGCAGGGGATTGGATGGTAGTCGAGGCTGACGAAAGCGATGGAACTTTTACAAAACTGCCAGCAACTATCGCCATCGTTACCAATATTGACCCTGAACATATGGAATACTATGGTACCTTTGAAAAACTATTAGATGCTTTTCATCACTTTGTTACAAATACCCCATTTTATGGCGCTATAATTTGTTGNACTGATGATCCTGATGTTCACCGGCTTATTGGAAGAATTAGTGATAGAAGAGTTATAAAATATGGATTTAACAAACAGGCTGATTATCGAATATCTGATCTACGATTTGAAAATGGATCAGCTCTTTTTAAGGTAGTTCAAGAAGAAAAAAAATCTTCTGTTGGTGATTTTATGCTTCCAATGACGGGAGAACATAATGCATTAAATGCTCTAGCTGCTATCGTTGTTGCTAATCACCTNGGTATTTCTTTGGAGATAATAAGAAACTCCTTAAAAAATTTTAAAGGTGTTAAACGAAGGTTTACCTTTGTNGGTGAAATAAATGGTGTCACCATTATNGATGATTATGCGCATCATCCAACTGAAATAGAAGCTGTNTTAAAGGCGGCGCGCCAAGCTACTTCNGGAAGGGTCTTGGTNGTTCACCAACCACATCGTTATTCAAGATTATCATTACTATTTGATGAGTTTTGTCGGTGTTTTAATGAGGCNGATGTAGTTGGTATTACGGACATTTATGGGGCTAATGAGCCACCTATTCAGGGAGCAACGCAAGAGGCTTTAGTCGATGGATTAAATTTACATGGTCATCGAGATGTAGTGGCAATCAATGGCGAAATTGGGCTTAAAAANTTTTTTACAGCTAGGGCAAAGCCAAATGATATTTTTGTTTGCTTAGGTGCCGGATCAATAAGTACCTGGGTGAATAATTTACCTATCTNTCTAGCCGAAGGCGGACACAAACTATGAATTTTAAAAACCATCCACTATCTGGTTTGAATTTTTCTGAAATCAGGGGAAAGATTACTTTTAAGCGACCGATGCGATCGTTAACCTGGTTAAGAGTTGGCGGTGATGCTGAAATATTTTTTCAACCGCTTGACCTTGATGATCTTTCCAAATTTTTATTTTTATTGCCTGTAAGTATAAGGGTTCTTCCAATAGGCGTTTGTTCTAATTTGTTGGTTAGAGATGGAGGTATTCGAGGTGCTGTTGTAAGATTGGGAAGAGGATTCTCAGAAATAAAGATTGATGATTGCAATGTTATNGCAGGTGGGGCTGCTCTAGATTCTAGAGTCGCAGAGGTTGCAGCCGANAANGGNATTGATTTATCTTTTTTAAGAACAATNCCTGGAACAATTGGTGGAGCAGTAAAAATGAATGCAGGNTGTTATGGTACTTGCTTGAGCGAAGTTTTTGAAAGTTGCAAAATTGTGACCAGATCGGGGGAAACAAAAGTTTTAAAAGGTAGCGACCTTAAGTTCTCTTATAGAGAGAGTAATTTACCCGATGATAGCATCGTTACCAGCGTTACCCTGAGAGGAAAAAAGTTAGACCCCCATCATATTAAAAATACGATGAAAGAAAATCAAAAAAAGCGATTAGATAGCCAACCTATTAAAGAAAAAACTGGGGGTTCTACATTTAAAAATCCAAAAGAAGTTCATCAATATTCTGGAATGCTAATGAGTGCTTGGCAGCTTATTGATAGAGCTAATTTACGTGGAAAAAAAATGAAAGGGGCACAGGTATCTGAACTTCACTCAAATTTTCTTATTAATTTGGGCGCTGCTCGCGCAGAAGATTTTGAGTCACTTGGTGAGTTGATTCAAGAAAAAGTGTACCTTGATTCCGGTATCAAGCTTGAATGGGAAATTAAAAAAGTAGGACTTCGTTGTCGATTAGAACACAGCTCTAGCAATCTGGAAAATAGTCATGAGTAACGAACGTGGTCTAACTGTTGCGTTGGTGAAGGGGGGACGGTCTTCGGAAAGGGATATATCCTTAAAGACTTCAGAACAATGTGGGTTAGCTTTAAGGCTATCCGGTTATAAGGTTATAGAAATTGAGGCTGATATGCACCTAATATCAAATCTTAAAAGTGTAAAACCTGATGTAATATTTAATGGGCTCCATGGTAGATGGGGTGAAGATGGAGTCGTTCAAGGTTGCTTTGAATGGCTAGAAATACCATATACCCATTCAGGTGTTTTAGCATCAGCATTAGCTATGAATAAAGAAAAAGCACGGGAAGTATTCCAACGAAACGGTTTGCCGGTTGCACGGGGCTTTCTTTTAGAATCGGAGCGACTTCACAATGGCCATCCGATGAGCTTTCCTTATGTAATTAAGCCTGTCAATGAAGGATCATCAGTTGGGGTAAGTATTATTTTAAATGAGAATGAAAATTTATTAGCTATTAGAGAGTCATTACCGAAAATTGTCCTGGTAGAAGAATTTATACCAGGTAGAGAACTCACGGTTACGATCATGGACAATAAACCTTTGGGTTTAACAGAGATAATTTCACCCGCTTGGTATGATTACAAGGCAAAGTATCAATTTGGAGGATCACGGCATCTATTACCCGCACCAGTGCCTGATGAGATTAGGGATGCGTGCTATTCGTATGCTTCAAAAGCACATTCAGCGTTGGGCTGTAGAGGTGTAACTCGAATCGATTTCAGGTGGAATGATAGAAAGAAAGTTGAAGGAATTGTTATTTTAGAATTAAATACTCAACCGGGTATGACGGAGACATCTTTGGTTCCGGAGCAAGCGAAAGTTTTTGGTATATCGTTTCAAAATTTGTGCAGATGGATGATTGAGGATGCGTCTTGTTTAAGATGAAAAAAAAATCTGATTATCGGGAAACAAGGATTGATCCGGCACCTTCTCGGCTCAGTTATCTCTTTCATCGAGTGTGGTTACGAAAATCTTTCCGACTTTCAATTCTTTTCAGTTTACAAATGAGTTTCATTTGTTTGTTGATATTATCGATTCACTGGAAGTATGATTTAAATTTATTTATCAAGAAAAATATTGCCCAACTTTCTGAGTACATTGCGTTTAGCCCAGCATTTAAAGTTGAGAGTATAAGTATAATAAGTAATAATCCATTAGTAGTTGAAAAAATAAAAAATAACTTAGCTTTTAACTTTCCACTTAGCTCTTTGGATATCGACGTGGGGACTATTAAGAAGCAAGTTGAAAATATAAATTTCGTGCAGTCAGCTAGCGTGAGGTTAACCTCTGATGGATCAATTGAGGTCAAAGTTGAAATACGTAAGCCCGTTGCACTCCAAAGAACTGGACAGCAATTTTTCTTACTGGATGCTTCAGGTGCTAAAGTTGATGAAGTGACCTCAAGGTCTGACAGACTTGATTTGCCACTGCTAGTTGGAAAGGGCGCCGAATATGAGGTCAGAGAGGCATTGAACTTATTGTTGGAGACGAAAAGTTTGGTGGTTCGGGTAAGAGGGTTAGTACGTATCGGAGAGCGCCGTTGGGACATTATATTAGATAGAAATCAAACAATAAAGCTACCTGAAGAAAATCCGATCAAAGCGATAAAAAAAATTCTTGCTTTGCAAGAGGGACGGAGACTACTAGATCGTGATATACTCTATCTTGACTTTCGTAATATGAGTCGGCCTGTGTTAGGTTTAACAGAAAAAGTTTCTAAAGAACTTCGAGAGATTAGAAACCTCGTTCGAGGAGAGAATGTTTGAGTGAACCTTTGTATAAAGTGCAACGGAAACTAAGTCGAAGGCGCTTGAATGCTGTGAACAAGGGGTTAATTGGACTCATCGATTTGGGCTCAGCAAAAGTAGTTTGTTTCATTTTACAGTTCACTCCTGGTATTGAAAAAAGGTATGAATTAGATGAGGGAACATTTTTACCAAAAAATGTGGCTTTCCGTATAATCGGTGTAGCCACCACTCGATCTAGGGGATTAAAACTTGGCGAAATTGAAGAAATAGAGGAAGTTCAAAAGGCTATCCGTACTGTTGTACAGGCAGCCCAAAAAATGGCAGGAGTATTACTGGAAGATGTCTTAGTAAGTTTTTCTGGAGGTGAACCAAAGTCATACGGCGTTGTAGGAAATACAAAAATAGCTGGTCGACAGGTAACGGAGTATGATATCGGAAACGCTTTAACAAATTGCGATATTCCGGAGTATGGCGTTTCTAGAGAGGTTGTGCATGCCCTACCAGTAAATTTTTCGTTGGACAATCGAACAGGCTTAATGGACCCAAGAGGTCACCTAGGAGAGGAGCTAACCGTTGATCTCCATTTGATGACGGTAGAAAAAAATATAGTAGACAATGTTATTCAAGCTATTAGCGGGTGCCATCTTGACCTGGCTGGTCTTTGTTTTGCGCCCTATTTAGCTGGTACATCGAGCCTTACAGAGGATGAATTACAATTGGGAGCCGCTTGCGTTGATCTTGGTGCAGGAATAAGTGGTGTAACTATTTTCTTAAAAAAACAGATGGTTTACGGGGGAACAGTTGCGATGGGCGGAAGTCATGTTACCAACGATATAACAAAAGCGTTTAATATCTCATTCGAATCGGCTGAAAGGATTAAAAATCTTCATGGTGGGCTAATATCTACTAGTCGAGATGATCGAGATCTAATTGAAGTGATTAACAATATTCATGAAAAAATTATGATTAGCCGATCTGAATTAATTGGTGTCATAAGACCAAGGATTGAAGAAATATTTGAGGAGGTTTCCGAGCAATTGATGGCTGCAGGATTTGCAAACCTTGCTAATAAGAACGTAATTTTGACAGGGGGGGCTTCTCGATTACCAGGGCTATTTGAAGTTGCTAGTAAGATTTTAGATTGTTCAGTCCGAATAGGAAAACCACTGAGAGTACAAGGCTTGCCTCACGCAGCTAATGGTCCAGACTTTGCAGCGGCAGTTGGACTAGCCTTACATGCTGGTCATCCACAAGATGAATGCTGGGACTTTAATGTTTCTTTAGCTAAATCAGGGGCCAGAAAAATAAATGGCGTGCTAAAGTGGTTTGTCGAAAATTGGTAGTGAAAAAAAATAGAAAATTTAGTGACGTAGTAATTTGATTCGGCTATCATAGCGAATCAGCAGAAAAATAAAGCACAAAAGTGCGAATCACATATAAATACAGGCAGTAAAAACATGACATTAACACTCCGGATTCCCGAGCAAAATGATTTGAGTCCACGTATTACCGTATTCGGTATCGGTGGCGCAGGTGGCAATGCAGTCAATAATATGATTATAAAAAACCTTGAGGGAGCAGATTTCGTCGTTGCAAATACAGATGCTCAAGCCTTGCAACAATCATCAGCGACGAGAAAGGTTCAACTTGGAACAAAGATCACTGAAGGTCTAGGTGCAGGTGCNAAGCCCGAGNTGGGNACAAANGCGGCAGAAGAAAGNATNGAGCAGATTGTAGANATTTTAGANGGAAGCCATTTATGCTTCATAACAGCAGGTATGGGTGGTGGAACAGGAACTGGAGCGGCCCCNGTAGTGGCACAGGCNGCTAGACAGTTAGGAGTTCTGACCGTTGGGGTTGTTACGAAGCCCTTTCAGTTTGAAGGTGCTAAAAGAATGCGGCAAGCTGAACTCGGAATAGAAGCACTGCAAAAAGTGGTAGATACCTTAATAATAATTCCTAATCAAAACTTGTTTCGTATAGCAACCGAGAAAACAACATTTACCGAAGCCTTTTCAATGGCTGACGATGTTCTTTATCAGGGTGTTAAAGGTGTAACAGATTTGATGGTGCGCCCTGGTTTAATTAATCTTGACTTTGCAGATGTCCGATCGGTTATGGACGAAATGGGGAAAGCTATGATGGGAACTGGAGAAGCATCGGATGAGGATCGTGCTATTCAGGCTGCCGAAAAAGCTATTGCTAATCCACTGCTNGATGAAATNTCCTTGAGTGGCGCCAGAGGAGTATTGATCAANATAACTGGTGGAACTGATCTGACATTATTTGAATTAGATGAAGCTGCGAATCGAGTAAGAGATGAAGTTGATCCAGAAGCAAACATTATTGTTGGCTCTACAATGGATCCCTCCATGGATGGCTCTATAAGAGTTTCTGTTGTTGCCACTGGCATCGACGCTTCAAATTTNCAAAATGATTCACAATCAAGGTCGCAAATCTCAAATAATAGGGATGGAAATAAAGCTGCCGCTGATATTTCAGATCAACCTCAGCAAGAAAACACATTACCGGGTGTTAATCACGATCTTTCAAATGGATATGTAAACCGTAATAGTCAGCAAAATATTGAGAATAGACAAGGACCAGAATCGTCTGAAAAACGCAATTTAGCGGAACAAGATAATGGTTATGAGAGGCAATTAGGGTCGGGATTTTCGCCCTCAAAATTATCATCTGTAAATGAGCAGGCGAGAGAACGTTTGATGAAAGCGGTCCAAAAAACTCCAGAACCAGGACAGTATAAACGTCCTTCACAAATTTTTAACAAAGAACCAATTAGAAGTGGTGGTGCTTTTAATAATCTGTTGCAACGGATGACAGGCAACAAAGATAAAAATAGTGAGAGTAGTTTGTCATTTACCAGCAAACAGAAGGATAAACAAAAATTAGATAATAATTTGTCTGAGCTTAGTGGCACAGGATTAAGATCAGATGAGGTGGANAGATTAGAAGTACCAGCTTTTTTGAGAAGGCAGGCAAATTGAAGCACTGAGTCTTGCTTGGGAAACTAGTGGGGCACTGGTTTCCCAGAGTAGTGCTTTGTAATAAATTGAAATAATAAGTGAATTGAAATTTTTTGTGGCAACTTGTAAATTATGCACATCNTAAGATAANACGCGAGTTNTTATTTGCAAAATACAGTAAAAAATGAATTTTCACTTTCGGGCNTATCGTTACACTCAGGAAGAAAAGTTAACATGAAGGTGCTACCTGCACCAGCAAATCATGGGATTAAATTTTTTAGAACGGATATTTTTGACAAAAATCCAATTGTACTTGCAGTATACGACTCGGTCTCTGATACTAAATTTTGTACGAAAATAAGTAATAGTGACGGGATTTCTGTTCAAACGATAGAACATTTTATGGCGGCATTGGCAGGAACTGGTGTTCACAATGCATTGATTGAAATTGATGGACCGGAACTCCCGATTTTAGATGGTTCATCGCGAGAGTTCGTAAAGAAAATCTTATTTGTTGGAAAGANTTCGCTGCAAGAGCCGCTTAGCGGTTTTAGGGTAACAAAAGAAGTAAAGGTAGTTGAGGGTCTTGCTTGGGCAAAGTTTATCCCCGCGGAATCGCTCTCAATTGATTTTTGGATTGATTACTCTGATACAATTATTGGTTCTCAAAATCTAAGTTTATCAATGAAAAATGGTACCTTTGTTCGCGAGCTTTGTGATAGCCGTACGTTTTGCCGTGGAAGCGAAATTTCAATGCTCAAATCACGCGGTTTGGCTAAAGGTGGTAATTTAGAAAATGCAATCGTCTTGGAAACCACCAGAATAAGAAATTTGGGTGGCTTCAGGCGTGAAGATGAATGCGTGCGTCACAAGATGTTAGATGCTGTAGGCGATTTAAATTTAGCTGGTGGTCCTATTCTGGCAGCCTTTAGTTCCAATCGTGGAGGTCATACTCTTACAAACAAGCTGTTAAGAGCNGCTTTCTTAGATAAGAATAATATGTTACCCACTATCATAGGAAAAGANCATACCACTCAGCTTCTTGGTTTTGATTTATGTGAGTCGGATTTGTGTAATTTGGTTTAAGTTATCTTTACATCGCTNGAAGACTTTGTGATAACAATCGAAGNTCAACCGTCATAATCTTTATAGGTATTCAAGTGTCAGACATAATGCAAACTTTGTTGAAGCATCTAAGCCGATTCTTTTTCTNGTTGGTGATATCNTTGAATTTAAGTTGTACTATAAAACCAGATGATCTTTCTCGTGATACATCCATTACTGAAATTATGCGTTTGGCTGAGAGAGCAANTAACCGAAATTCCTTTGATGAGGCTGGAGATTTTTATATGGAAGTTGATCGACTGTATCCATATTCGGATAAGTCCCGTGAAGCGCTAGTGGAAGCGATGAAATCCTACCATAAAGGAACTGACTTATCTAATGCTCGTCTTGCGGCAACGCGTTACCTTCAACTTTATCCCCGTGGACCAGATGCTGATTTTGCCCAGTACATGATTGGGTTAACTTTTTTTGATGCGATAGTGGATGTGCGACGAGATCAAGGAGCTGCCCTTAATGCCGTTAGAGAATTAAAAAAGTTTNTATCAGATTACCCTCGGAGTTCTTATTCACAGCTAGTCGATGAAAAGTTAAGAATTTCTTATTCACAACTTGCAGGTCAAGAAATGTCAGTTGGTCGCTATTATATGAAGAGAGAAGAGTATTTGGCTGCAATTAGTAGGTTCACCGTTGTCATTACTGANTATGCCGAAACAATTTTTGCTGAAGAGGCTTTTTATCGCCTGACTGAGGCTTATTATGCGTTGGGAATGAGAGATATGGCTNTAGAAAANAATCAATTTTTGTCAAAAAATTTNCCTAAATCAGATTTAACAGATAAGAGTAATAAATTAGTTAGTAAGCTTAAGTTGTAGGGTCTGAGATAAATGTTATCTTTGCTTACCATTAAAAATATTCTCCTGATTGACGAAGTAGAGTTGGAATTTAAACGAGGCCTGAACACGCTTACAGGTGAGACTGGCGTTGGAAAATCAGTATTGCTGGATTGCCTTGGTTTTGTTTTAGGGTGGAATAACAGATCGCAATTGCTCAGGGATGAAGCTAAAATTGGTGAGGTAGTTGCTGAATTTCATGTTACCCCTAATTCTGAAGTCCATTCAGTTTTAAGAGAGGCCGGTATAAACTCAGAGGCAGCGATAATAATACGCAGATCGATAAATAAATCTGAGGGTCGAAAACGAAATTTTATTAACGACAAAAGTGTTTCCTTAGATTTAATTAGGCGTGTATCAAGCATCTTAGTCGAATTGCAAGATCAAACTGGTAATCAAATTTTGCGACAAGAACAGAGCCATCTGAGTATTTTGGATAAATTTGCTGGATTAGGGGCGAGTATTTCTGAAATTCGAAAGCTGTGGCGAAAGAAATTTTCAATCAAAGCAGAGTTGGACCAAGAAATTAGTCAGTATGAGTCTATAAAAGTACAAAAAGATTATCTTGAGTTCTCAATACAAGAGATTACTGATTTTAATATCCAAGTTGATGAAGAGCAAAAATTAGATTCTAAAAGAAAACAGCTAAAAGCAATTGAAAAAAACAAAGAAAAGTTTGATGAAATTAACAAATTATTATCATCAGGTGAATTAGAAAGTAATATTACGCGTGCAATAAAGTTATTGGATATAATTCGTCAGAGTGTTGGCGACATAGTTGATAAGCCTATTTCTTACCTAGATCAAACTTTGCAAGATTTTGACCTAGCAAGGTCTGAAACTGCAATTCTGTTGGACAGTCAAAATTTTGATAATTATGAATTGGAAACCATCGAAGAAAGGCTTTTTAAGTTGAGAGCTTTAGGTCGAAAATATAATGTAAAGACTAGTGAATTATTTGGTTTAATGGATGGAATGGCAAGTCAATTAACAGATTTGAATTCTAGTCAAAATAAGATAACTCACCTCAAACAGAAGTTAAGTCGTATTGATGATTCCTATAACAAGATGGCTGGAAAACTCTCTGTCCTTAGGAGCAAGGCTGCTAAACAGTTAGATTATATTGTTGTAGAGGAATTGAAGTATTTAAAGATGCCTGATTGTGTATTTAAGACAGAAATATTACCTGTCAAAATTGGGTCCCGAGGTGTGGATTCCGTAGTTTTTAAGGTAATCACAAATCGTGGAGGTGAGTTTGGCAAGTTGCAGGCAATTTCGTCAGGTGGAGAGATGTCGCGGTTTTTATTAGCACTAAAAGTCTGTCTTACCGATAAAGAGCAGGGTACAACAATGATTTTTGATGAAATTGATAAAGGAATTGGGGGTGCAACCGCTGATGCAGTTGGGCGCAGGTTAGGAATGTTAGCGGAACATAGTCAGATAATTGTTGTTACTCATTCACCGCAAGTGGCAGCCCACGGTGATCATCAATGGAAAGTGGAAAAGCTTGTAGGGAATGACCAGTTTCCCATCACTAATATAACGGAATTAACGCCAGAAGAGCGGTTGACTGAGCTTGCGAGAATGCTTGCCGGAAAAGAAATTTCTTCAGAGGCTTTGGCTGCAGCAAAAAAATTACTTGGTTGAACTTATAATTTAATTTTGTCTCAAGAGTTTTCCTGGGTTCAAAATACACTTCGGGTCCAGAGCTTTTTTTATTGATGACATAATATCCCAACCTTCTCCATGTTCCTCTTCCATATATTTGATTTTTCCTATTCCTACTCCGTGCTCTCCTGACACTGTTCCACCGAGCCTAAGTGCACGTTCATTCATACGATGGGAGAGCTCATTCGCTATCTCTAGATCCTGTTCACTTTCATTTCTTATCATCAGAGTGCTATGAAAATTTCCATCGCCTACATGTCCAATTATAGGCCCAGCAATACTACTATTTTCGATATCGTGTTGCGTTTCATGAACAATTTGAGCCAATTTTGAGATTGGCACACAAACGTCAGTTGCTATCAACGTACAATTTGAATAGTAGGCTTTATAAGCGTAAAGAACGTTATGACGCATTCTCCAAATCCGGTTCCTTTCTTCTTCTCTGTGGCTCCATTTAAATCCACTGGCTTGGTACTCTGAGGCTAGATCTTTAACCAGCTCAGCTTGTTCTATCACGGAGGCTTTCGAGCCATGAAATTCCATAAATAGGTGAGGTAAACAGTCCATAGACTCCTTTGAATATCCATTTAAAATATTGATAGTTTTCGAGTCAACAAACTCCATGCGAGCTATTGGAACCCCTGCTTGTATCGTTGCAATTACAGTTTGAACTGCGGCGTCAATCGTAGGAAATGCACAAAGAGCAGCTGACATTGCTTCAGGGCGTCCATGAAGCTTTAACGTTAGTTCAGTAATGATCCCTAATGTTCCCTCGGACCCAACTATGAGTTTTGTTAAGTCATAACCTGAGGAGGACTTTCGAGCTCTACTTCCACTTCGAATAATTCTTCCGTCAGCTGTAACAAATTGAAGTGCAAGCACATTTTCCTTCATTGTCCCGTACCGGACAGAAGTGGTTCCAGAGGCTCTGGTTGCGGCCATACCGCCAAGTGAAGCATTAGCTCCTGGGTCAACTGAAAAAAAAAGCCCTGAAGCTCGCAAATAGTCATTTAATTGCTCACGCTTTACACCGGGTTGAACAACAACGTCCATATCCTCAGAATTTACTTTGAGGATTTGATCCATATTCATCATATTTAAACTTATGCCACCGTTTAATGCGAGGGCATGTCCCTCAAGACCAGTACCGGTACCCCATGCAACGACAGGACAATTTTCAGTAGTACAAATTTTTAATATTGTTGAGACTTCTTCGGTTGAGTTTACGAATGCAACTGCATCAGGAAGATGTTCTGGATAGTGTGCCTCACTTTTTGCATGTTCTTTTCTGATTGCGTTTGAAGTTTTTAATCGATCTCCAATTGTTTCAGAAATTCTCGTTATTGCACGCTCGATAGACATTAATAATCCTAAGTAATTTTANCATTTAATGATATAGTTTAATTTAACAAAAATTATTGGTCAACTATTACAAGATAATGAGAGTAGATATGACACACCATACCAACGAGATAGTCCCGTTTAAAAGNAAGGATCGGAAGGTTAAAAAATCTTGGATTGATTACAATGGCCACATGAATGTAGCTTACTATACCTTTGCATTCGATGGAGCTATTGATGAGTTTTTAGAGCAAGCGCTTGGGATTGGTCCGTCCTTCATNAGGGAAGAAAAAAAAGGATTTTATGCATTGCAGACTCAATACAGATATCTCCAGGAATTATTGCTTAAAGATAGNTTTTATATCTCAATCTTTGTAGCGGATTTTACTATTAANCAAATGCACTTGATGTTGCAAATGTTTGACCTTCCCGGTAAAAAAACTTACGCTACTTGTGAAACAATTATGGTTAATGTTGANCTTCAAAAAAGACGTTCTTGTAGGTATTCAGAATCGCTTTTTAAAAGAATTTCAGAACTTTATGATGCNTCCGAACAGCTNAGGAGTTCTACAAGTATGGGCCAGCCAATCGGTTTAAGAAATAAAAGCTATNGCTAGTATTTTTACAATGCAGTACAGTTCTCTTTAAGCCAGTTCTTGGTTTTGGTNGTAACTAATGGTGATATTTTTTTATAGACCTGATTGTGGTANTTNTTTAACCAGTCCTTTTCCTTTTCTGTTANAATTGCAACATTTATTAACCGTTTATCAATTGGTACTAATGTTAATGTTTCGAAGTAAAGCATTTTATCCTTAGGTGTCATTTTTTTTGGAAGCTTCTTAACTAATAGNGCGTTTTCAATTCGAATTCCGAACTTTCCTGTTTTATAATAGCCTGGTTCNTTTGATATTATCATACCTGCCTCAAGCTTAGTACTATTCTTTCGTGAAAGGCCTTGTGGTCCCTCATGCACGGAAAGGTATGAACCGATTCCGTGACCTGTTCCATGGTCATAATCTAGACCAATTGACCAAAGTGGTGATCTTGCCANNCTATCGATGTGCTGTCCACTTAGACCCTGAGGCCACTTTAGATCAGAAACAGCTATCATACCTTTCAGCACATGGGTAAAAACATTTATCATTTCCTGCTTTGGGCGCCCTATTATAATGGTCCTAGTTACATCGGTTGTTCCCATTCGATATTGACCTCCACTATCGATCAGTAACAAATTATGATCTTCGATTTTTCTGTTTGTGTGTTCATTCACTTTATAATGAACAATTGCTCCATTNCTCCCAAAACCGCAAATTGTATCAAAAGCAAGTTCTTCTAAAAGATTAGTCTTTTGTCTGAATTCTTCTAGTTTTTTGGCAATCATTATTTCATCTAATTGCTTTGTCTTACCATCCGTTTCTAGCCAACATAAAAAATTTGACAAAGCTGCCGCATCGATCAGATGCGCTTGTCTGGCGCCTTTGATTTCTGTAGAATTTTTTATGGCTTTTAAATGAAGACAAGGATCAGCGCTCTGAATAATATTTTTGTTTTTTGATTTTAAAGAATTCAATATAGCCGTAGGGCAAGATGAAGGGTCAATTTGAATGTTTTTATGGCGTAGTGACGAAATGATCTTTTTAAATGACAGTTGGGAAAGGATTTTTACATCTTTTCCCAAAAAAGAAAGTATTTTGCTCGATAGTTTTGTTTCTCGCAAAAAGAGTTTTATTTTTGCATTTTTGTAAAAAATCGCCAGTGATTGAACAATTGGAGTATGACTTATGTCTTTCCCACGGATATTGAGTAGCCAGCAAATTGAATCAGGTTTGGTCAATATGACAGCATCAGCCCCATTTCTAGATATTGCTTTAGAAATTAAATCCCTTTTTTCTATACTATTTGAACCTGAAAATTTTCGTGGATGCGTTGTTATTAATTGTGGAATCCGTTTGGGTTTTTGATTCCATATTAAGTCAACGAGGTTCACGCATTCTTTGAGAATTATCTTGTTATCTTTTAGGTTGGTTAAGTTAACCATTCCAGACACTGTATGTAACCACGGATCGTAACCAATAGTCTGACCATGACAATTTGCTTTAAACCAATTTGTAAACGAAATTTCAGAATTTTGTACGATAACATATAGGTCTTTATCTACTTCTTTTTTAACTTGAATTGTATAACGACCATCTACAAAAATGAATGCTGACTCTAATGTGATTAGGCACATTCCTGCTGACCCCGTAAAGCCTGTCATCCATTCCAAACGAGCGTCGCAAGGCTCGATATATTCATTTTGATGCANATCTGAGCGCGGAATTAGGAACCCATCTAGATAATGCTTCTGGATCTCGGTCCGGAGTTTTTGAATTCGATTTTTATTTAGGGCTAATTTTGGNCCCTTAAAATTTTGATACATTCTCACTCTTAAAAGTTTAAAAAATTATTTTGCTCTACCTTTTGATTTTTTTTTCTCAAATAATTCTGCTAACTGTTCCGTTATTGTACCGGCTAATTGCTCAATATCAGTTATCGTGACGGCGTCGCTATAATAACGTGTTACGTCATGGCCAATACCTACCGCGATAAGTTCCACTGACTCTCTTGCCTCAATCAAAGTAATAACTTTTTTTAGGTGTTGCTCAAGGTAACTAGCNGCATTTACTGATAANGTGGAGTCATCAACGGGTGCGCCGTCAGAAATTACCATTAGAATTCGGCGCGCTTCTGACCGTTTTATTAACCGNCGATAAGCCCACTCTAGAGCTTCTCCGTCAATATTCTCTTTGAGTAAGCCTTCTTTCATCATTAACCCGAGGTTCATCCGAGCTCTTCTCCATGGGACATCTCCCGATTTGTAAATTATGTGGCGTAAATCGTTAAGGCGGCCTGGATTTGGACTTCGGCCTTTTGCGAGCCATTCTTCTCTTGATTGNCCACCTTTCCATGTTTTTGTTGTGAAGCCTAGAATCTCACATTTTACCTGACATCGCTCGAGTGTTTGTGCGAGAATTTCCGCGCAGATAGCAGCGATTGAGATAGGACGACCACGCATTGAACCTGAGTTATCAATGAGCAGCGTGACTATTGTATCTTTGAAGCTAATNTCGCTCTCCTGTTTAAAACTTAGAGGCATGGTTGGGTTGGTAATAAGACGCGCAAGTCTTGCCGAGTCAAGCAATCCCTCCTCAAGATCAAATTGCCAATTTCTATTTTGTTGAGCTTGAAGGCGCCTCTGCATNTTNTTNGCAAGACGNGCTATNANGCCCTTTAAGTTGNTCNAATTGCTGGTCAAGAAANANTCTTAATCGCTCCAGTTCAGACGTTTCGGCTAAATTTTCAGCTAAAACTTCTTCGTCAAATTTTTGGTTATAGATTTTGTATTCAGGGTCCGCTTCGGATGTACCGACTATGGATGGTGGAGGAGGTGGTAGATCTTGTTCGTCAGGACTTATTTCATCTAATTCCTCTGAGGTTTCTTTATAGTCGACAGTCGCTTGGGTGGTTTCAGTCTGATCGTCGTCATTCGAATCGCTTCTATTCTCAGGATCACTTTCGTCAGATCCATTCTCATTTTGATCTTCTGTCTCGCTTTCTGCTTCATCCTCTTCACTTTCAGCAGAGCTGATATTTTCTTCGTCTAAATCATCGGGATCCTCTCCAAGTTCGTGTGCATATCCTAAATCTTTTATTAATTGTCTTGAAATTTTTGCAAACACTTTCTGTTCTTGGAACGCCGATGTTGCATTAACTATCGTTTCTCCAGCTTCAGATTGAATAAAGTCTCTCCACTTTTTTGTCAGATTTTCGGCTGCTTCGGGGAGTGGCCTTTGGGTGGCGACTTGACGAAGTACATAGCCCGCTGCGTCCACAATTGATAGGTCTGTTGCGTCAACATCAGCTATTTGACTTCTCATTTTACAGTCTTCGGTAATTTTAGCGTCTAGATTTGTGGCTGTTCCAGGCAATACTCTGATCCCAATAATTTCACAGCGGGCAGCTTCTAATTTAGTATATATCTGTTGTGCTAATTGACCTTTAGGCAAATATCGCTCATAAATATCGTTGTTGTGAAATCGTTTTTTTAGGGCGATCGCGTCTGCATTACCTCTTGCTAAAAGAACTTCTTCTCGTGTCAATTTTCTAGAAATTTGTGGGATTTTTGCAGTTTGACCGTCAAGCAAGTTAGTTGATCCAGACATCGAAAGTTTTAACTCTGGGTCGTCTGCAAGGGCTCGTGTAGTCTTCTCGAGAGCACTTTTGAAGGGAGCAGTGGGGCTTAAATCTCTTTTTTTAAAATTCATAAATTAATCATTCACCCAAAGATTTAGAAATGGCACTTTCAGGTAGCTCCTCGTCAAAACATCGTTGATAGAATTCGGCAACAGCTTGTCTTTCCAATTCGTCGCATTTGTTTAAAAATGTTAATCTAAACGCAAATCCGATATTTTCAAATATTTCTGCGTTCTGTGCCCATGCAATTACTGTTCGAGGTGACATTACCGTAGATATGTCTCCATTCATAAAAGCGGTTCTTGATAAGTCAGCAACTGAAACCATTTGTTTTATTTGCTGCCGACCTTTTTCATTCTCGAAGTTTGGTACTTTACCTAATACTATATTGGTTTCTTCTTCGTGGGTAAGGTAGTTTAAGGTTGCTACCAAAGACCATCTATCCATCTGACCTTGATTGATTTGTTGAGTTCCGTGGTAAAGGCCTGTTGTATCCCCTAGTCCCACGGTATTAGCAGTCGCGAAAAGACGAAAGTTTTGATTCGGCGTTATTACTTCGTTTTGATCGAGTAATGTTAACTTCCCATCGGTTTCAAGGATTCTTTGAATTACAAACATCACATCTGGTCGGCCAGCATCGTATTCGTCGAATACTAACGCACAATTATTTTGCAACGCCCATGGAAGAATACCTTCTTGAAACTCAGTTACTTGCTTACCTTCCACTAATTTAATCGCGTCTTTTCCAATCAGATCGATCCGGCTTATATGACTATCTAAATTGATCCGGACACATGGCCAATTCAGACGGGCTGCAACCTGCTCAATATGTGTAGATTTTCCTGTGCCATGGTATCCTTGGATCATGACCCGGCGGTTATGTTGAAACCCGGCAAGAATTGCCAAAGTTGTTGTTCTATCAAATCTATAATTAGGATCAATTTCGGGAACTCGTTCCATTCGTTGAGCAAATCCAAGAATTGAAAGTTCACTGTCAATATTAAATGTTTCTCTGACATTAATACTTCGTGTAGGTTTTAAATCTTTACTCATGGAACTTCCTTATATTTGGTTTTATTCTAGAAATTAAGTTCATATATTGAATTTAATAGCCTAATTATGAACACAAAATTAATTTTTAAAAATTCTACTTGCTTTAATTTGATCCCAGGCCCACACTACTTCTGTCAGCCGTTCTTCATCATCTCGGCGCCCACCATTCATATCTGGATGTAAGTCCTTTACCAATGCTTTGTAAATTTTTCGGATCTGACTTTTTGTCATAGTATCTTTTCCATCAAGAATTTCTAGTGCCTTCCGCTCGCTCGGTGGAAGTCGTCGCTGTGAGACAGATCTATAATTACTGGAAGAATCTTTAGTGCCTTTATCTCCTAAAATTTCGTGAGGATCGTTAAATCCTAATCGTGCCCATGACCGACCTTCAGTATGAAGTTTGTTATTGTCTTTACCAATCGGAGAAGTTTTTCTACTCCAAACTGCGTCATCTTTAATTTGTTCTTCGAGTTCTGCTGAGGAATGATTTTCAAAAAAGTTCCATTTTAAATTATATTCACGAACATGTTTTTGACAAAACCAATTAAATTCTGTTAATAACTCAGATGATTTTGGTGCTCGGTATTTCCCTTCTAATTCACACCCTTTGTGATAGCATGATCTTCCAGATGATTCAAAAGCTCCCGTGCTATTACGTCGTTTGGCCCGACGCTTTTTATCGGCTGAAACAGATATGTCGAAATCTAAAGGTGTACGTTTGTTCATCCAATTCTCTCTTTAACCTTTATAGTTTGAGGACATTACATTAGAGCATATTTTGAGAAGTCCAAGTGAAACTTTATTATGTGAGAAAAAAAAATGAAATATTTTGATCGGATAGAGAATAAGTTGATAAAGGAATTTGCACCGAGTGATTTGGAAGTGATAGACGAAAGTGATCTTCACGCCGGCCATAGTGGTGCAAAACCAGGAGGAGAAACGCATTTTCGAGTTCGTATGACTTCAAAGAGCTTTGTGGGTATGTCGCGTATTGACCGACAACGGGCAGTTCATAAAGCTTTAAAGAATGAGCTGGAGGAGCGTGTTCATGCTTTGTCTTTAAATCTCTCAGCTGATTAAACTTAATCTGTAATCATGTTCTGATAGCTATTAATTTCTAACTTTTATTTTATTAGTAGTTTTTCCGTTAACAGCTCATTTACTGATTTTGGATTAGCTTTACCATCAGTCGCTTTCATGACTTGGCCTACAAACCAACCAATCAGTTTTGGATTTGTTTTAATTTTATTAACTTGTTCTGGGTTTTTGTCGATAATCTGAGAAATAACCTCCTCGAGTGACGAAATATCCGATACTTGAAGCATCCCATTTTTAACTACTATGTCCGCGGGATCCCCACCATTTCGCCAAACTATGTCAAATAGTTCCTTTGCTATCTTAGTTGAGATCTGATTTGCTAAAATTAGGTCGATAATGCCTCCAAGTTGATCCGCTGATATAGGACTCTGGTCAAGACTAATTGCTTCCTTGTTGAGCCGGCCAAATAGATCATTGATGATCCAGTTTGCAGATGTTTTTCCATCTCTAGTTTTAGCAACCTTCTCAAAAAAATCGGCACTTTCGATTTCTGCAGTTAAAATCGAAGCATCGTACTCTGTGATTCCATAGGTTGAAATGAAACGATTTCTTTTAATGTCAGGTAACTCAGGTAGCGTTTCAGCTATAGATTTAACCCAACGTTCTTTTAATTCGAGTGGTAGCAAGTCGGGACAAGGAAAGTATCGGTAGTCGTGAGCTTCTTCCTTTGATCTTAGTGATCTTGTTTCATTTTTTTCAGGATCATAAAGGCGGGTTTCTTGATTTATCAGGCCACCATCTTCGATAATTCCAATCTGTCGTTTTGACTCAAAATCAATGGCTTGGTGGATAAAACGCATAGAGTTCATATTTTTTATCTCACACCTCGTTCCAAGGGAGGATAAATCGCCCGTCTCTTCATATTTGCTATAGTCCCCAACTCGACAAACCGAAATATTTACGTCAGCCCTGAGGGATCCTTCCTGCATATTTCCATCGCAGGTTCCCAGGTATCGTAGAATTTGTCTGATTTTGCGAACATATTCTGACGCTTCTTCTGGGCTTCGAATATCTGGTTTTGAGACTATTTCCATTAAGGCAACTCCAGTTCGATTTAGGTCAACAAAACTTAATTCTGGATCTAAATCGTGAATAGACTTTCCGGCGTCCTGTTCAATATGTATTCTTTCAATCCGAACTTTTCTGGTGATGCCAGGTTTTACGTCAATTGTTACCTCACCTTCTCCAACCAAAGGTTCAAATAATTGACTGATTTGATAGCCTTGAGGAAGATCTGGATAGAAATAATTTTTTCTGTCGAATTTTGATATAAGATTTATTTTGGCATTTAGGCCGAGCCCAGTTCGTACGGCTTGCTCTATGCAGAATTTATTAAGTACCGGAAGCATTCCGGGCATTCCGGCGTCTATGAAACTCACATTTGAATTTGGTTCTGAACCAAAAGATGTCGAGGCTCCAGAGAAAAGCTTCGACTTTGAGGAAATTTGAGCATGAATTTCCATACCGATAACTAACTCCCAATCTCCAGTTAACCCTTCAATTACCTTTGGTTTCGATGTTTCTTGAAAGATTGCGATCATTTTCTCCTCTCATAAATTATACAATTTTTATTTTGCTCTTTCTGTAAACGCAAGGAAATTGATAAGTTAACCGTTATTTTTTTAGTATGGAGTTCGTGATTTCATAGCTATTTTTCGAAATATTCGGTATTCTTGCTATACGTCTTAAGTTCTTTTTCATTTTTATTTGTCTTTCTGAGTCAAAAAGTTTCCAATTATCGAAAGCGGTGCAGACACGGGCTGCTGTTTGAGGATTTATTCTGTCAAGTTTAATTAACCAGTCTGCAACTAGTTTGTAGCCTGTGCCGTCAGATTGATGGAATCCACAGAAATTATTTGCTGCGAACGCTCCAATTAGGCTTCTGAAGCGGTTTGGGTTTTGTAGTTTGAAACTCTTGTGATTGGTAAGGGCTGATACAACTTTGAAAGATTTTTCTGGAGCAGTGTAGACTGCTTGCGTTGAAAACCATTTGTCGATTACATTATTGTTTAATTTCCATTTTTCGTAAAATTGATCTGCTTCGGTATCAATGCTATCGTGTTTTATCAACAGTGCCAACGACCCTATTTCATCTGTCATGTTAAAGGCAGTTCTATGTAGTTTTTTTAAGGTTTCTATGCCTTCATCACAATGACAGAATAAATCCATTAATTTTAGTTTGAGTGCTCTGAGCTCTTTTTGTTCTGATTTTGTTTCGTATCCAGCTGAAGATGCATAGTTATGAAAAAAATCAGTAATATAATTATTACATCTTGCGAAGAGGGCTCTGTTAAAAGAATGAAGTGCAGCATGAATTTTTAGTGGATCTATATTTCTTTTTTTGCTGGATAAGTAGGTAAGGCAATCATTAGCGCTCGGGGGCGTCACAATCAAAGCTCTATATGCAGGACTCAAATTATTGGAATAAAGTGTTTTTTCTAAACTGGATAGAAGACGGGTCGAAATTGGCTCTTCATGATAAATGAATCTCTCAAGAGCTTTGAATGTGAGTTGTCTGAGAACATTCCAACGATGAAAAAGGTTTTTATCGTATCCTCCTAAGATGTGTAATTCATCGTCCGACATGTTTTCGATAATCGTAATTGGTGCGGAAAAGTCTCTTAAAGTTGAAGGAATAGGTTTTGATGATAATCCGTCAAATGTAATTGACTGTTTGTTTTTTGAAAGTAGAAAAGTTTCAGTATCGCGAATCTCATCTCCATTTTTATTAAGTAGTCCTATGTTAATTGGAATCAGCATTGGCATTGACTCGTAGTTTTTGTTGTTTGCTAATTTTTGAGAAAATGTCATTGTGAATGTGCCGTCCTTAAATGCGTCAGTCACTTCAACGATTGGCCTGCCTTTTTGGTGGTACCATAGTGCGAATTGACTCAAATTAATTTTAGCTGTTCTTTCAAAGACCTCTAACCAGTCTTCAACAGTACAGGCTTGGCCATCGAATTTAACGAAATATTCTTGTAATGCTTTATCGTAATGGTCTTTTCCTACAATCAGTTTTAACATCCTCACAAGTTCGGCGCCCTTTTCATAAACCGTTGCTGTATAGAAGTTATTTATTTCTAAGTATTCCGTCGGTCGCACTGGGTGGGATAGTGGTCCATCGTCTTCTCTGAATTGTTGGGCCTGTAATACCAAGACGTCCTCTATTCTGGTAATTGGGAAACCTCGCATTTCTGCTGAAAACTGTTGATCACGAAAAACTGTTAGACCTTCTTTCAAACAAAGTTGAAACCAGTCTCTACAAGTAATCCTATTGCCAGTCCAATTATGAAAATATTCATGTGCAATGATTCGTTCGATATTTTCATAATCCTTATCAGTAGCAGTTTTATCATCTGCGAGAATATATTTTGAATTAAAAATATTTAACCCTTTATTTTCCATTGCTCCCATATTGAAATCATCAATTGCAACGATCATGAAAAGATCAAGATCATATTCGCGCTTGTACTCAATTTCATCCCAACGCATGGACCTTTTTAAAGCACCCATGGCATAAGCACATTTATCAATATCTTCTGGCCGCACATAAATTCGTAGGTCAACGATTCTACCTGATACTGTCTGAAATTTGTCGTTAAAACTAGTTAAATTACCTGCTACTAGTGCGAACAGGTAACTCGGTTTTGGCCAGGGGTCGTACCATTTTGCAAATCCAGGCCTACTCTCGACGAGATTGCCATTAGAAAGAAGAATTGGTTCTTTACCTTCGATTCGGACAGTATAGACTGCCAAAATATCGGGGCGATCAAGAAAATATGTGATTTTTCTGAAGCCTTGCGCTTCACATTGTGTACAATATACTCCTGCTGACCGGTAGAGTCCCTCAAGAGCACTATTTGTATCTGGTACAATATTTGTTTCGGCTTCCCAAAAAAAATCACTTGCAGGAAGCATCTTTTTGGGAACTGTAAGTCCGTTCACTGTATAAATTAGGGCGTCGAGATCTTGATTTTTACCGTCAATAGTTACTTTTTTAAGTTCAAGTTCAACTCCGTCCAACTCTAAGTCCTGATCAGGAACCTTGGGCGAGAATAGTATTTTAGCAGTCACTTGGGTACGCTTCGGTGAAAGTTTGAAAGTCAAATCGACTGATTTGATTGAAAAAGGAGATGGTTTATAGTCCTTCAGATATGTTGTGGTGTTAATTTTGTTCATTATTGTCCAATCGAAACGTTATAATTCTAACTCGTGAAGTAGCATTGTGTTTAACTTAAGTAACCCTATTTTTATAATTATTTACATTATATTTTTTCTTCCTAAAACAAGTAATTTTCGTTCCAACTTTTGAAAAAAAATCTCGAATGTTGGTCTAAAATTGCATTTGTCTTGTGGATGCAATGTTTGCCATTAAATTGTTGATAACCTGTCAACTACACCCCGAAATGACTCTGACTAATAGTAGTCGCTGTTCTCTTACTTCCTTTTATTTAAATTACCATAATATTAAATGTTAAAGGATATAGTTTATAAAAATTTAAGAATAAAAGAGGAAAAAAGTTAATTACAGTTTATAAACTGTTTTTTATATTCTCAGCAGGTCAATTCAAGAAAAATATTGTTAAGAATTGTTTAGATGTGCTAGTGCTTCATTGGTATGAATGCGTCTTTGACTATGAGGTACTTAAATGGCGAGGCCATTAGTCGGAATTATTGGCAATTATTATTTAGTAAATGATGACTACCCTGTGCAAGCGTCTGGTGAAATGAACATAGAGGCTGTTTCAGATCTTTGTGATGCTATCTCCCTTATAATACCCAGCTTGCCAAATAATGCTCAGCCGGAGGAGTTGGCGAAGATTTGTGATGGTTTCGTGTTTACTGGCGGTAGACCAAATGTACACCCAAAATTTTATGGGCATAAAGAAACTGAAGCACACGGTATTTTTGATTTAAACAGGGATGCAGTGACACTTCCCTTGATTAGACATTGTGTCGAAATTGGCAAACCAATTCTTGGGATTTGTCGTGGGTTTCAAGAGTTTAATGTTGCTTTTGGTGGAACTTTACATCCTGAGATAAGAGAGTTACCAGGTCGTATTAATCATCGAATGCCACCAGAGGGTACTTTGGACGAAAAATTTGCAACCAGACATAGTATAGATCTAGTGGCGAATAGCGTTTTTTCAAAAGTGCTTAAAACATCAAATGTTATGGTCAATTCTCTTCATGGGCAGGGTATCGATGAATTAGGTGCACGAATTGTTTTAGATGGGTTTGCATCTGATGGTACCCCTGAGGCTCTTTACATTCGGGATGCCAAAGGCTTCAGTTTAGCAGTGCAATGGCACCCCGAATGGCAGGCAAAAAGTGATCCTGTTTCGGCTCTAATTTTTGAAGCTTTTGGCAAAGCGCTGCGAGGAAAGAATTTTGTTTGATCAGTCATACTTAAGTTAATCGATAATTTAAGGTTAATTTCAAAATGTGATTATGGATATGTAGATGCCGAAGATTGATCCCCGTTTGTCGATTGCGCCGATGATGAATTGGACTGATAGGCATTGCCGCGTTTTTCACAGGTTGCTGTCAAAAAAAACTCTTTTGTATAGTGAAATGATTACAAGTGGCGCAATAATTAATGGAAATAGAGATCAATTGTTGAGGTTTAACGAGATTGAGCACCCGGTAGCCTTACAGATAGGTGGATCAAATCCATGGGAAGTATCAGAGGCCTCAAAAATTGGTATAGATTTTGGCTACGACGAAATAAATTTGAATTTAGGATGTCCCTCTGATCGTGTACAATCGGGGTGTTTCGGAGCAACGTTAATGAAGGAACCTAAACTTGTTTTTGATTGTCTTTCAAGAATGAAAAAAGAAGTAAAAAATGCTAAAATTACTGTAAAGTGCCGTTTAGGTGTGGATGATCAGGATCCAGAAGTCACTTTACCAGCGTTTCTAGAGTATCTTATTAGTGCTGGGGTAGATGGTATCATAATTCATGCAAGAAAAGCGTTATTAAAAGGCCTCACTCCAAAGCAGAATCGTGATATTCCTAATTTGGATTATGAGCTTGTAATCGAGATGAAAAAAAGATTCCCTCAAACGGAGATAGTTATAAATGGTGGAATAAATAATTTGACCGAGGCTAATAGATTTTTAAATGACGGATTAGATGGAGTTATGATTGGTCGAGCAGCATATTATAACCCACACCATATTTTGCTATTAGCGGATAAGGAAATTTTTGAAAAAGAATTAGTCAACACAACTATGAAAGACGTTTTAGCCCAGTTTTGTGAGTATATCGAGTGCGAATTGGAACGTGGTACACGATTAAATAAAATGACGCGACATATTCTTGGAGCATTTAATGGGGTCTCTGGTTCCCGCCATTTTAGACGAATTTTATCGCAAAATGCTCATCGACCAGGCGCGGATATATCAGTTGTAAAGGAAGCAATCGATAAGGTTTGCCATAACAGATATTGGTAGAGGAAAATTCGACATGGGTTTTAACTGGAATTTTTTTAATCGTTTTGGATGGGCTGTTTTAGACCCTGATAAGGAAATGTATGAGTGGATTGATCAAGCCAAGAAAATCTCTCAGCAAAAATTAGATAAAAATTACTTTAATAAGAAACAATTAAGATGTGGTGGAACTTGGTTTGTAGGTGCAAATTTTTTGAAGAACGACTCACATGGAAAGTTGAATGGTGTTTCCTTAAAAGGAAAAGCTGTTAGGTCAATTGTAGGTAGGTATGGAAAATTATTTAGTGAATGGGACCAAGCCCAAGTGTCAATTTGTTATCGAGGATATCCGCAACCAAGCAAAAGTGAGACGTTAGCATCATTTAACTACAGGAAAAATTATTTTGGTGCTCACTTAGACGGTATCATACCTATTGGTCAACCTAAGCGTAGATATGCTCAACAATACCACACTTTTATCTTTGGTATTCCGTTAGTAAATTTTAATGCGTTCGCTGCACCATTGGTTGTTTGGGAGGGGTCTCATCAAATAATGAGGGATGCAATTTCTCGGAGACTTTTAAAAAGCTCAGTAAAACTCTGGAAAGATTTAGATATTACTGAAATTTACCAAGAAGCTAGGAAAGAAGCCTTTTTAAAGTGTGAGCAAAAAAAAATTGTGGTTCCTCTTGGTGGAACTTATATCTTGCATCGGCAAGTCCTTCACGGTGTAATGCCATGGGGAAAGCATGGAAGATCAGATGAAAAGGGTCGAATGATTGCGTATTTTAGACCTACTTTAAAAGAACCTCAAATTTGGCTCAATCAAAACATTTAATCCCTTCCGTGTCGCGACTTGCCTCCTCGTCGTTTTGGTCTGAAAAATTTCCCTCTTTCTTTCAATGAGGATATTATTTTTCTTCTATTCTCAGGGGTCAGCGCTGACCATTTGCTGATTTCGGCAATCGTTCTAAAACAACCAATACACAAGTTGTATTCTGGATCGATCACACAAAGTTTGACACATGGGCTGTCTACTTCTTTTCTTCTCCAAACATGATCAGTCAAAGTTACGTCCCCTTTTTAAAACTGATAATCGATCTAATGCACCTTGTAAAATAAAGGCAGCTGCGACGTAATCGATAACTTCTGATCTTTTTTTTCGGGAGGCATTGGCTTCCAGTAGAGATCGTTCGGCGGCCACCGTAGATAGCCGTTCATCCCAAAACGAAATAGGTATTGCGATTGCAGGAGCCATATTTTTTGCGAAAGCTCGAATAGATTGACATCTCGGGCCCTCTGTGCCGCTCATATTTTTTGGTAGCCCAAGGATTACTCCTTTTATTTCTCGATGCGCAATAATAAATTTTAGTTCTTTTAAATCTGTCTGAAATTTAATTCGGTTTATTGTTTTTATACCCGTTGCTACTGTTTGATCAATATCAGAAACAGCTACTCCTATAGTTTTTGTACCAAGGTCAAGCCCCATGATAGCTCCATTTTGGGGTATTTGTGTAAGACATTCATAAATATGATCAAAACTCATTTTTCCTTTAAGCCTTCTCCTAATTGTTCTACTTGGCTATTTAATAACGGGTATTGAGATTTGAAATTTTTAATTTTTACTTCAGCTTTTTGCAAAAATTTTAAATTTTGATAACTTGTTATAAGTGAAGCCCAGGCCTCAATTGGTTCTTCATACTGGTTTAGACGTTGCTCGAGGGCTGTTAAAACTTTCAGAAAATCGAATGTAATGCTAGAATATTCTGATGTGAGTTGTTGCCCTTCAATCAGGTTAGCACCTAAGTTGACGGAAAAGTTTTCTATCTGTTGAACTAATATGTTTATCCATTTTGAAGAGGATGGCTCATTTTGAAGAAGTTTGACCCATGTTTCGAAAGCAGGTGAGAATTTTTGTTTCTGTAACTGCAAAAGGCTTAAATAAAAGTTGGCTTGACTATTTTTTTGGTTCAGAGAAATTGCAGTTTCTATTGCCGCTTCGGCCTCAGGCGAAACGTAACCGGAAGCTGCAATGATGCACAATTCAGCATATTTTGAGTAATCAGACGACTTAGCTTCAGATTTAAGAAGTTCCAAAACTTTTTTTTGTGCTTTTCGAGCAGTAGAAAAATCTCCAATTTGAAAACTATTTTTCACAAGCAACTTTTGTCCTTGGAGATCGTTAGGTCGATTTTCAAGCGCTGTTTTTAATTCTTCTACTAAGGACTTAAAAGAGTTTAATTCTAAATTTAGTTCTTTTTCAATTCTGGGATTTTTATCGGTTAGTATTTTCGCTTCTATTGTTTCTTGCGATTGTTGATTTTGCTCGGTTTTAAAGTTTCCTAGTTTAACATTGATCATATTTTGTGAATTAAAAAAACTATCGCCTGTTATAAGGTAAGTTAAATGAGTTCCAAATATACACATCAGACTTATGCAAATTACGATAAACTTCGTAATCTTTTTTGGTGCGGGAATGAACTCAGTTTTGATAGCAGTACTTTGATGCAATTTGAGAATTCTTCTTGAGATTGAATTTCGATTAAATTCATCATCTTTACTTGAAATTCCGCTTTCTAAATTCTTGTTAATTTGTAGTAACTGATTTTTTAAAAAAGCTATTTCTAGATTCGTTTCGAGTTCTTCACTCGCCCCTATATTTAACATCGACTTCATAACAAAAATAATGGCTGGTAAAATTAAAATTGCACTTAATCCGATGAACAGCCAATACATTTTGCTAGCCTTTTGATTTCAAATTATTAGAATACAGCCTATGGGCTATCTTTATCAGCCATAAACAAGTAAGTGTATATTAATTACTCACTTTTAAATTAAAGTGTCGCTTTTTGTCACATTAAAAGAGACGAAGTAGTATTATAAGGCAATATGGTAAAAGTTGCGGGATCATTTATTCATACAGTAAGAGATGTTCAAAGTCGTTGTTAAAGATTTAAAGCACGGGGAGAATCCTTTTGAAGCGGTATTCAATTTTTTCGTTAGTCAAGGAAGCTACAAGATATAATGAAGGATGGGAGAGGGCTTGGCGATCTCCCAATCCTAAGAAGAGTTATGAGGTAATTATTGTCGGAGCAGGTGGACATGGACTTGCGACAGCTTTTTATCTTGCGAAAAATCATGGTATTTCCAATGTAGCGGTAGTCGAAAAGGGATGGTTAGGTGGCGGAAATACTGGAAGAAACACGACAATTATTCGTTCTAATTATCTCCAAGAAGAGTCCTCGGCGATTTATGAGAAATCCCGAAAATTATATGAAAGCTTAAGTCAAAACTTAAATTATAATATCATGTTTAGTCCAAGAGGAGTAATGATGCTTTGTCAAACCGAGCACGAGTTACGGGCAATGAAGAGAACAGCACATGCAAATAGAATTCTTAAAGTAAAGACAGAGATGGTTGGTCCCCAAAGGGTTAAAGACATAGTCCCAATAATTAATATTAATGGACCAAGGTTTCCAGTGCTCGGAGGACTCTGGCAGCCCCGCGGTGGCACCGCGAGACACGATGCTGTAGCTTGGGGATACGCGCGGGCTGCTTCTGATCTTGGTGTTGATATAATTGAAAAATGCGCTGTGACTTCTGTACATTCGGATATAAAAGGGGTGAATTCGGTTGAAACATCCAAAGGCATTATAAAAACTAAGAAACTCTGTATCGTGGTTGCTGGTCATTCCGGTGAGCTTGCACAAATGTGTGGGTTCAGGTTACCAGTTGAGTCTGTTGCCTTACAAGCACTGGTATCTGAACCGATAAAGCCTGTCATGGACTGTGTTGTAATGGCGAATACTGTCCATGGATACATGAGTCAGTCTGACAAGGGAGAGCTTGTAATCGGTGGTGGAGCCGATAGCTATAATAATTTTACTCAGCGAGGGAGCTTTCAGCACGTTGAAGAAACAGTTACTGCGTTAATTGAAACCTTCCCAATAATCAGTAGGCTCAAAAAATTACGGCAGTGGGGTGGAATAGTTGATATGACGGGTGATCGATCTCCAATCATATCAAAAACACCGGTTGAAGGAGTGTTCATAAATTGTGGTTGGGGCACTGGTGGTTTTAAAGCTATACCCGGTTCTGGATGGGCAACCGCAGAGTTGATAGCCAATTCATCGAATCAGGACTTAGCTACGCCGTTTAGCTTAAGTAGATTTAAAGAGGGTCGGATGATTGACGAAAGTGTCGCCGCTGCTGTAGCTCACTAGGAGAAAATTATGTTAAAGTTTAAATGTCCATACTGCCAATTTGTGGCTGACGAAACCGAACTAGTTTCAGGCGGTGAGGCGCACATTACGCGTGAGTTAGGCTCATCCTCTGAAAAAGATTTTGCAGATTATTTGTTTTATAGAAAAAATCCAAGAGGAGTTCATTTTGAAAGATGGTTGCATCAATTTGGATGTGGGAAATGGTTTATAGCGGCGCGTTGCACTTTGACTATGGAAGTTTTTGGAACTTATTCAGCACAAACCTTAAAACCCCCGGCATCTATCATCCGAAAAATCAAGAGTAGAAGACCTGATTGGAAGGGGTTTTCAAAATGAGTAGTCGGTTATCCAAGGGAGGTCTATTGATCAACCGAGAAAGTAAATTAGATTTTTTGTTTGATGGAAAGAGGCACTCTGGATTTCAGGGAGATACTTTGGCATCGGCTTTGCTTGCAAGCAATGAAACTCTCTTGGGTAGATCGTTTAAGTATCATCGTCCTCGGGGACTTATTGCGAGCGGTGTCGAAGAGCCTAACGCTTTGTTTGAGCTAGGTCGAGGAAAGTCATTCGAACCGAATCAACGAGCGACTACAATTGAATTATTTGATGGATTAAGAGCTAAGTCTCAGAATAATTGGCCAACTTTAAGATTTGATTTTGGATATATAAACTCTCTATTTGCACCATTATTTTCCGCAGGTTTTTATTATAAAACATTCATTCACCCAAGAGTCGCCTGGAAGCACCTTTTTGAGCCATTAATTCGGTCTTCAGCAGGACTTGGTCGCCCACCAAGTTATGCAGATTCTGCCAGATATGAACATTTTTATTGTCATGTCGATGTCCTAATTGTAGGCGGAGGTCTTTCTGGGATTACGGCTGCCTATCAAGCAGGTTTATCTGGCGCCAGAACTCTGCTCTTAGAGCAAGCACCGTATCTTGGAGGACGCGCTCTTGTGGACACCGCTGAATTTGATGAAGACAATGCGCAAGGTTGGATCAATAAAATGTTGATTAAAATTAATCAACTTGGGAATGTTCGGATTAGAATGCGGACNATGGCTTCTGGTATTTATGATCATGGCTATGTTTTAGGATATGAGCGGGTTTCCGANCATGAACCTGATGCCGGTTTAGTCCGGCACCGTCTATGGAAAATACGCGCCAAGCAAGTTATTTTAGCNTCAGGGTCTATTGAACGTCCACTTGTTTTNCCTGGTAACGATATTCCGGGTGTGATGTTAGCATCTGCAGTTAGAGATTATGTGAAGTTATATGGTGTCTCTCCAGGTGATAGGACAGTGATATTGACGAATAACGATGACGCTTATAAAACCGCCCTTGATTTAAATTCGGTTGGGTTATCAGTTCCAGCNATAATTGACGTNAGAGAAAATAGCGAGGGAGAACTAGTTCTCAAGGCAAAGAAACTNGGCATNAATGTACGAAATGGCAAGGCTATAGCAAAGGTTTTTGGGAAACGATATGTTCAATCTGTTTCTATTTGCTCTCAAAATGGTAGNGGAACAGCTGATGAAGTTATTGAATGTGATGTTATNGCNATGTCNGGTGGCTGGTCTCCCGTGGTTCATTTATGGTCTCATTGCGGAGGGAAGTTAGCTTGGGATGATCAGAAAGTAATGTTTTCCCCTAATTTGGATCATCCCCCTCAGGACGCTGACGGTCAAAGTTTTGTCTTTCCGGTGGGAGGTGCTTCAGGTTTATCCTCGACGTTAAGTTGCTTTAGGTCGGCTATTACAACTGCCATGAAGGTAACTAATAATTTGGGTTTAACGGCTGAGGAGTTTCCAGAGCCAAAATTTAGAGAAGAACAGGAAAATAATATTAAACCCGTTTGGTTAATACCGGATGGGGCGGGTTCAAAGCTAAAGGCGCAATCATTTGTTGACTTTCAGAATGATGTAAAAGTTTCTGATATAAAACAGGCAGTTTTAGAGGGGTATCAGAGCGTTGAACATGCCAAACGATATACCACATTAGGAATGGCAACGGATCAAGGTAAATTATCGAATATAAATGGGATAGCTACGTTAGCGCATCATTTAGGTGAACCGATTCCAGAAGTAGGGACCACTACATTTAGACCCCCGTATACTCCAATTTCGTTAGGATCAATTGCTGGTGATGCGCGTGGTAACTTATTCAAGGCGACGCGTAGGACAGCAATTGATGGTTGGNGCGAGGGTAACGGTGCACACTGGGAACCAGTAGCCGATTGGAGGCGTCCGTATACGTATATTCGAAAGGGAGAAACAATTCCTGCGGCAGTAAAACGAGAAGTTTTGAATGCACGAACCAAAGTTGGCTTACTTGACGCATCTACTCTTGGAAAAATTATTGTTAAAGGGCCTGATGCAGCCAAATTTTTAGATNTAATCTACACAAATTTGATTTCAAACCTAAAGGTAGGAAAGTGCAGATATGGGCTCATGTGTAATGAAAATGGGTTTCTATTTGATGATGGCGTTGTAGTGAGGTTAGATGAAGATACTTTTATTTGTCATACCACATCAGGTGGTTCAGACAGAGTATTCGCTTGGATGGAAGAGTGGATCCAGACAGAGTGGTGGAATTTGAAGGTTTTTATTTCAAACGTTACTGAAAAATTTTCACAACTTGCTATTGTTGGCCCTANTGCTCGAAATGTTTTAGAAAATGTTTTCGAGCGTTCTTTTTCGTCACAAGATTTACCATTCATGGGCATGCTTACCTGCAATTATGAGAATGTTGACGTTAATATTTATAGAATTTCATTTTCTGGNGAGCTCTCTTATGAGGTGGCGGTTCCGACCAAAACAGGATTGAATTTCTGGNAAAAATGTCTGGATATNGGTGCTAAATTTGGTATTCAACCCTATGGAACCGAGGCTTTGCACGTGATGCGAGCAGAGAAAGGTTTTATAATGATTGGTGATGAAACAGATGGGACCGTGATCCCACAGGATTTAAACCTTGATTGGGCGGTATCAAAAAAGAAAAAAGACTTCATNGGTAAGCGCGCNCATGAACGAACTTTTATGACANNATCTAATCGTAAGCGCCTAGTTGGTCTATTAACCGNAGACNCGAAAATAGTTTTACCTGATGGAGCACATGCTGTNTCTNANACTGAAGANTCTAGTAGNGGNAAGATTATTGGATATGTTACGTCCACATATTTCTCACCAACCTTAGATAGATCTATTGCGCTCGGCTTGATTGANGGGGGATTAGATAGAATTGANGATGAGATTGACTTTCCAATAAGTGATTCGACGGTGATTAAAGCGCGGATCGTAGATCCAGTATTTTACGATCCTGAGGGGAGCAAGCAACATGAATAGGTTAGCTGATGAAGCAGTGATTTCGATTGAGGAAGTTTCAGATTTTGGATTTGTCATAGTAAAAGCCAACTTTTCGGACGTAAAAATCCGTGGCTTGCTTGATGCAGTTACGGGTCTTGANGCTCCAGNAACTGGGAAAATTAATACCAGTAAGAAAATGAGTGTTGCATGGATGTCTACGGATGAGTACGCAATTATTCTCAAGAGCAGTGATGTAGCTAAATTTACAAAAAAAATCAAAACAAAAATGAAAAGTAATAATCATCTATGTTTGGATATGTCGGACTCTCGCCGGTGCTTTAAATTGTTTGGAAATGGTTGGCGAGAGGTCTTATCCAAAGGGACTCCCGTGGATTTAAATCCTAAAGAATTCATCGTCGGTGGGTTTCGTAGGACCCGGATTGCTAATTTAGCGGTTGCTATATGGTCAGTTAGTGATAATGAAGCTTATGTGCTCTCAATGTATTCAGTCGGAGGCTTTATTTTTGAATGGTTAAAAAATGCGAACTTAAAAAGCGGTCAATTAAATTATTATTAAGTTAATCTCATTTNGGTGATCCAAACTAATGCGAGTGTTGTTAGATACGTGTGTCTTAATACCAAGCCCAATTCGCTCGATACTTCTCCANTTGGCACAGAAAAAATTATTTTTTCCTCTTTGGTCAGACAAGATAATCGAAGAATGGGTATATTTTNGTTCAAAAAATACTAGTGCGTTAGCTGANCGTATTAGAATTGAAATTTTATTAATGAAAGCTGAATGGAGCGAATCTTTAGTTATTTGCGATCCTANCTTAATAGATANNCTTTACTTNCCNGATGAAAACGACAGGCATGTTCTGGCCAGTGCNATCANAGGTAAAGCACAAGTATTATTAACAAACAACTTAAAAGACTTTCCGTCAAGAACCTTAATTACATACGGTATAATTCCTCAAAGCGCTGATAGTTTTCTTTTGGAATTATTTAATAAGTATCCAAAAACGGTCGAGTTGGTTATTCAAAACGTTTTCGAATTAAGTAAAAATAATAATTTTCATGGTCATTCTAAGCGTTCATTTCTGAAAAAATACAAGTTACCTCGGTTAGCAAAGAAAACAATTGCTTAGCTTTTATTTTTCCATTTTTCTGTAAGTTTTTCTATCGCTAGAATTCGATCAGAACTTTTTGGATGGCTCATTAACCATTGAGGAATTGATCCGTTATCATTCCCTAAATTCTCCAACTTCTTTAAAAGGCTAATCTGGGGGNTTGTTCCAATACCCGATTTTGCCAATATGGCGGCAGCATAGGCGTCTGCTTCATATTCATCGTTACGCGAAAGTTTTGCTGCGAGAAGACTTGTAAAAAAGTTTGCGATATAAGCTCCTATCGCGGGAATAAGCCGGCCAATAGTCAAGCTCAAAATTATCTTNAATGCGTTTTGCATNGAAAAGTCGATCAACCTTCTTTTTGAATGTCCAAGTGCCACATGTCCNAGCTCATGAGCNATAATACTTGATAGCTCTTCTGCAGTAACTTTTCCATCATAGAAATCATCCAGTGCTCCTCTTGTCAGAAATATATTACCATCAGACGTGGCGAGCCCGTTGAACGATCTCACTTCATGAATTCTTACGGGAATTTCAACGAGATTAATACTTCTTGCTATTCGATTCGTGAGGGATTTTAGTATGGGTTCAGTGAGTGGAGTAGACTCAGAGATTAATTTTTTATTGCTTTTTTTCCCAATACTTAGACTGGTTAAGGATCCAAAAATAATCGGTAAAATAAATAAAAAAATAAATTTAATCATTTTGCNNCTCCACTAAGTCAGTATTTTCATTCCAGTCTCTAGCCCTTTCATCGATAAAGGTACCATCCTCTTNTCAAATATACTATTTATGATTTGGGTTGATTGACTGTAATCCCATTGCTCTTCCGGAATAGGATTTATCCAAATATTGCTCGGCCATTGTGCAATTGCTCGTTCAAGCCAAATTCGTCCTGTCTCCTTATTGTAATGCTCGTTCGCACCTCCTGGCATCTCAATTTCATAAGGGCTCATCGCTGCGTCGCCAACAAAAATGCATTTATAGTCTGAGCCATAGGTTCTAAAAATTTCGTGTGTGGACAGTTGTTCGGTCCATCGTCGGATATTTTCTTTCCACACCCCTTCATANAGACAATTATGAAAATAATAATATTCCATATGCTTGAATGCGGTTTTTGCAGCTGAAAAGAGTTCCTGAATTTGTTGAATGTGGGCGTCCATTGAACCACCGATATCAAAGAATAAAAGTACTTTTATCGCGTTTGACTTTTCTGGCCGAGTTTTAATATNTAGATAACCTGTTTTNGCAGTTGCGGTTATGGTTTGTCCTAAATCTAGTTCTTCTTCCATGCCATCTCTNGCCCAACGCCTNAGTCGTTTTAAAGCCAGTTTCATACCCCTCGTACCNAGATCAAAATTTTCNTCAAAGTCCTTGAANTCNCGTTTATCCCAGACTTTTACCGCTCGTTGATGTCTACTNTCNTTTTGTCCAATNCGGATCCCTTCTGGATTAAANCCATATGCACCAAAAGGTGATGTCCCAGCTGTACCAATCCATTTATTACCACCTTGATGTCGTTTTTCTTGCTCTTTGAGTCTTTGTTTCAATGTGTCCATTAGTTTTTTAAAACCGCCAAGGGCCTTAATCTGTTTTTTTTCTTCTGAAGATAGAAAGCGTTCTGAAAGTTTTTCAATCCAATCTTTTGGTATTTCAGAAGAATTGAAAAGATCCTCAATTGAAAGACTTTGAGCACCTCCGAAAACTGATCCAAATACGCGGTCAAATTTATCAATGTTTTTCTCGTCTTTAATTAGGCTTGTTCGNGCTAGNTAATAAAATNCATCNGCNTCAAAGTTTGCCAGGCCTAATTGAAGAGCATCTAAAAAAGTCAGGAACTCTCTCAGAGTGACTGGTACTTTATGCAATTTTAATTCAGAGAAGAATTTTAGAAACATTTATTAAAATAACCCAAAACGTTGAAGTATTATTGAAAACACGAGGGTNAGCAATACAAACACTATTCCGTATGCTGTTCCATAGTGCAACACATCAAACTTATTACCATTTTGTCGTTTTGCCTTTAAAGTTCCATAAANAGCCCCAATTATGAACGCNATTGGTAGAATCATTGAAATAGCCTCATAATTGATTATTCATTTTTATCTTCTAGCCATAAATGCCAAACGCTCGAACAGTTGAACGTCTTGTTCATTTTTTAATAATGCACCATGTAATTTTGGAAGAATATTCTTTGAGCTATTTCTGAGGTCCGTCGGACTAATATCCTCTGCTAATAACAGTTTTAGCCAATCCAGCATCTCAGACGTAGATGGTTTTTTCTTTAAACCTGGAGTTTCACGGATCTCAAAGAATTGCGTTAAAGCATTATTCAGTAAATTTTTTTTTATGCTAGGAAAATGTATTTTGACAATCTTTTCAAGAGTCTCGTGATCAGGGAATTTAATAAAGTGAAAAAAGCACCTTCTTAGGAACGCGTCTGGCAGTTCTTTTTCATTATTAGACGTNATTATTATTATTGGCCGATGGTTTGCAACTATTTGTTGTCCCGTTTCGTAGACGTGAAATGCCATTTTATCCAATTCNTGTAATAGATCGTTTGGGAACTCTATGTCTGCTTTATCGATTTCGTCGATTAATAAGACTATTTTTGTATCGGATACAAATGCCTCCCACAACTTCCCTTTTTTGATATAATGCTGGATGTCGTTTATATCAGCGTCACCTAGTTGACTATCTCTTAATCTGCTAACCGCATCATATTCGTATAATCCCTGTTGAGCCCGAGTAGTGGATTTAATATTCCACTCAATAATTGGAAGATTTAAACTGNTGGATACTTGCCGTGCTAGTTCAGTTTTTCCCGTACCTGGCTCACCTTTAATAAGTAGAGGCTTTTCCAGCGTTATCGCGGCGTTGACGGCCATCCTTAAATCGGAAGTAGCTATGTACTCAGAAGTGCTTTCAAAATTCATTGGGGTCCCTTTCTCCAACTTTTGGTTTAGTAAATCTTTCTCTTTTGTTCAAGTTCTGAATCTTATTAGTGACAAAACTATTAATTACGAGTATCGAATTTATGAAAAGTTAAACAANATCTTGATTCTAATTATGAGTAATTAAACGATGAGTTCAAATTATAAACCCAANGATAACGAAAAGTTTATGAATGATAGACAAGTTGAGTATTTTAAGACTAAGCTGATNGACTGGAAAAACTCTATTCTTGAGGANAGCAANGGGACGATCGAGGGGATGCAGCAAGATACTCGAAATATTCCAGACTCTGCTGATAGAGCCTCTGAAGAAACTGATAGAGCGCTTGAACTTAGGACTCGGGATAGACAAAGGAAATTAATTTTCAAAATTGATGCAGCTATTNGGCGTATTGANGACGGTTCATACGGTTATTGTGAAGAAACNGGCGAGCCTATCTCCCTTNGGCGGTTAGATGCCCGACCTATTGCGACTTTGAGCCTAGAAGCACAAGAGAGGCATGAGCGTAAAGAACGGGTTCACAGGGAAGAGTAACTTCAATTATTGGAGGGATTTTGGTTAATAGTATAATTTTGGTCAACATATTCTTTTATGTCTTATCACTCATTTAACATTGGAATAATTGGTGCTGGAATTGGTGGATTGGCGCTTTCAATAATGCTTAAAGATAGCGGGTTCAGTGTAACTGTATTTGAAAGCTCCAAACACATTTCAACATTTGGTTCGGGAGTCCAACTTAGTCCGAATGGATTAAAGGTACTTCGCAATTTAGGTGTTGAAGAAAAGCTCAAAAAGCTTTCTACCCATCCAGAAAGAATAGTAATCAGCAACGCTGAAAATAATAAGGTTGTCTCAGTGATTCCTCTTGGCGACATCGCGTCAAAACGATACTCAGCAAGTTTTTTGCAAATTCATCGATCAGATTTGGTTGATGTTCTCTATGAAAAAGCATGTGAAAAAGGCGTTCATTTTCAATTTGGTAGAAAGGCATTTGTAAAGTCTACTAACTCAGTATCATCTGTAATTTCGTGTGGGACGCACGATTTTAGCTTTAATGTTGCAGTTGCTGCCGACGGAGTACACTCAATTACGCGCAATACTTTTTTTAAATTTGCGTCACCATCTTTTTTGAAACAAGTCGCTTATCGAGCGACAGTTTCGCTTAATGACTTGGATGATATTTGGAGGATACCAGAGGTAAAAATATTTCTTGCGCCGGGTAGCCATGTTGTTATGTACCCTCTAATAAAAAGATCACTGTTAAACATCATTATTTGTACTGCTGAAGAAACTTGGAGCTTGGATGGTTGGTCACACGCTGCAGATCCAACTGAAGTTTCAGAAAAATTAAAACCATTTAAAAGTGTTCGGTTCCTTTTGGATAAACTTGTTTCAGTTCACAAATGGGGACTTCTCGGATACGAAAGTAAATGTGACTGGAACTGTGCAAGCCTCGCTCTATTGGGGGACGCTTGTCATCCAATGCTCCCATATCTTGCTCAGGGAGCGAATCAGGCATTAGAGGATGTAGCGGCACTTAGTTATTTCATGTCGCAAAAATCAGAGAAAGGATTCCCAAAATCACTAGAATTTTACTCCAAGAACCGTCGTGGTCGTGTTTTAGAGGTTCAAAGAGCTGCCCAAAAAAATGCTCGCTTTTATCATTTACCAAATGGAGCAGTTAGAATTTTATCGCATTCGGCATTGAACCTAGCTTCGCGTACAATTCCTAGTTTGCTATTGAGTCGATTTGATTGGTTATATAGCTACCAATTACGACATTAATGATCGGTGTTGAGTTCTATCCATATTGGTGCATGATCTGAGGGTCGATCCTCGCCGCGCATGTAGCTATCAATTTGACAGGACTTGAGACGATCACTAGCCTGAGGGCTTAACAGGATGTGATCAATTCTAATTCCATTATTTTTTTGCCATGATCCTTTCTGGTAGTCCCAAAATGTAAAAACTTTCTCAGTGGGATGCAATGCTCTTAATGCGTCGGTAAACCCTAAATTTATTAGTTTACGAAACTGACTGCGAGTTTCATAACAATAAAGGGCGTCATTTGTCCAAAGTTCAGGATCTGCTGCGTCTTCCCTTTGTGGGATAACATTGAAATCGCCTAAAATTACGGTTGGTTGTTCCGAGTTTATAATATCTACGGCCCTTTGATAAAACCGGTTCATCCATTCAATTTTATAATCAAATTTAGGCCCAGGACATGGGTTTCCATTGGGTAGGTAAAGCCCACAAATTCGTAAAGTGTTAATTTCAGCCTCAATCCAACGCGCTTGTAAATCTTCAGGATCGCCGTCTAGTCCAGTTTTTAGGTCCTCGATTGAAAATAATGATAGTATAGCAACTCCATTAAAACTTTTTTGACCGTGGGTTTGAATATTGTAACCGAGTTGCTCTATCTCATTTTTAGGGAATGTCTCGTCGGTTGACTTAATTTCTTGTAAAATCACAACATCAGGTTTAGTTTCTGACAACCATCTCAGCAAAGTCGCTATACGGGCTCGTATACCATTGATGTTAAAACTTGCTATTTTCAATAAAACACACTCCTTCAGGATTAGTGAAAGGTATTCACTTTTCAGACGGAGAAGCTAGTGCCACAACCACATGATGATGTAGCATTTGGATTCTGTACTACGAATTTCGCCCCAATTATTTCTTCGCTAAAATCTATAGTTGCCCCTGCTAAAAAGTCTAATGACACAGGGTCTATCACTACTTTCGCCCCAAATTTCTTTAACACCGTGTCATTTTCAGACTCATTCTCCTCCAATCTAATATCATATTGGAACCCAGAACATCCTCCCCCTTCGACAGCTACTCGCAAGCANTTTGATTGTCCTATTTCTAAAATTCGTGAAAAGGCTCTGTCCGTTACTTTNGGTGGTAATTTTAATTCCATCTTTCAGACCTGATAAATATACACTATGATATTAGTCATAGACCTTTAAATTTTTTTTTCAAGTCCGGAGGTAGGGTTTGTATCAGAGCTACGCCGTTANACCTAATAATTCNAAAGGACGCTTATTTCGTGAAGATGAAGTTGATCATCGATCTGATTATCAAAGAGATAGAGACCGCATAATNCACTCTGACGCGTTCAGAAGATTAAAGCATAAGAGCCAAGTTTTTATTGCTCATGAAAGTGATTATTTCAGGACACGACTCACTCACTCCATTGAGGTTGGCCAGATCGCTCGTACTATTTCTGCGGCNCTAGGTTTAAATATTGATTTGACTGAAGCGATTTCTTTGGCACATGATCTTGGACACACCGCGTTTGGCCACACTGGTGAGGAGGCCTTAAATTCTTGTATGCAAGCTTTTGGTGGTTTTGATCATAANGCTCAGGCCATAAAAATCGTGACAAGGCTTGAAAAAAATTATGCGAAATTTGANGGNTTGAACCTTACTTGGGAGACACTTGAAGGTATTGCTAAGCATAATGGTCCNTTAGCNAGACCAGTNAATTATTATCTTGAGGAATACAATAAGTTACATGATCTGGAGTTTTGTAAATTTGCCAGTTGTGAAGCTCAAGTTGCCGCAGTTTCAGATGATATTGCTTATAATAATCATGATCTTTCTGATGGTTTGAGGGCTGGTCTATTTGACATGGATGAAATGTATAGTTTACCCGTTGTGGGAGATTGTCTNAAAGAAGTCGATAAATTATATCCTAATATTGAACAATCAAGAAANTGCCACGAGGCANTAAGACGAGTTTTTGCATTAATGGTCGAAGATGTAATAAGAACTAGCAAAAATAGGCTGAGTGAGTTTTCTAATTTAACTGTTGATGCCGTGCGATCTCACAATAAAACATTAATAGGATTTTCAGGGAAGTTCTTGGACTGGCTAAACCAAATAAAAAAGTTTCTTTTCGAAAAAATGTACCGTCATTGGAAAGTAAACCGATTACGATTTAAAGCGTCGAGAGTAATTCAGGGTTTATTTGAAATCTTTTTTTCTGAGTCAGATGTACTTCCCGAAGATTGGGGTAAGTTGGCAAAGCAACTAGATGAAACTGAGCGGGCGCGACTTATTTGTGATTATATTGCTGGAATGACTGACCAGTATGCGTTAATGGAATATCAAAAATTGACTGATAACGATTTTTTCATGGCGTGACATTCACAATNAATTGAAAATAGNCTNGGTCNAGGAATGATTTTAACAGAGTTTAAAGGTTTTGAGAAAGCTTATGAACATTTACAAAGAATTTAGAGTNAAGATCATTGAGGTTCTTGAGGATCTTAAGAGTAATGGCACGCTATCAAAGGANATTTCCTTTCGTAATGTAATAGTCGAGCCACCNAGGGATAGATCCCANGGTGAACTTGCAACTAATGCTGCCATGGTTGTTGCCAAGCAGGCCCAGCAAAACCCGTTAACCACAGCTGAATTATTGAGAAATAATTTAATTTTAGACGAAAGAGTGAACTCAATTTCGGTTGTTAATCCTGGTTTTTTAAATTTTACTTTGAATCCTTTAGTTTGGTACAAAATATTTAATTGTGCAGTTAAGTTTGAGACAAAATTCGGGTCAAGTAATATTGGAAGAGGAAAAACAGTAAATATTGAGTACGTGTCAGCCAATCCGACCGGTCCACTGCACGTTGGGCATACTCGCGGTGCTGTTTTTGGTGATACACTTGCAAATTTACTTGAATTTATAGGTTTTCAGGTAACTCGAGAATATTATATTAACGATGCTGGAAGCCAGATAGACTCACTGGCACGGTCAGTCTATTTACGATATTTAGAGTTGCATGGGAATGAAGTCGATTTTAGCGGTGATATATATCCTGGGGAATATCTAATTGAAGTTGCAAAGGATTTAAAAAAATCATTCCAAGATAAGTTGATAAATTTACCGGAACAAGAATGGATTTCAAAAGTCAAAGAAGTTGCCTCTGATGCGATGCTCTCTCTTATAAAGGATGATTTGGCCCAGTTGGGGGTAAGAATGGATAGTTATTATTCAGAGAAGAAATTAAATGAATCTGGAAAGATAGAAAAGGCAATGCAATGCTTAGCATCAAAAAATTTAATCTATGAGGGAACACTTGCGCCGCCAAAAGGAAAACTGATGGAGGATTATGAGGGTAGGGAACAAACTCTTTTTAAGTCTACTAGGTTCGGTGATGATGTGGATCGGCCGATAAAAAAATCAGATGGCACCTGGACATATTTTGCACCAGATGCCGCATACCATTTTGATAAAATTGAAAGAGGTTTTGACGAACTAATTGATGTGTTTGGGGCAGACCATAGTGGATATGTTAAACGAATGAAGGCAGTAGTGAAAGCTTTTTCTGATGGAAAAGTAAATTTGGATGTTAAGTTATGTCAGCTAGTACGGTTGTTCAAAGATGGGTCGCCCTACAAAATGTCTAAGAGAGCAGGTAATTTTGTGACCCTGAATGATATGATATCTGAGGTTGGAAAGGATGTTGTACGATTTTTAATGCTAACTCGTAAAAATGATGCACAATTGGATTTTGATTTCGATAAGGCGCTAGAACAATCCAAGGATAATGTGGTTTTTTATGTTCAGTATGCTCACGCGAGATGCTCATCAATTATTGAAAAATCTATGGAATTCAATTTGAATTGGAAAATTATAAACATTGACGAAATTAATTTGTCTTTATTGTCGAGTGAAAATGAAAAAAGAATAATCTTAAAAATTTGTGAATGGCCGAGGGTTGTTGAGTCAGCTGGACTGTCCCATGAGCCTCACCGAATAGTTTTTTATCTATCTGAGCTAGCCCATGAGATGCATAGTTTTCAACATGAAGGAAAACTTAATAGAGATCTTCGGGTTTTAACGAATGATAAGAATACAACTATTGCCCGATTATCACTTATTATTGCTATTCGGAATGTTATTCGGATTGGTCTTGGTATTTTGGGAGTTTCCCCTTTGACAAAGATGTAAAAAGTACATATTTTGTAGATAANNCNGTCTGTGCTACAATATCGTGAGTTTGTTTAACGTTTAAACTGTTTGAGANAAAAAAACNGTACTTTAGGCTAGTGAAAATGGGAAAGATACGTTTATATTGAGATTAATTACTATTTCAGGGGCNATAATNTCTTTTTTAACGTTAGGATTGATCATCCAATGGACGTTANATCTGTATGAGCGCGATATTGAAGANTTACCTTTAATTTTAGCCTTACAAGATGAAATTAGAATTAGACCGGTGAATAAGGGTGGTGAAGATGTCAGTTTCAAGGGACTTTCAGTAAATGAGATTTTAGGAGAAAGTGGTAATGAGCAGGAGGATTTAACTGTAAATTTAGCTCCTTTAGATCAAAATTTGTTAGAAAATGAAGTTTCTCCAGTTGTGGTATCTAAAGGGTCAAAAGATACCAATATAGCTGAATCCATCACAGGGGCATTGGAGAGCTTACTTGGTGTAAGTGATAAGCCTGAAACAATTGTAGATGAAAATATTGAATTACACATAGCTTCCTATGTTTCGGCTGACAAAGCAAACGCGCATTGGTTTTTATTACAACAAGTAAATTCTGATTTGCTCGTAAATTTTAACCATCGGGTAGTTAAAGTAAGCAATTTGGATAAAGAACTTTATAGGCTTAGAGTTGTAGGGTTCAAGTCAGTAGCTGCAGCTCAAGATATGTGTGCTAGACTGATTGAGCGTGGAGAAAAATGTGTGCCATCGGTTGGTAAGTGATGCGTAAAAACAGTGTTTCTTTTGTAAGTAATGACCCAAAAGATTANGACGAGAAGAGTTTTGTGTTGGATCTGGAGGGATTTGAAGGACCCTTNCATCTTCTTTTAGATTTGTCGAGGACGCAAAAAGTTGANCTGAGAAAAATTTCCTTGATTGCAATTTGCGATCAATACTTGAATTTTATATCTCGATTAAAAAAGCTTAAAATTGAAATTGCAGCTGATTATTTAATAATGGCTTCATGGTTGGTATTATTAAAATCCGAACTGCTTTTGCCTGAGGAGGAATTGAATGAAGCGGGATGCGCCACGGATTTAGCCNACAATCTTAAATTTCAATTGTTAAGACTTGATGCGATGAGGACTGCAGCTGTTAGACTCGTTTCTGGCAATCAACTGGGGAGGGACTTTTTTAAAAAAGGTAACGAAGAAGTATTCTCAAGTAGTAAAGAAATGACTTACACTGCATCGTTGCTAGATATTTTGCAAGCATATGCTTCACTCAGAACAAAGGAAGACTTTGAACCTCTACATCTTCTTAGATCTTTTGTCTTTTCTCCAGAGGAAGCGTTAAAAATATTGAATAAAAAATTAGGCGCGGCTTTTGATTGGCAAAAATTAGAGGAGTTTGTTCCAAAATTATGGAGAATAGAGCCGCGTAGGCGACGCACTGCGATAGCAACAAATTTTGCTATTTGTCTAGAACAAGCAAGATTAAAGAGAGTCGAACTTCGGCAGACTGAGATGTTTGCTCCACTATATTTACGTAAAGCGGATAATTTCTAATAAAGGTGATGTGAGTATGAATATCTACTTAAATGATAGTATTAAACAAAATGAAAAAGTTGTATCTAATAATCTCGAATTTGAACAAGAGCGAATGATTGAGGCAATATTATTTGCAAGTTCAGAACCTTTGAGTTTAAAAGAAATTTCTAAGCGAATGCCAAAAAATGCGAATACCAAAAGTGTTTTACAATCCTTGCAACAAAAATACCAAAATAAAGGTATACGAATAGTAAAGATATTGGATAGTTATGCTTTTCGAACTGCAGCTGATTTAGGTTATCTCCTTCAGGATCAAATTTTGGAGAAGCGAAAACTGTCAAAGGCTGCTCTGGAGGTTCTGGCAATAATTGCTTACCATAAGGGTTCTACACGGGCTGAAATTGAAGAAATCAGAGGTGTCTCTGTATCTTCTGGAACTTTAGATCTTTTAATGGATATGGGTTGGATTACTCTTGGCCGCCGAAGGTTAACCCCGGGCCGTCCCCTTACCTTTCTAATTACACCCGCGTTTCTAGATAATTTTGGATTGGAATCTACAAAAGATTTACCTGGCATCAATGAGTTGAGAGAAAATGGGTTGCTTGAGCGGCGTCCCACCTTGTCAGAATATTCAAGCAATGTTGATTTACTGGAAAAATAGACGGTCAGGCCTATAAATTTTTAAAATGTTTTGATAATTTTAATTTTTGACCTTGATAATTTGATTTTATTCTCAAACCGTAAAGTATGTCGGGAACTTTAGCCATTCGTTCGTAAATCAACCGACCGATAATTTGATTGTTGCGAAGTGCGAAGGGAGATTCGTAACACCTGATTTCGAGAACCCCTCGTGATCCTGCGCCACCAACCGTTGAAAATCCGAATCCCGGGTCAAAAAAACCAGCATAGTGGACTCTGAATTCTCCAACCATTGCCAGGTGAGGAGCCATCTCAGCAGCAAATTTAGGCGGCACTGTAACGGTCTCTTTACTCATTAAAATGTAGAATGCTCCGGGATCTAAAATTAAGCAACCTTCCTTAACTTCTACAGGATCCCAAAAGTCATCTATGTTATAGAAATTAATTTTTTTTAAATCAATTAGTGGAGCGTTTGGTTTTGCTTTATATCCAACAGGTTTTTTTTCTCCTTTCTCAAGATCAACTGAAAAACTTATTCCGCCGTCGACAATCGCATTTTCTCCAATAAGTCCTTCCTCTTCATTCAATTTAACGAGCTCTTCATCACTAACGATTACCTTATCTCTGCGAAACCGTATCTGGTTAAGTCTTGTCGCTTTGTTGACAAGAACTGAAAAGGATCTTGGACTTACTTCAGCAAATAATGGACCCGAATAGCCTAATGGAATCCGGTCAAACTCAGTTCCATAATCGGTGATTAGTCTTGTGAGTAAGTCTAATCTCCCAATTGAACTTTTAGCGTTAGCAATGGCACTTATATCTTTGGGTAACGATACAGACTCTTGAAGTAATACTAAGTAGACACAATTCTTTTCAAAGATTGATCCCTTTGAGAGATCAATATCATGCATAGCGAACTTAGGTAATTGATCAGTTACTTTATAGTTATCACCAGGTAAGAATGATGCTTGTAAACGCCAAGCTTTCGATGATAGCCTTAAATCGATACTTGACGGCTGTATTTGACCATCAGTAATTGATGAGCTGGACTGTATTATGCGTTGATTTATGAGCTCTTTTATATCTTGGTAGGGAAGCACACCATTAGGTTTGAAAGTCATTTTGAATCTCTTTCTTTGGCATTGCTTTGGTCGGGCTAGCGAGATTCGAACTCACGACCTTTCGTCCCCCAGACGAACGCGCTACCAAACTGCGCCATAGCCCGTAAAATACTCGTCAATATTGATTTTTTTCTTTTTATGCAATAACCTTTTTTTCACACCGATGTTTTATTCGATCGCGAATCTGTTGTAAGTTTTCAAATATACTTTTTAGTTTTGCTGTATTAATGTCTTGAGCTAGACGAGCATCAGACAAATTTAAATACGTTCGTGGACCAAGTTTTTTAATCGATTGGCTGCTCTTGATAACAGCCTCCATCAACTGCGCTCCTCTTGGGTAATTTTCTTTTCCAAGCTTGGCAACAGATTTTACACCACTAGTTTGTATAGTTTTTTGAGCACCTTTGATTGTTAAACCTTTTGAGTAGAGTAGATATTTGATACCAAGCAACAGATGAATATCTTCTGGCCTGTAATATCTTCGTCCACCACCACGTTTCATTGGTTTAATATATTTAAATTTGCTTTCCCAAAATCTCAATACATGGGCTGGGAGCTTTAGTATATCAGCAACCTCAGTAATAGTTCTAAACGCTTTCTCTGACTTGCTCACAGCCATAAATCCAAATTAAATTTTATTTATTACCAATATTGACTCGGTCTTTCATCAATTGTGATGGTCGAAAAGTTATTACACGCCTACCCGATATTTCCGCCTCTGCTCCAGTTTTTGGGTTGCGTCCCATCCTTGGGTTTTTATTTCGAGTAGCGAAAGTTCCAAATGATGAAATTTTTACAATCTCGTCTCTTATTAGTGCTTCTGAGATGTGGTTTAAAACGGATTCTACTAATTGAGATGACTCGTATCTGGATAGACCAACTTCACTAAAAACCGCTTCACTTAAATCCATTCGCGTAAGAGTAGAATTTGCCATCGTTAGTCTTCCTCCTTTTTATATAACATAAGAGAGCAATTAATTATAAGTCAATAATAAGAAATTTTTTTTTTGTTTGTTTGAGTCAAATTTATTCTATTTAGCTAAACCTAATTATTATTAGTTTGAGCTGACTTTATGGACTTTTCATCAATTTATCGATTTGATTTTCGTAATATTTGTAATCTTCCTATATTTTAATCTATGGACACAGTATTTCCCATTACTATTTATTTTTTTGAGAATTCCTTTGTAAGCTTTTGAGAAAATCCAGTATTTTCTAATTGGAAAGCAAGATTTATTGCTGCCGCGACGCCAATCTCATCTGCACCCCCATGTGATTTTATGACGATTCCGTTCAGACCCAAAAAAATGCCACCATTTACATTTCTAGGATCAATTTTTTGATTTAATTTTTTTAAAGATGAAAGAGATAGAATTGAACCAACTCGAGAAAGTAGAGACTGATTTAACGACTCTTTAAGAAAGTGTTTTATAAGCGAGGCCGTTCCCTCGCCAGTTTTGAGAGCCACATTGCCTGTAAATCCATCTGTAACTATCACATCTACTTTTGACGATGGTAGGTCTCCACCTTCGACGTATCCAAGAAATTTAAAACTTTTTGTATTTTTTTCAGCCTCTTTTATGAGCAACGACGCATCGTATAATTCGTTTCTCCCCTTGTGGATTTCTGTTCCAACATTTAGCAGCCCAATCCTTGGCATTTTGATCGAAAAACCAATTTTTGCATAAGTAGCGCCCATCAGAGCATATTGAAGTAGATCCCCACTATCGGCTTTGACATCGGCCCCAGCGTCAAGGACAATATTGAACCCTCTATGGTTTGTTGAAGGCCAAAGGATTGCTATGGCTGGCCTGTTTACTCCAGGTGCTTTTCTGAGTTGCATCATAGACATAGCCATAAGTGCCCCAGTGTTGCCTCCTGACAGAGCTATGTTAGCATCTCCTTTTGCAAGAGAGTATAGAGAACTCCACATGCTAGATTTTTTTCCAGATCGAAGCGCAGTAGATGGTTTTTCATCCATCGCAACTACGCTATCACATGATATTACTGAGCACGATGGACCAATCTTTGAATATCTCTTAATCTTTTCGTCAATTTCAGATTTATTACCATGAATAAGAAATTGAAGCTTATCATTAATATGTAAGGACCGATTTATTCCGCCGACAATAGCGTCGACACCTCTATCGCCACCCATAGCATCGATTGATACTACTATCTTCTCTCTCATTTGCTTTTCTTTGGTCAATTACTTTGGCATCCGTAATTGTCACAGCGTACTTTATGCTGCGTCCTCCTCGAGTTCAACCTCGTCAACGGTTACTACAATTTCCTTACCTGCGTAATAACCACAGGCAGAGCATACATGATGTGGCAACTTTAATTCACCGCAATTAGCACACTCTGTAGCGCTCACACTGCTAAGCGCGTGATGCGCTCTTCGCATTCCTCGCTTAGATTTCGTAATTTTACTCTTTGGAACAGCCATTTCCTAACCTCGCCTTAAGTATTTTGCAATTTATTTCTAATCAGTAAAATCAATCTGGGATGCTTTTTAGACTGTTGTTTCAGCACAAGATCTCTCGCAGCCACACCATAAACAAAAAATGTGTATCCGCAAGTCTTTTATATGATTGTGGTTCACTTTATATTTGAGGTGAATGTTTTTAGAGACTGGAATGGGTTATTTATTGTTCGATCCAGTGGTTTTACTCCGGATTCTGTAATGGTTACTCCTTCAAAATTAATATCTTTCTTTTTGGGGTAAAGAGGAATTTTCAAGTTCAACTCTTCAAGTATTAGATCGCCAATATTTAATTCCTCGTGAATTTGCTCTGTTTCTATGAACTCATGATTTACTATAATATCTTTCGTTTTGCTCTCGGCCACTTTTGTGGAGAAATATTGAGTTATATCATGATTAATTTTAACCTTCATTGGGCTTAAGCTAATAACACATAGTTGGACTAAATTTGCCTGCATCGATGTTTGAAAAATATAGTTGTCCCGGCTTGATTGAAAAATTCTACCCTTGAAAGATAATGATTTCAATTTTTCAATTTGAAGAACTTTTGCCAGTTTCTCTAGCTCCTCAATCGGGCTTTTGTAATTAAATTTAAAATTTCTTGTCTGCTGCAAAGTCTTCCGTGACACAATTAGTTGAATAGGGTTAGAAAAATTCATATTGGCTCAACTGGTTAATTTATCCAAAAGTTTCAAGATAAGTTCTTGATCAGCTAGTTAAAACTGATAATATATATTTTTTTCTAATCTGTCACGTACCAAAACACTGAGTTTAGGATTTGAACCTTTGATCAGACTTATTTTACTACCAACTTTTCTATTGATACATTTTATGCTCTCAGGTTGTAAACCAATCACTAAGGTGTCGGGCTATGTTCCAATAGAGGCGGAGATAGAGGAGCTAAAATTAGGAGTCACTACTAAACAAGATGCGGTTAAGATTCTGGGTGAACCGTTAACTTACGGTGTTGATAGTTCCAACTCCTTGTTATACCTGCAACAAGAAATTAAGGCCGTTGCTTTTTTTAAACCGTATGTGACTGAAAGAGAAATAATTAAACTTACCTTTAATGAAGCTAGCGTTCTATCTGATCTGGAACGATCCACAGAGGTTGGTCCCGACGATTTTACTATGGAAAAGAAAATAACAGTCTCCCCAGGAAGAAAGCTAAGTTTTTGGCAACAAATTTTTGGAAATATTGGTAATTTTAGCTCAGAAGAGTTTATTAATTGACGAATAAGTTAGTTTGGAACGAATTTTAGAGAAACACCGTTAATACAATATCTTAGGCCAGTCGGAGCCGGGCCATCATTGAACACGTGCCCAAGATGAGCGTCGCACCTACTACACGACACCTCGGTTCGACTCATGGAGTGACTGGTGTCGTGACTCATAGTAACTGAATTCGGATCCATAACGTCATAAAAACTAGGCCATCCCGACCCACTGTTGAATTTAGTGTCAGATTTAAAAAGTTCTTGATTACAACAAACACATGTAAATCTACCTTGCCCCTTTGAAAACCCGTGATCGATAAATGGCTTTTCAGTCTCGGCCTTTCGGGTTACCCGGAAAGCCAATTCAGAAAGCTTGATTCTCCACTCATCTTCCGATTTAACTATTTTTTCCATTTGTACCTATTTCAAGAGTTATTCTATTTATCGTTTTACTACATCTTAGCTTTACATTTTAATCTTTCAAGACATTGTACAAATAAAATTTAGATTTAACAATTTATATGAAGAAATCGCTAAAATTACTTCACGTATTTTTTTTAAATAAGATTTGCTGTGCATGTTTATCAGTTTCTATTTTAGATCGCTTATGTTGAAGAAGCCTACGACCCTTTTCGACACCGGGTCTACTCCCGCATCTAGTTAACCAATCTTTGACATTGGGAAAAAGGTTGATATCTTGATGTTGTCTTTTCCAAAGACTAGCCCAGGGCCAAATAGCCATATCCGCGATGGAAAAAAAATCCCCTGCCACAAAGTCTCTCCTGGCTAAATTTTTATCCAGTACCTGGTAGAGACGTTTTACCTCCAACCGGTATCTATCTTTGGCATATGGTAAATTGATAGGTGGATCCAGTCTAGGTGCGTATATCAAGAAGTGATGGGCTTGTCCTGCCATTGGTCCCAATCCGCCCATCTGCCACATTAACCATTTCATTGTTTCGTAGTAATCTCTATCATTATTTCCAATAAATGAGGATGTTTTCAGTGCTAGATAGTGTAAAATCGCACCACTTTCAAAAAGTGATATTTCTTGTCCTTCAGGACCCTGGTAGTCTTTGATAGCAGGAATTCTGTTGTTTGGTGCTATGTCCAAAAAAGTCTTTTCGAATTGATCGCCCTTACTGATATTAACTTCATGGGTTTTAAACGGAAGCTTCATTTCTTCGAGAGCAATGCTTACTTTCCATCCATTTGGGGTTGGCCAATAAAATAAATCAATAATCTTATCCACTTTAACTCCAAAAAATTAAAAAAATAAACTTATTTTATGGTTGCTAGGTTGATTAGGACAGTAAATTTATTAACTCACTGAAAATACAATAATGACTCGTTTAACTTAAAACAAGCACTTATGCTAAGTGTTGCCTGATCGGCGCAGAGTTTTATTCTTGATTAATTTGTGAGAAATATTTTGCTAAGCATCTTGAGGATATTAAAAAGATCATTTACTAGATAATAGTGAAAATTGCTCTACCTATCACCCGTAAATATGGCTTTAGGACTTTTTTCGTAATTGAAAGTCTGTAGCTTTTATGAAATAGGATATGAGTCGCCCAAAAAAAAAGTGGGATTAACTAACGGAAGAGACATAAATGAATTTTCTTAAGGCAGAGACAGAAGTTGGCGACAAAAAGGTTGAAGTCACCAAACCTACAGTGGAAGAAGCGGAGGAGGCGGTACGAACACTCTTAAAGTGGGCTGGAGATAATCCGTCGCGCGAAGGTCTACTTGATACACCTTCCCGGGTTGCCAGGGCTTATAAAGAATGGTTTGCGGGTTATAGTCAAGATCCAGAGAAAATTCTTGAGAGGACNTTTGAGGANGTCGANGGTTACTCGGAGATGGTTACTTTGAAAGATATTAGGTTTGAAAGCTTTTGTGAGCATCATCTTGCTCCCATCATCGGTCACGTNCATGTATCATACATACCGCAGGGTAGAGTCGTAGGTATTTCTAAGATTGCAAGATTAGTAGATGCTTTTTCAAAGAGGTTGCAAGTGCAAGAAAAAATGACAAGTCAGATTGCAAATACACTTCAAAGGACACTTAAACCACTAGGTGCGGCGGTATTAGTTGAAGGGGACCACCACTGTATGTGCACCAGAGGTGTTCACAAGACCAGTTCAACCATGGTTTCCAGCGCATTCACCGGTGTTTTCTTGACAAAACAAAAATTTAAAGATGAATTTTATAAAACTATTAGATAATNGGGGTGCTATTNCTTTTTCGCAAATATTGTAGATTAGTTCGTCTTTTATAGTTAATCATGCTTTATAGTTGAAAGTTTTGTGACCGCTTGCAAGCTAAAAGGAGTTAGATGAACCAGAAAAAGAGCACCAGACTGCCGAATAGTTTTCAGGATATAATTCTTCGTATGCAAAATTATTGGGCAGCCAATGGCTGCGCCATTATTCAACCTTATGACATGGAGGTGGGTGCTGGGACTTTTCATCCATCGACCACATTNCGAGCTCTTGGGCCACGTCACTGGTCTGTTGCTTATTTACAGCCGTCTCGAAGACCTACTGACGGACGGTACGGTGAAAATCCAAATCGGTTGCAACATTATTACCAATATCAAGTTTTGATGAAGCCATCTCCACCTAACTTACAAGACTTATTTCTTGGAAGCTTGGAATCGATNGGGGTGGACCTCACACAACATGATATTAGATTTGTCGAGGACGATTGGGAAAGCCCAACTTTAGGGGCTTGGGGATTAGGTTGGGAAGTTTGGTGTGATGGTATGGAGGTTAGTCAGTTCACATACTTTCAACAGGTTTGTGGATACGATTGCAAACCGGTATCTGGTGAGTTAACTTATGGNCTTGAGAGACTGGCNATGTATATACTNGGGATCGACCACGTAATGGAAATTCCTTACACAAAATTCGATACAGGAAATAGTTTAACTTATGGCGATGTATTTAAGCAAGTTGAGAAGGAATACAGTCGTTGGAATTTTGACGTTGCAGACTCTGAAGTGCTCTTGCGGCACTTTTCTGATGCAGAAACGCAGTGTAAAAATATTCTGGATGAACCAGAAGTAGATCCGCGNACTGGTNGNCAAATTATAATGGCGTTCCCAGCGTACGATCAATGTATTAAAGCGTCGCATCTTTTTAATCTTCTTGATGCNCGTGGTGTCATTTCTGTCACAGAGAGACAGGCCTATATAACAAGAGTCAGGGGGCTAGCAAAGATGTGTGCTGAAGCATTTTTAAAAAGTGATGCCGGCAGATCCATAGAATGAATGGTAAGATTATAGTAATATCACTTATAACATTTACTTTGGTTTTTTCGTTGGTGTTATATTATTTTCAAGTTTTTGCATTTTATCACACCACTAATGGTTTGACGGCTATAAAAGTGTTTGATCGAAACGTTCCGGTAAAAAACTATCGTGGTATTGACTCCGTAACGTCTGGCTTAAAGTTGCGTGGTTGTTTTCTGGTTGAGCCGAGTGAATTTTCAAAAATGCCAATTTTGTTGAAAGCTACTCCTCTTTCAGCCCCTTTTTGGTTCAATTGCTTCGATCACGTAAAAATNCAAGAAGCAATCAATGAGGGAAANGCCAAAGCTTTTCTGGTTTTCGAGAACGAAAAGGATGGGATCGATAGGGTCGTTGCGGTGTTTCCCGACGGCACGGGATTCCAATGGCGGCAATTGAACTCAAAATTTTTGGAATAGTGATTATGGCAGATTTATTTTTAGAACTTTTTTCAGAAGAAATCCCAGCGAGGTTACAAGTCAATGCGCAGTTAAACCTCAAAAATTTGGTTGCAAACGAACTTTTAAAAGAGAAATCTCACTTCGANGTAATTNAGGCTTTTAGCACACCCAGACGATTAGTGCTAATTGTCAAGGGCCTCTCTGAGAGAACAGAATCTGAGTTGGAAGAAAAGAGGGGACCCAATGTTCTTGCACCGGACCAAGCTATTGAAGGTTTTTGTAACTCAATGAAAATTGATCGTGACGAATTAGTCACAAAAGCCGAGAAAAAAGGTGAGTTTTATTATGCGCGATTGCAAAAANCNACCCGGTTAAANTCTGAGCTGCTGCCAAAAGTTTTGTCGNGAGTNTTACAGCAGTTTCCTTGGCCTAAATCTATGAGATGGGGATCTGGTCGATTAAAATGGGTGAGACCGTTGCGCTCGATTGTTTGTTTNCTCTGCGACGATAATCAGAGTCTTGTTTTACCGTTAGAATTTAATGGAGTCCAATCTGGTTGTGTTTCGGAGGGNCATAGATTTTTGAGTTCAGGAAAATTTAGCGTCTCGTCTTTTGAGGACTATCAAGAAAAAATGAGGCATCGGCACGTTATTCTGGANAGAGAAGTTCGNAAANAGAAAATCTGGGGTGATGCAAATACTGCGGCTTTCGCAGTTGGCCTTGAATTGATAAAAGATGAAAAACTTCTTGATGAGGTTACTGGGTTAGTAGAGTGGCCAGTAATTTTGATGGGCAAAATCGACAAAAAGTTCTTAAGCCTTCCAGATGAAGTGCTTCAAGTATCAATGCGTGAGCACCAAAAGTTTTTTTCACTACGAAAAAAAAATACGAATGCCATTGAGTCATTTATTATGGTCGCTAATATTTTACCAAAAGACAACGGTCGGAGTATCGTTCGAGGAAATGAACGAGTGTTGAATGCTAGATTGTCAGATGCTAAGTTTTTTTGGGAAAACGATCTAAGACAAATAAATTTATATGGATATGAGTCTTTCAAAGAAAAATTGCAAAAAGTAACTTTTCACAATAAACTTGGAACGCAGCTCGATAGAATAAAACGAATTGAAGGCATAGCGACAAATATTGCTCGTTTGATAAATGCGGACTCGAAAAGCACTAAGATTGCGGCGTCAATTTGCAAACTTGACTTAGTGTCTGAGATGGTTTTTGAATTTCCCGAGCTTCAGGGTTTAATAGGTAAGCGGTATGCGGAGAAAGCAGGATATGATTCGTCAATAGCGCAGGCTTGTGATGACCACTATTTGCCTCGAGGTGCGCTGGACGATGTTCCTAGAAAACCTGTGTCCATAGCTCTCGCTTTGGCTGATAAAATAGATACCATTTGTGAATTTTGGTCTATTGATCTGAAGCCNTCAGGTAGTAAAGATCCATTTGCANTGAGAAGAGCAGCTATCGGAATAATAAGAATTCTTTTGGANAATAAACTTAGNTTGCCATTAGTTGAGTTGCTAAAGCTAGGCAATAGTGATCTGGATTTCGCCAATTTAATTGAGTTTTTTAATGAAAGAATTAAGGTTCAANTTNCTGANCAGGGGATTAGGCTCGACGTTATAAATTCTCTCCATTTGAATCTGAACCAGAATGTAAGTCTGAAAGCAATGGCTAGCCGAGCATTAGCAATACAAAATTTTATTAGCACAGAATCTGGAAAAAATTTGATTCAAGGATACAAGCGAGCTGTGAATATTTTATCTGCTGAAGAAAAAAGAGATAATGCTAAATATTTACTCAAGCCAAAAATTAAATTGCTTAAAGAAGGGACAGAATTAAAGTTATTCAGACAATTAGAAAACATTGATNAAAAAATTGTAACNGACTTAAAAAATGAAAATGATGATGGGGCCCTCTTGCAATTATCAGAATTGAGAGACACAATTGACTCTTTCTTCGATGAAATACAAATAAATTCAAAAAATGCCATTNTTCGGAGGAATCGTCTTTGCCTATTAAACCAAATCAAGGAAACCATGCATCGAGTATCAGATTTTTCAGAAATAGAGGGATGATTTGCAATATCTTAAATTAATAGTTCAGATTATGTAGAAAGATTGGTTTATGATTGCCAAATGCTTTGAAACAGAATTAATTCACAAAGTAGGAAATCTNGAGGTTGCTGANTATGGNTNNAAGGCNGTCCGACTTCGGCGGATTGCAAATCTTGGANTGTCCGTGCCGTCAGGGTTCTTACTTTCCAAAGATTTTGTAAGTGAGGCGGTAAATTCANCNAAGTTTACAATCTCAGGAATATTTGAGAATTTAGAAGGATTGTATGCTTTACGTGCGAGTCCGACTGAGAGAGACTGGGGCAGTGTTGACACAATTTTAAATTTGGGAATCAGCGATGTATATGTAAAGCAGCTGGCAATTCAAATTGGTNACGGGCCCGCATTAGAGGTTTANAGGCGATTTATTAATAGTTTTAGTGTTTTGGTATTTGGACTTGATCTGGAANTATTTGAAGAACTTTATCATAAGGAAAGTCGGTTAATTAATCCTGATCAGCATGGTTTTCTGGACGAAAATGTTTTGTTGTCAATAGTAGAGCTATCAAAACGCAAGTTTAAACAAAAGGTTGGTCGTGAGTTCCCACAAAGTTTAGAAGAGCAACTTGATTTGGCTTTTGTGGCGATGTCAAAGTCTTGGTATCGACCATCGGCTCTGATACTCAGAACTTCAAAAGGCGCGTCAAATGACGCTGGTATGGGTATAATACTTCAAAAAATGGTGCTTGGAATTGGGCCAACATTTTCTGGATCAGGTCGAGTTAGTACGATTGATCACGACACTGGTGAACCAAAATTAAAAGGTTATTTTTTTGTGAATAGTCAGGGTTACGATCAAATCGCTGGTTNGGGAAGACATTACGTGCTTACCGAAGAACAGAAAATTGAAGAAGATCAGAAAATAGAATCTCTTCAGAAGTTGCATTCGAGTTCATTTACAAAAATTCAAAGTGTCGTGGAGAAGATTTCGACTGGCTTGAAAGATTCTTTTGATTTAGAATTTACAATTGATAAAAATGACTTTTATGTACTTGATGCAGTAATTTCAAAACGAAGTGCTCGAGCGTCTGTAAGAGTTGCAGTNGATCTAGTTAAGACTCTTGCGCTTACAGAGGAACAAGCACTGTTAAAAGTACCTCCACAAAATCTGATTGAGTTTTTGCACCCTCAGATAAGCAGTAGTTTTTCTCGTGATTTGGTCGGTGTTGGACTTCCAGCGAGTCCAGGGGCAGTTAGTGGGCGCGTAGTGTTCTCAAGTCATGCCGCTAGCATTTTAAATGCTAGAGGAAAATCGGCGATACTGGTGCGTATTGAAACCAGTCCTGAGGATATAGCGGGAATTCATGACTCGGTTGGGGTATTAACTACTCGAGGTGGGATGACAAGCCATGCTGCGGTCATAGCTCGTGGNTTGGGCTTACCATGTGTAGTTGGTGTTAGTAGTTTGACGATGAATATCCCGGATAAAACGATGATCTCAGAAAACGGGCACACATTTAAAGAGGGTGATTTGATAACGTTGGATGGNACTTCNGGGGAGGTTCTTGACGGTTCCGCAGAAATGACTCAACCTGAAATTTCAGGTGCTTTTTCNACTTTAATGGAGTGGGCTGATAGGTATCGNTGTATTTCCGTCAGAGGTAATGCTGATACGTTACAGGAGGTTCAATTAGCCAAAGACTTTGGTGCTGATGGGATTGGCCTTTGTCGGACAGAACACATGTTTTTTGANCCAAAAAGACTTTTAGTCATGAGAGAAATGATTTTAGCTGAANAGGAAGAGAAAAGGAGGGAAGCGCTTTCCAAACTTTTGCCAATGCAGCGCTCTGATTTCATACGAATTTTTCAAATTATGAAAGGGCGGCCAGTCACGATCAGNTTACTTGATCCACCGTTACACGAATTTCTTCCAAATTCNGAAGATGAGATNCGAATGATAGCNAATGCTTTGGGTGAGCCTCTATCAAAAATTATTGAGCGATCAAAAAATTTGGAAGAATTTAACCCCATGCTGGGAAAACGAGGCGTAAGGTTGGGTATCACTCTTCCTGAAATATATGAAATGCAGGTTCAAGCGATTTTTGAAGCAGCCCATTTCGTTAACCAAGAGGGATTATATCATATTGTTCCTGAAATTATGATTCCCTTGGTTTCAACAAAAAAAGAATTAGAATTTATCAGTCAACGTATCCGTAAAATTTCAGAAAGTCGTTCTTATCAATTGGTTCCCGGTAATGACTATAAGTTGGGTGCTGTCTTGGAAACTCCTCGTGCCGCTTTAAGGGCCCATGAGTTAAGCTCGTTATGTGATTTTTTAAGTTTTGGAACTAACGATTTAACACAAATGACTTATGGTTTGAGTAGAGATGATGCGGGCCGATTCATGCGGGAATATATTGAAAAAAATATATTTCATACTGATCCCTTCCATTCGCTTGATTCGGAAGGTGTTGGGGAATTAATCCTTCTCGCTGTCGAGAGAGCTAGAAGCTTGGGAAAATCTATTGAATTGGGGCTTTGTGGTGAGCATGGAGGTGATCCCAATTCAATAAAATTTTGTGTAGCAGCGGATTTTAATTATGTTTCATGCTCTCCTTTTCGGATTCCGATAGCGAGGCTAGCTGCCGCTCAGGCGTCAGTCATTCAGAAGTTACAAATTAGCGACTAAATTTGTTATGCTCAAAATTATAATTTGGTTTGGTTAAAAATAATTTGTCAATTTTTCGTTACCATGAGAATTTATTCTAGAAAAGCATCAAAAAAAGGTGATTTTGAAAAAAAACTATGGACAACAGTCTAAATATCCGTATCCCGGATCGTAGTACTAGTTGTGAGTGACGTTGTTAGTTTGTTAAACACCCGATGATGGTGATGAGTAAATGATAATTAGAATAAATACCCTGGAAATTCTCCGTCGTTTGGGGACGTTCCTTAGTTTGGCGGTTTTTGCATTAGTATGCATTATGAGTGTTGTTGCGGAAGCAAATGATACTGATTTAAATAAAGAGAGTGTCAATGATTTAGATACTCTAAAATTTCTGTTTACTGCACTGTCCAGTGAGAGGGAACGCTTAACTGCCATAACTAGGGATAATTTGGTCAAGATGTCGGGAATTCTGATAGACGGTTCTGGTAAAAAGACTGTAAAGGTTGGAGTAAATTTAAAACAAACGATTAAACCAACCAGTGAAAGAGCAGTAAATTTAATCAATTCGCAATTTGGTACGGTCAGTTCTCAATCTAGTTTGTTGGAGATAGAGGATTTTTCTGGTGAATCCCTCGATTATATAGTTCTTGGCGATGTGAATCACGAGGTAAAATGTTTGGCTGAAGCAATTTATTTCGAAGCTCGAGGAGAGAATATAGTTGGTCAGTATGCAGTAGCTGAAGTGATTTTAAACCGTGTTGATCATAAGCAATTTCCAAATTCGGTCTGCGAAGTTGTTGCTGAAGGTGCTACAAAATTAAATTCGTGCCAATTTTCATATAACTGTGATGGAAAACCAGAATATATAAATGATTTAAAATCTTATAAAAGAATACTGAAACTGGCGAATATGTTTTATGGTGGTACAGCTAGGTTTCTTACTAGTGGGGCGACCTTCTATCATTCCCAAGATGTGTCCCCTTTGTGGACAACCAAGTTGAAAAAAACAAGGGAAATTGGAAGGCATATTTTTTATAAAATTGAAAGTCGGGTTGCTAAAAAGTAAACAAGTTTCTTGGTTTTTCAAAAGAAAATTATTTTAAAAATGAGGTTTTGTTTCAGCTTAGTAGGATAAAAGTTGCGGTAGTAGGTGACCATAGCTAGTTCGCTGGAGCTATAATATTATTATGAATTATAGGGTAATTTATCTTGGATAAGATCTTTGTAAATAATTATGTTAAAGAGTTTGAAATTGGTGCGTTTCAGTCTGAGCACGGTTGTACACAGAGGGTGGAGTTTACGGTGCGTTTAGATCTGAGACCGTTAGCTCATGAGATCAGTGACGATGTTGATGAAGTCATCTCGTATGAAATTATAACAGAGGCCATAGATTCTGAATTAGAGAGCCAACGATTTAATCTTTTGGAAACATTGGCTGAGAAAATCGCTCAGCGCTGTTTGATGGAATCCCGAGTTGTCAAAGCGAAGGTTAAAATTGAAAAGCTTGATAGGATTCCAGGTTCGTTAGGAGTCTCGATAGTAAGGGTGAAAGATAACTATCATAATTTAATAAACAAAAATGAATTGGCGAAAGAGATTAAAAAATGCGCGTTGGTTATGTTTTCTGCCATTCAAAACGACTCTGCTATAATTAAAAGTTGGATCGCTGAATTCCTAAAATCAGATCAATCAATTGTAATAATGTTTGAGCCGGATAAAGAATTACCGTTTGAAACTGTTGATTTAAGCGTCAAAAAACAGGTAGCTTTACTTTCCATGGATCAAAATGCATGGTTATTCTCGAGTTTAGATGAAAGGCTCCTGTTAGCAAGTACGAAAGCTGAGTTATCGTGGGGACTCAGAGGAAAAAAAACTGTGCTATTTTGCCCGAGTCAATTTGTTAACAAAAGCTTATCGAGTGTACCTAATTTTGTAGATGGTTCGCATAGTTTAGTCTACTGGTTTGCAAAAGAAATGCAGATCAAAAATATTTATTTAGTAGGTCCAAATTTAAAAAAAAATACGGCGATGGATCAGGGACTTAACATTATGCATTTAAACACGAAGGATTGGAATATTTTTAAATGAGCTTAACGCCGAATATAATTTTTGATTTAGACGGAACGTTGGCAGACAGTGCTCCATCACTTTGCAAGGCCGGAAACCTGCTACTCAGTGAACTGGATCGGCCACCAATCGATGTTGAGACCTATAAAGGTTTTATTGGCAAAGGTCTTCATAAGCAAGTAGAACAATTACTAAGCTACACTGGTGGTGTGCCTCAGAATACGCTTGAAAAGCATTTTGAGTTATTTTGTGACTTATACAATGCGGATCCATTGTCTGCTACTCATCTCTACGAAGGTGTTGATGACGCTCTTGGGTACCTAAAGGCTCTACCGTCGAGATTAGCTATATGTACTCAGAAAATGGAAAAACCAGCAAGAGTTATACTGAAGGGGTTGATGATAGAGCATTATTTTGATGGGTTTGCGTTTGGCGATAGTTTGCCTGTCATGAAGCCAGACCCGGCGATGGTAAATTTTTCTATGGAGGGATTTGGTTCAGGACCATTAATTTATGTAGGTGATAGCGAAACAGATTCTCTTACGGCGAAAAATGCTGGTGCAAAATTCTTACTTTTTAGTGGTGGGTATCGGAATTCCTCGATAGAAAATTTGGGTCATGATGCTTTTTTTGATCATTATTTAGAACTAGGATCATTAGTAAATCAGATCTTGGATGACTGGAATTAGATGTCTAGATATTTTCGACCAATTATTCAAAGTGATTGTGCAAAACCTGAAAACTTTTATTATTTGGCTGATCAAGCCTATTGGTTTGACAAAGTAGAAATAATCGAGCGTGGAAAAGAGTCACTTGTAGTGTCTGCTGAAGAGATTCCCACCGAAGAATTAAAGATCCTGACAAATTCTCGGTCGAGTCAACATGCTAATTTTCCAAAAAAACCGAGTATAATGGGTATTTTGAATGTGACTCCAGATAGTTTTTCAGATGGAGGTGAAAATTTTGAAACGTTAACAGCGATTACGGCTGCGGAGACTATGATGTCGGAAGGAGCTGACATTATTGATATCGGTGGAGAGTCTACCCGACCTGGAGCAAAAGCAGTTGCTGCGGAACTAGAGCTAACTAGAATCGAACCAGTATTGAGTGCGTTGAAAAACAAGAACTCGAACTATCAAATTTCAGTCGATACCCGAAAGTCAGGAGTCATTGCTCGAGCGATAGAGCTTGGTGTAAATTTTATAAATGATGTGTCTGCTTTAAGTTTTGACGAACATAGTAGGGATGTTTTGGCTAATCACAATGTACAGGTTTGTCTTGTACATGGAGGTTTAAACCCTGAAAAGATGCAGGAAAATATGATCTATGATGACGTCCTTTTGGATATATATGATTATTTAAAAGATCGTATTGATTTTGCTGTTGCTGGCGGTATAAAAAAGGAAAATATTGTTGTCGATCCTGGCATTGGATTTGGTAAAACAATTAGCCAAAATATACGTCTCATCACCAAAGCAAGTCTTTTCCATGTTTTGGGGTGCCCTATCCTTTACGGTGTTTCTCGGAAGCGGTTTATTGGCGAAATTGGAAAAGCACCAGAAGCTCGTAATCGATTTCCAGGTTCAATTGCTGTGGCGATAGAATTAATTCGACAAGGTGTACATATTATTCGTGTGCATGATGTGAAAGAAACGAAGCAGGCATTGGATTTATGGGAGGCATTAGTTAATCGGTGTGACCTAAAAGATGGGAGTAGCGCTTGAAACAGAGAAAAATTTTTGGAACAGATGGAGTTCGAGGAAAAGCAAATGTTCCTCCGATAACGGCTGAAGTTGCCCTTCGTCTGGGATTGTCTGCTGGTCACTATTTTCGATCGGCTTTGGGAACTAAAAGAGTAGTTATTGGTAAGGATACTCGCCGCTCTGGTTATATGTTAGAAAATGCAATGACAGCAGGTTTTACATCCGTCGGTATGAACGTTTTTTTGCTTGGACCTTTACCTACACCAGCTATAGGAATGTTGACTAAATCAATGAGAGCTGACCTTGGGGTAGTAATTTCAGCATCCCACAATCCATTTAGTGATAATGGAATAAAGTTTTTTGGTCCTGATGGATTTAAACTCTCTGATAAAGATGAAACTAAGATTGAAGAGCTATTCAATGGAGATCTTTCACTGATATCGCCCGAAGCGATCGGTCGAGCAAGTCGAATAACCGATGGTTTAGGTCGATATATTGAAGCGGTTAAAACCACGTTAGCACCTTCGTTTAGTTTGGAGGGCTTTAAAATAGTTATTGATTGCGCGAATGGTGCGTCTTACAAAGCGGCGCCGGAAGTTCTTTGGGAGTTGGGAGCCGAAGTGATTGAAGTAGGCAATAACCCTAACGGCTATAATATAAATTTAAATTGTGGATCTATGTATCCAGAAAAAGCCAGTAAAGTTGTTTTGGATAAAAAGGCCGATCTTGGTATATGCCTTGATGGTGACGCAGATAGAGTAGTTTTGATTGATGAAAAGGGAAAACAGGTGAATGGTGACCAACTGATGTCGTTAATTGCGCATTACTGGATGCAAATTGGACGTTTGCGAGGAAATGGTCTTGTCGCAACCGTAATGTCGAATCTTGGCCTTGAGAGATATTTGAATTCGATTGGTTTACAACTTCATCGCACACTCGTTGGTGATCGTTACGTCGTTGAAGCGATGAGAAGCTCGAATTATAATTTGGGTGGTGAGCAATCTGGACACATTGTTATGACTGACTTTATGACCACTGGTGATGGATTAGTGGCAGCACTTCAGTTTTTAGAAATTTTGGTTTCTAGGCAAAAACCTGCGAGTGACTTACTCAATCAATTTGAACCTTTTCCACAGGTTATTAAAAATGTAATATGTACAGAAGACAAAGATTTTCTTGGACAAAGTTCAACAAAAAAAGTTATCGCTGCGTCTAAAAAACGATTGGGAAAAGATGGAAGATTGATCGTTAGAAAATCAGGGACTGAACCACTTATTAGGGTCATGGTTGAACATCAGGATGCAGAGCTTACTGAGCAAGTTGCTCAACTTATTTGTGATGAAATCCAAAGATGCTGTTTTTGAGTAAGGAAAGGGTTCACGTAAATAGAGATTAATGAAAAGATATCAGTCTTTTGATGTATATTCGGTTATAGGGCTACCGAATAGCAGTTAAAAAATTTTGCCCTGAGTTTGGAGCTAAAAATGCAGGCCTCGAAAAAGCCGCAGGTGAAGCCGTCGCAACCTAACTTTTCTTCTGGACCGTGTGCAAAACGACCTGGATGGGATCTAACTCGAGTCAAGCAAAGCGCGCATCTCGGGCGGTCTCACAGGGCAAAAGATACTAAGTATCAAATTAAACAGGTCATAAGCATGACGCGGCATGTTCTTGAAATACCGGATAATTATATAATTGGGTTAGTTCCTGCCTCAAATACGGGGGCTTTCGAGATGGCTATGTGGAATTTGATTGGTCATTTACCAGTTGATATTTTCGCTTGGGAAAATTTTGGATTGGAATGGGCACATGACGTAATAAATCAATTAAAAATCAAAGATTACCGTTTGATTTCATCGGATTATGGTGTTTTGCCCGATCTCTCTTTGTTGCGTGAAAATAGCGATGTATGTTTTACATGGAACGGAACAACGTCCGGCGTTAGAGTACCTGATGCTAATTGGATACCGTCTGATCGGGAAGGTTTGGTTCTTTGCGATGCAACATCTGCGGTTTTTGGTCAAAAAGTAGATTGGATTAAACTAGACGCAATTACTTTTTCTTGGCAAAAAGGAATGGGTGGTGAAGCAGCTCACGGTATGCTTGTTCTAAGTCCTAAGGCAGTTGAAAGGCTCCGTAGGTATACTCCTGATTGGCCGTTGCCAAAAATCTTTAGGTTGTTAAAAAATGGAAATTTAATAGAAGGTATTTTTTCAGACGAGACAATCAATACACCTTCCATGTTATGCGTGGCTGATGCGCTGGACTCCCTTCAATGGATCAAAGAATTGGGAGGTGCTGATAGCACAATTGCGCGAGCTAATGCAAATTTTGATACGCTCCAACTTTGGGTTGACCAGCAAGATTGGATACAAAACTTAGTTGAAATTAGTGCGCATAGATCGAATACATCTGTTTGCCTGAAAATTATTGATCCAGATTTCACCGGGCTTTCGTTAAACAATCAATGGGATTTTATCAAATACTTTGTATTCTTACTAGAGAATGAAGATGTTGCTTATGACATTGCAGGTCATCGAAAAGCGCCACCGGGGTTACGGATTTGGTGTGGTGCTACAATTGAAGCAAACGATTTACGTGATTTATTACCTTGGTTATCGTGGGCGTTTAAGAGGAGTAAAGAAAAGTTCGGGCCTTTTCAAAAGTTGTAAACTGGAGTAGGACATGCGCAAAGATAAAATGAAAGTTTTAATTTCCGATAAACTTTCGGAAAGTGCTGTTAATGTTTTTCACGATAATGGTATATCAGTTGATTTTTCTCCCGAACTTGGAAAAAGCGCAGTTGGTTTAGCCGAAAAGATTAACCAATATCACGGCCTGGTTATTAGGTCTAATACTAAGGTAACTAAGGAAATTTTAAATAAAGCAACCAGACTTAAAGTTATTGGAAGAGCTGGAGTCGGAATAGATAATGTAAATCTGACAGCTGCATCTGCTAACGGAATAGTTGTAATGAATACTCCGTTTGGTAATTCAATCACAACTGCTGAACATACTATAGCTATGATATTGTCGGTTGCGAGGCAGATCCCGGATGCCAATATCTCTACGCACTCAGGAAAGTGGGAGAAAAGCAAGTTTTTGGGAACAGAAATAATGGGAAAAACTTTGGGATTAATTGGCGCCGGCAATGTTGGTTCAGTGGTGGCATCGCGGGCTATTGGTTTGAAAATGCGAGTCGTTGCTTTTGATCCTTTCTTGTCCTCGGAAAAAGCTAAAGATCTTGGTGTGATAAAAGTAGATACATTAGTTGATGTATTAAATTGCTCAGATTTTGTGTCGCTTCATCTTCCCATGAACGAAAAAACAAGAAATATTATTTCTAAGGAAGAAATAAATTGCATGAAACCCGGCGCAAAAATAATTAATTGCGCTCGGGGTGGTCTTGTTGATGAAGAGGCAATCGCAGCTGCGATAGTGTCAGGGAAGTTAGCAGGTGCTGCATTTGATGTTTTCAGCGATGAACCAGCGTTTAAAAGCCCATTATTTGGTTTGGCGAATGTGGTCTGTACTCCACATTTAGGCGCATCGACTAAAGAAGCTCAAGAGAATGTCGCAATTCAAGTTTCTGAACAAATGTGCGATTTCTTGATATCTGGAGCTTTAACAAATTCGCTTAATGCGCCTTCTTTAACGGCAGAGGAGGTTCCAATTTTAACTCCCTGGATCAAACTAGCAGAGGCAATAGGTAGTTTTGCGGGTCAAGTTACAGAAAGTGCTGTGAAAGAATTGGAAATTGAATTTGCTGGCGCAGTGAGTCAGTTGAACTTACAACCGCTCGTTGCTGGCTTAGTTTCTTCGCTGTTGTTAACATTTGTTGGTGAGGGTTCAGTAAATATGGTTTCAGCACCTATAATAGCTAAGCAAAGAGGAATTAAAATTTCTGAAATTCGAAAAGAATCCCTTGGTGCTTTTGAGTCTTACATAAGATTAAAAGTAGTCACGGAGAGGGAGAATAGATCAATCGCTGGTACTATTTATTCCGATGGAAAACCCCGTTTTATTCAAATTAAAGGTATTAATTTGGATTCTGAACCCCAAAAATTTATGCTTTATACCACCAACATGGATAGTCCTGGTTACATAGGAGCATTGGGAACAGTCCTTGGTAATTTGGACGTCAATATTGCAACCTTCGCGCTAGGACGCTCTGCAAAGAAAGGCCATGCTATAGCGCTTTTAGGAGTGGACGATATGATAACTGAGAATATCCTCAAAAAAGTGAGGGAACTTCCACAAGTTCTCAACGCTTATTCGATAGTTTTCAATTAAATTCTTTTAATGTTGCTCAGGGATATATTTTTCGATACTTAGTGCGGAACAGGTATTTTTGGGAAGACTACTATCTGTCATTTTGGGCTTAGAAAGAAATTGGAGGTAGAATGGCAAATGTTGTCGTGGTCGGAACTCAATGGGGAGATGAAGGCAAAGGAAAAATAGTTGATTGGCTAAGTGCCAGAGCTGATGTAATCATTAGATTTCAAGGGGGGCATAATGCCGGTCATACGTTAGTGATTGATGGCACCACTTACAAACTATCATTATTACCCTCCGGGATCCTTCGAGCAAATAAATTGTCAATAATTGGCAATGGCGTTGTGTTGGACCCTTGGGCACTTCTGGAAGAGATAGAGACACTTCGTTCAAAAGGGGCAAATATTTCAAAAGATAATTTGGTAATAGCTGAAAATACACCACTAATTTTGCCGCTTCACCAAGATTTGGATCAAATTCGTGAGGTTAATTCAGGTAATGCGAAAATTGGAACTACAGGTAGAGGAATTGGACCGGCTTACGAAGATAAGGTTGGGCGCCGAGCTATTAGGCTTTTGGATTTAGAGGATGAGGAAACTTTGGACAATCGATTAGATCGACTGTTGGCCCATCATAATCCATTAAGAATTGGGTTGGGTTCTTCAGTAATCAACAAAAGTGAACTTAAACTTAAGTTAAAAGAAATCTCAAAGAAAGTCGTGAAATTTGCGGGGCCCGTATGGCGCATATTAAATGATAAACATAAATTAGGCCAAAGACTACTTTTTGAAGGTGCTCAAGGTAGCCTGCTTGATGTCGACTTTGGAACTTACCCCTATGTAACCTCATCATCAACAATTTCTGGGATGGCATCAGTCGGCACAGGGGTAGCTCCGAGTGCAATCAATTTTATTTTAGGAATTGTCAAGGCTTACACGACCCGTGTTGGTGAGGGCCCCTTTCCATCTGAGCTTTTTGATGATGTTAGTTTTCATTTGGCGAGAGTTGGACATGAAAAAGGAACTGTCACGGGTCGTGACAGAAGGTGCGGATGGTTTGATGCAGTTTTGGTAAAGCAGACTTGTACCGTGAATGGAGTGAGCGGAATTGCCTTGACCAAACTTGATGTGTTAGACGGTTTGGAAAAAATTAAAATTTGTGTTGGTTATAAAATTGGGTCTAGCACACTGGATTATTTACCGTCAGCTGCTTCACGGCAGAAAAAAGTAGAGCCTGTTTATGAAACGTTGCCCGGGTGGAAAGAGTCCACTGTTGGTGCAAGGAGTTGGGTGGATTTACCACCTAATGCTATCACTTATATTCGTAGGATCGAAGAATTGATAGGATGTACAGTTGCATTAGTTTCGACAAGTCCAGAGAGAGATGATACAATTTTAGTTAAGGATCCTTTTGAAAACTAATGAAAATTAATTATAAAACTAGAAGATTCTTGTCTTTGATTATTTTGCTTGTTGGGTTACCCCTGTACGCGGCTGCAGTCGTCACCGGACTGGCGTTCTTGATTAAATTACCGATGGTAATCGAATTATTTATCTACATATTTTTCGGAGTCGTTTGGGTGTTTCCAGTAAAATTCATTTTTCGCGGTATTGGGCAGAGTGATCCTGATGATTCAAAGTGATGACGATAATGAATGATTCGTGAATTTGCCTAATGGATGAAATTTTGTGATGGAAGAAAAGTTTAACTTTCAATGTCGTGCAGTAACCATTGTCGGAGGAGCTGGATTTTCTTCGGAAGATTTAAATATCTGTTTGGCTAAAAGTTCTACATTAATTTCAGCTGACGGTGGGGTAAATAGTCTTGATGAAAATAACTATCAAGTTGATTTCATTATCGGGGATTTAGACTCAGTAACAAACAAACAGGCATGGGAAAGCCGTGGTACAAAAATTGTTGAGATAAAGGAGCAGGATAGCACAGATTTCGAAAAATGCTTATATTCAACTGATGCAGAAATCTATTTTTGTGTTGGTTTTATTGGAGGACGAACAGATCATTTTTTGGCTGTATGCTCAAGCTTGGTAAAGTACTCTTCGAAAAGAATAATTTTAGTGGGATCTGATGATATCGTATTCCATCTTCCAGAATTCTTTGAAATAGATTTACCGGTGAGCACTAGACTTTCCCTTTTTCCCATGCAGAAAATTATTGGGATTAATTCATCTGGGTTGCGATGGCCAGTTTCTGGGATAGAGTTTGACCCTTGTCATTGTGTTGGAACGTCTAACAAGACTACGGCACCAACTGTAACTATAAGAGTATCAAATTGCGGAATGTTGATTCTATTGCCAAGATTTTGTTTACCTAATGTGATTGAAGCATTCCAAGCATAGTTTTTGGTTCATCTAATCTCAAAAACGGGGACTTTTGGCATATAGGTTTGGTAGAAAAAATGTTTAGTGATTGATAAATAATTATTTAAATTGTAACGGTTATCTAAACCGTTTGTAATTGTCTGTTTGTGTGAGATATTTGAATGATTGACTTAGCCTCTGTTGAGTTAGGAAAAAAAGCTGCGGCTGCAATGGCCTTGAGTTTTGTGGATTCTGGTATGGTTGTAGGGTTAGGTTCGGGCTCAACAGCAACCTTTTTTATTCGATTACTGTCAGAGAAGATAAATAATAGTGGGTTAAGAGTTTCCTGTGTGCCTACGTCGTCGGTTACGGAGCGGCTAGCCAAATCTTTAAAAATTACTCTTACGACATTGGACAAAGTTCATTCGGTGGATTTGACGGTCGATGGAACTGATGAGTTCGACCCAAATTTGAATTTGATAAAAGGGGGGGGTGGCGCGTTACTCCAGGAAAAAATTGTGGCGAAAGCATCTCGGCACATTGTAGTTATTACAGATAGTTCAAAAGAGTCTTTTTATCTTGGTGGTTACGATTTACCAGTTGAAGTTGTGAGGTTTGGTGCAAATTTTACAAAAAATGTTATTTATGAGATCTTACGAAATCTTGGTTATACTAATTTTACTGTGCAGTATCGGAGAACTAACGATCAGGAAAAATTTGTCACGGATGAAGGACATTTTATTTTCGATTTATCACTTAAAAGTATTATTGATGTTGAAGAGCTTAATAATAGTTTAATAGCATGCACTGGGGTCGTTGAAACGGGTTTGTTCTTGGGAATGGCTGATACAATAATAGTTGGGAATTCAGATGGAAGTTGTAAATTGATTGGAGCTTCAAAAATATAATGGTTGAGCTTGCATTTGATATATTTATTATTGGAGCTGGATCGGGCGGAGTTAGAGCCGCGAGATTGGCTGCCGCTCAGGGAAAAAGGGTAGGGATAGCCGAAGAGTTTCGCTTTGGGGGAACATGTGTTATCCGCGGCTGCGTACCCAAAAAGTTGATGGTCAATGCGGCAGATTTCAGGGAAACCTTCTCCGATGCTCTCGGTTTCGGCTGGAATGCTGAGAGCATTTCATTTTCATGGGAAAAGTTTGTTCGGTCAAAAAACAAAGAAATTGAAAGACTGGAGAATATTTACCATAGAAACCTAACTTTAAGTGGTGTTTCAATTTTCAGCTCTCGTGCAAAGCTAGTTTCGTCTAATCTCATTGAGCTTTCAGACGGGACAGTTTGTCGATCGAAAATTGTTTTGATCGCTACTGGCGGTAAACCATTTGTCCCATCTTTTGAGGGGAGACAGTATGCTATAACGTCGAATGATATCTTCGATTTGCCAGAATTACCAAAAAAAATGGTAGTCGTCGGTGGTGGTTACATAGCCTCAGAATTTGCAGGTATATTTACTGGTATGGGTGTGAGTGTGACCCAAATTTATCGAGGTGAAAAATTACTCCGAGGTTTTGATCATGAGATTAGGGATCATTTAACGGTCTCGATGAGGAACCGAGGCACAAATATTTTGTGTGAATCAGAAGTTATCAAATGTGAAAAGGACGTTGCTGCACTCGTACTCACTTTATCTAATGGAGATACCATTAATACAGACTGTTTACTTTTTGCAACTGGCCGAAGACCCAACTCATTAAATTTAGGATTAGAAAAGATAGGAGTTAATCTTGCCCCTGATGGCGCTGTTGAAGTCGATCACTTGCAACGGTCCTCAATCTCTTCGATTTATGCAATTGGTGACGTTACTAATAGGTTAAACTTAACCCCAATAGCCATTAGAGATGCAATTGCCTTCGTTGATACTGCAGTTAATAATAATCCTTCATCTCCAGATCATGAACTTGTTCCCACGGCGGTTTTTACTCGACCTGAAATAGGCATTGTTGGACTAACGGAGGAAGAAGCGTCGATGGAGTATTCTGTTGAAGTATATAAAACTCGCTTCAATCCCCTTGCGAATGTAATTGCTGGTAAAGACGAGCCCACATTAATGAAGATGATAGTCGACAAATTCACCAGAAAAGTTTTAGGTTGTCATTTAATCGGACCGAACTCAGCAGAATTGATACAATTAGCCGCGGTGGCCATAAAGATGGGAGCGAGTAAAGAGGATTTTGATAAAACCTGCGCAGTACACCCAACTGCAGCTGAAGAATTAGTTACTTTGAATTAGCTCTTGTAATTCAAAAAATAAAACCCACATCTATAAGGGTACACGATTGATGGTCATAACTTAATAATAGAAAGAGAGGTCCATGCCTTACAGTAATAATTCCGGAGGCCCGTGGGGCAATGGTGGAAAGAATAACGATGACAAGAAAAGTCCTTGGGGTACTGGCGATGAGAGAGAGCCCGGTAAGGGAAAGAACGATCCCATTGGTTCGGTACCTGAGATTGACGAAATTGTCAGAAAAGGACAAGAAAAGCTTCGCAGCATTATTGGTGGCAAGGGAGGCAATGGAGGTCCTAACGGTTTAAAAAGTGGCGGCGCTGGCGGTTTTGGACGTGCCCCCATCAGCTTTATAATCATTGCGCTAGCTGGACTATGGGCTTATGCCTCGTTGTATACAGTAAAACCCGAGGAAAAATCTATAGAGCTTTTTTTGGGCAGTTACTACAAGACTGGTG
>PAHT02000024.1 GCA_002705045.2 Paracoccaceae bacterium | reverse complement strand
TGATCAGATGAAAACTTGGTCAGCATCTCGGGTTCAAATTTTGATTAAATTGAGGTTACCTAAGTCAATTCCTTTTTTATTCACTTCGCTTAAGCTTGGTATGGCCGCATCGCTTGTCGGAGCAATTGTCGGGGAACTACCATCAGGTGCTATCGCGGGTTTGGGTGCTAGAATGCTTTCAGGAAGCTATTATGGTCAAACTATTCAGATTTGGAGTGCATTATTTACGGCAGCCATACTAGCTGCCTCATTGGTAGGCTTGATAGGTATAATTCAAGGTTTTGTTTTTAAGAGGATGATGATTTTCCAATGAATAGCTTTTTCTTTTTTTCCCTAATCTTTTGGGTAGGCGCCTGGATGTTCAATGTTTTTATCGGCAACTCAACATTTAGTAAAGTAAAGAGGGTTCTGCCGCCTATTTTATTTGGCGTTTCATTATTGCTAATCTGGGAAGCCACCATCGACACCTTTCAAGTGAGTCCTGTGATCTTGCCAGCGCCATCTTTGGTTTTTATTAAATTAACTAATAGCGTTCCAATTCTTTGGGTTGATTTTGTTCAGACTTTTCTTAAAGGAGCGTTGAGTGGATATATCTTTGGTTGTTCGGCAGCTTTTGTTATTGCTTTACTCGTGGATCGCTATAAGTTTCTAGAGCGTGGTTTATTGCCTATTGGAACTTTTATGGCAGCTCTTCCTATTATTGGCACAGCACCAATATTAGTAAGATGGTTCGGTTTTGACTGGGAGTCAAAATCAGCCGTAGTCACTGTAATGGTCTTTTTCCCAATGCTGATAAATACAATTCAAGGTCTCCAAATGTCTGATAGAATACATCGTGATTTAATGCAGACATATAGTGCAAGTTCACTACAGACTTTAATAAAATTGAGATTAGCAGCCGCCATGCCATTTATTTTTAATGGACTTAAAATCTGTTCTACCCTAGCATTGATCGGAGCAATCGTTGCTGAATTTTTTGGATCGCCGATTAAAGGAATTGGTTTCAGAATTTCAACGGAAGTTGGCAGGTTTGCATTAGACATGGTCTGGGCAGAAATAACAATAGCGGCAATTACAGGGTCGTTGTTTTATGGCGGGATTGTGTTGCTGGAAAAGGTAGTAACCTTCTGGCACCCGTCGCAAAGAGGAAGAGCATAATAAAATTGTAGTTAAAGGAGAATATACATGAAAAATTTTTTTAAATTGGCTGTAAGTAGTGCTGTTATGTTAGTGGCATCCATGGCCTCAGCTTCAGATGATGTTACAATTCAGCTGAAGTGGGTTACCCAAACTCAGTTTGCTGGGTATTACGTAGCACAAGATAAAGGGTTCTATAAAGATGAAGGCTTAAATGTCACTATTAAACCTGGAGGACCTGACATTGGACCTATGCAAGTTCTTGCTGGAGGTGGTGCTGATGTTGCGGTTGACTGGATGCCATCTGCGCTTGCTGCAAGAGAGAAGGGACTTTCAGCAGTTAATATAGCTCAACCCTTTAAGAGCTCCGGAATGATGCTCACTTGTAGAAAAGATCGCGGGGTCAATACCGTGGCTGATCTTAAGGGTAAAAACCTTGGTGTATGGTATTATGGAAATGAGTATCCATTCTTGAGTTGGATGAACAAATTAGGTCTTTCAACTGATGGTGGAGCGGATGGAGTAACTGTCTTCAAGCAAGGCTGGGATATACTGCCTTTAACTCAAGGTGACGCAACGTGCGTTTCGACAATGGCATACAATGAATATTGGCAAGTTCTTGCTGAAGGATTAAAACCATCTGAATTAACGGTTTTTAAGTACGAAACTGAAGGCGTTGCGACACTTGAGGATGGCCTTTATGTTTTAGAAGAAAACTTAAATAATGCAGCTTTTAAAGATAAGATGATTAGGTTCGTGAGAGCGTCAATGAAAGGCTGGAAATATGCTGAGCAGAATCCTGGTGAGGCAGCAGAAATTGTCGTTGACAACGATGACTCGGGAGCGCAGACAGTTGAGCATAATACCACTCAAATGGGTGAAATTATAAAGTTAACTGCAGGCAGTAATGGAGCACTAGATCCGGCTGATTATCAGCGAACAGTCGACAGCTTAATGACCGGTGGTTCAGATCCAGTTATCACGAAAATGCCAGAAGGTGCATGGACGCATGTGATTACAGATGCGGCTTTAAAGTAAGACTGACTTTTTTACACGGATGTTATGTTTTTAATATCCGTGTAATCTTTTGGTTGAAAGATAATTGGAGAAATATATGACTGCTTATTCTGTTGTAAGGATTGATGTGAAAAACACCGAAGAATATGCAAAGTATGCAGAAATTGCAACTAGAGCTATCAAAGAATTCGGTGGAGAATTTTTGGCACGAGGTGGTGAATATCATCATTTAGAAGGCACTAGTAGAGGCCGGAACGTAATAATAAAATGGCCAGATGTGGAGACTGCTAAGAATTTTTACTACTCGGACCTATATCAGGAAGCTCTTAGTTACGGTATTCCCGCCGCTACAAGAGATTATGTAATTGTGGAAGGCTTATAAACTTTTGATACAGACAAAATAGTCACGATTTATTGACTAAACTATAGATGTCTTGGGCACTAGCCCAATATTCCTCATCCTGTGTACACAGATTTAGACCTAACGCTTTGGTTATTATTAGGCCGAGGAAAATGTTACCTAGTCTATTGAGGTGGATTTCGTCCGATAGCATTGACCTGTGGATTACTGGATAGTTCTTTCTCAATTTTTCCCAAAGGGGCAGTGTGTCAATTAGATAAGTTTTTTTCGCGTGAGATACGTCACGTATAATCTCCATAAATTTGAATAATTTTTCAACTCTTTTTGTTCCATAAACTTCAAAAGCAGGCGAGTGATAAGTCATCAGGAAAATTCTTGACCCTATTTGATTTAATCGAGACACAATATGTGTAATGTTTTTTTTAAATCTTTCAGGACTAATTTTTGCTTCTTCCTCCGTATCGTTACCACCAATTTTTATAAAAATGATATCTGGTTGAAATCCTGCTACATCAAGGTCAAATCGATTTATTAAATCGTCTGATGTATCTCCACTACACCCTACATTTATGCAATGATGAATTCTGCCAAGATTCCAAGTTATTGCTAGATCAATGCAATCAAACCAATGAGTACCCTCTATTGTTCGTTCGACAACTGATGAACCAAAAGCTAAAATTCTAGCTTTTTTGTTTAGTGTGTAACCGTTAAATATTTGAGAAATATTTTTGATTTATTGTCTTTCTCTAGTTGACGTGTTGGTAACAGCCGTATGATAAGATTTTGCGGAAATGGTTTACCAACGGGATTTTTAAAACAATTTTGTCTAAATATTAACCTTTTTTTATAAAATACAATCTTAAGCTTTCATTACTGTTTGGTTGCATAGGCTCTCGGGTATCTAGCAAAAAATGTTTGTTTTCGTTACAAAAATGCGGTATGTCCAGCGCCGCAGCTGGGTCATCCGCAAGAATTTTAATTATACTACCGCTATTCAAACTTGCCATTCGTTTCCTAAGCTTAAGTACAGGAAGAGGACATAGGAGACCGGTCGCGTCGATTTCGATATCATACTGCATATTTATAAATTACAGTAATATATCGTTTTTGCCAGTAGTTATTTAGCAGCAACACTCAGGACCTTCTCAATTTTTACTGCACAATATTTAAATTCTGGTATTTTTCCGTCTGGATCTAAAGCAGGATTTGTAAGCAAGTTAGCCGCTGCTTCTACAAAAGCAAATGGCATAAATATCATATCCTTTGACACCGCTTTGTCGGATCTAACCATAAGATTAATGCTTCCTCGCCGAGTTGATAACCTAATTGTTTCTCCAGGAATTATTTTATATTGCTCCAATATTATTGGGTTTATGGAACAACTGGCCTCTGGTTCTACTTTATCTAACACATTGGCTCTTCGTGTCATTGAACCTGTATGCCAGTGCTCGAGTTGTCGTCCGGTCGTAAGAATAAGTGGATACTCGTTGTCTGGTGTTTCGTTTGGCTGGACAATGGCTGCAGGAGTAAATTTAGCACGACCATCCTTCCTTGGAAAGCCATCTGCAAAAACGATTTCCTGTCCAGGATCATCTGGCGACAAGCTTGGGTACGTTACGGCACTTTCTATTTCGAGGCGGTCCCAAGTTATATTTTCCAACGACTTCATCGATAATTTCATTTCAGCAAAAATGTGCTTTGGATGCGTATATTTCCAATCTAAACCAAGCTTTTTTGCTAATTCTGTTGTAATCCACCAATCTTCTTTTGCCTCACCTGGTGGAGTGAGCGCAGGTCGTCCCATCTGAACCTGTCTATTAGTATTCGTAACGGTACCTGCCTTTTCTGCAAATGCAGCAGCAGGTAATATAACATCAGCATAATTGGCTGTTTCAGTTATAAAGATATCTTGTACGATCAGATGGTCTAGCTTTGCCAATGCGGCTCTTGCGTGGTTCAGATCAGGATCCGACATCGCTGGGTTCTCACCAAGGATATACATTCCTTTGATAGATCCTTGGTATATAGCGTCCATGATCTCAACGACAGTTAGTCCTTTTTCAGAAGAGAAATCATCGGTTTCCCAAATTTCTTGAAACGATGATCGAACACCATTATCGGTAACACTTTGATAATCAGGTAGAAACATTGGGATTAGTCCCGCATCTGATGCACCCTGGACATTATTTTGACCGCGAAGCGGATGCAAACCAGTACCGGGCCTGCCTACGTGACCACACATTAATGCTAACGAAATTAAACATCTTGAATTATTAGTTCCATGAACATGCTGACTAACTCCCATTCCCCAAAATATCATACCTGCCTTCGCATTTGCAAATTCCCGTGCTACGCTAATTAAAGTTTTGGTGTCAATTCCGCAAATCTTGGACATTTCTTCAGGTGGAAAATTGGCCAAGTGAGCTTTCTCTTGCTCCCAATTTTCTGTGTAGGCTTGTATGTATTGCTCATCGTACAACTTTTCTTTTACGATAACGTGCATTATTGCATTAAGCATAGCGACGTCAGTACCAGGCTTGAACTGTAGCATATGGCTGGAGAATCTTTTCATAGCGGTCCCTCTGGGGTCCATAGTGATTAATTTTCCACCTCTTTTTGTAAATTGTTTAAAATAGGTTGCAGCTACTGGATGATTTTCGGAAGGGTTTGCTCCAATCACAATTGCTACGTCGGCATTTTTAATTTCGTTAAAGGTTGCTGTTACTGCAGCAGATCCAACATTTTCCATCAGTGCTGCCACGGAAGAGGCGTGGCACAGTCGTGTACAATGGTCTACATTGTTGTGTCTAAAACCTTGTCTAATGAGTTTTTGAAAAAGGTATGCTTCTTCATTAGAGCATTTTGCCGATCCAAACCCTGCTACAGCACTTCCATCAAATTTGCTTTGTAGTTTCTTTAATCCGTCAGCAGCGAATTCAAGTGCTTCCTCCCAAGTTGCTTCACGGAAATGCACTGAGGGATCATTTAAATCCACGTTTAAACCTTTTTTGGGAGCATCCACTTTTCTGATAAGAGGCTTTGTCAATCGATGTGGGTGATGAATATAATCGAAACCAAATCGGCCCTTGACACAAAGTCTTTGTTCATTTGCAGGACCAGGAGCTCCATCCACAGTTTTAATTTTTCCATCTTTAACTTTGAGGCTTATTTGGCAGCCTACTCCACAAAAAGGGCATACTGATCTTGTTTCACTATCATAGTCGGAGCTATCGCCAATTTGCTTAATGTCCATTGACGTGGCTGGCATTAGAGCGCCAGTTGGGCAAGCTTGAACACATTCGCCACACGCGACGCAAGAAGAAGCTCCCATGGGGTCGTCTTGGTCAAAAACAATTTTAGCTGTTCTGCCCCGACCGGCCATACCAATAACGTCATTGACCTGTACCTCTCTACAAGCACGGACGCAAAGATTACACTGAATGCAAGCGTCGAGGTTCACACTCATTGCTACGTGACTATCATCCAGGAGGGGAATCTGAGCTGAGTCAATTTTGGGAAACCGGCTAGTTTCAATTCCGTGTGCTTTTGCGGTTTTCCACAGATGAGAAGATTTATCATGAGCATTTTTTTGATTTGGTTGATCTCCAATCAGCAACTCCAAAATTGTAGCACGTGCTTTTTCTGGCCTACTGCCACTCACCTTAACAACCATTCCTTCCGTAGGCTTTCGAACGCAAGATGCACTAAGAACCCGTTCACCTTCAATTTCCACCATGCATGCTCTACAGTTTCCATCAGAACGATATCCAATTTCACCTGAGTGACAAAGATGTGGAATTATAGTTCCTTCACGCTTTGCAACATCCCAGATAGTTTCGTCATTATGGGAAGAAACTGTCTTACCATCTAAAACAAATGAGACTTTATTAGTCATCTCAAAACCTCTTTTGGAAAGAACTTAAGGGTAGATAATATTGCATTTGGAGCTGCCTGACCAAGACCACAGATCGAAGTATCAACCATTGTTTGGCAGAGATCCAAGAGCAACTCTTCATCCCAAACATTACAGTCCATGAGCTTGACTGCTTTCTCGCAACCAACTCTACACGGCGTGCATTGCCCGCAGCTTTCATCTTCGAAGAATCTTAGCATGTTGAGCGCGGCATCTCTTGTTTTGTCTCTGTCGGATAAGATCACAACGGCAGCTGAACCAATAAAGGTACCTAATTCTTGTAAGGTATCGAAGTCCAGAGGCACATTGTTAATCTTTGCTGGAAGCAATCCAGATGACGGCCCTCCTGGCTGATAGGCTTTAAAAATATGACCATTAAGCATTCCACCCGCAGCTGAAATTATGTCCATTATCGTCGATCCGGCAGGCAGAAGGTAAACTCCCGGCTTAGTTACTCTTCCGGATACAGAATATGATCTTAGGCCCACCCGGCCATTCTTTCTAACGTTACTTAATATTTCAGGTCCTTCTCGGCAAACTCTTGCGACCCAATAAAGTGTCTCTACATTGTGGACCAGTGTTGGCATGTTGAAGATACCAGATTGAGCAACATAGGGAGGTCGATGCCGTGGAAGTCCTCGTTTCCCTTCAATACTTTCAATCATTGCAGATTCTTCCCCACAAATATAAGCACCGGCACCTCTTCGAAGATCTATGTAACCTCGCTCAATAATCCCGCTCTCCTCTAAAAGAAGTATTTCTTTATTTAATATTTTGAGAACTGCGGGATATTCGTCTCGCATGTAAATGAAAATTTTATCAGCATTAATCGCCCAAGCTGCAATTAGCATTCCTTCTAGGAACAAATGTGGGGTCTTTTCGAGATAAAATCGATCTTTAAAGGTTCCTGGTTCTCCTTCATCTCCATTCACAGCTAAAAATTTTGTTCCAGTGGCATTGCGTACAAATGACCATTTTTTTCCTGATGGAAAGCCCGCTCCTCCCAGACCCCGTAAACCAGAAGAAGAAATTTTTTCTTCAATTTCTTCGGGTGTTACTTCTCCTTTTTTATAATCATTTAACGAATTATATCCACCAGATAATTGATAAGCTTCGTAACCTTCATAAGCTGGAATTTTTGGAAGAAAATCCTTTTTTTCTAATGCTTCTTGAGCTTTTTCTACATTTGCATGATCTATATGGTTATGACCAATTTCTAATACCGGTGCGGTATCGCATCGGCCCATACAGGGAGCACGTATTACTCGTACTTCCAGTGGATCTACACAAGTTTTGAGATTGTTTATGAGTGATTGCGCACCTTTTAATTCGCAGGACAATGAGTCACATACCCGGATTGTTACTGGTGCGGGTGGTAGCTCTCCTTCTCGTATCACGTCAAAATGAGCGTAAAAGGTTGCAACTTCATAAATTTCTGTCTGTGACAATTTTAACTCTTCAGCAAGTGCACTAATGTGATGAAAACCTATACATCCGTATTTATCCTGAACCAGATGTAGATATTCAATTAATAGATCCTTTTTCCTTGGACGGGCTCCTAAAAGGTTTGATATTTCCTCTAAATGGATATTTTCTGCCTGCCGCCCTCTTAAGGATTTTTTTCCCTTACCAGATCCCGACTTCCATATTCCAACCTCTTTATGAATTGTCATCACTCACTTTCGCTATAATGGATAATCCGCGGTATCATTAAATGTTATGTCAAACAAGACATTTTTTCAGTCAAACGATAGAAAGAATCTATTAAAATGATAAAGTTTGTTTTGTGTCTTGTTTTCAACTTAGTTAAAATAAATTGAAAACTTTTCTTCTACTTGTTATTGCTAGAAACAGGGATTGAGGAAAGATGATGGCTAAAAAGTTTTCTGTAGCTGACTATTTAATATCACCAAACATTTCTGATAAGGCTTTGTTTGGTAATGTGCTTGGTATTGATCATAATAGAGAAGAAGTTAGTATGGAGGTGATTGAGGAGAAACCACTAACGATTTACCTTAATTCGCAAGAGGTGGTGACTGCGATGACGATTGGTGATCACCCCGAGTATTTAGCAATAGGATTTCTCTATAATCAGAGGATGTTATCGCAAGAGGATGAGTTAACTAGTGTTGAATTCGACCCAGAGCTTGATGTAGTTGTTGTTCGAACATTACGGCATACAGATTTTGAGAAAAAATTAAAAAAGAGAACTCGTACCAGTGGTTGTGCTGTTGGAACTGTTTTTGGCGATATTTTAGAAGGTCTTGATCAAATTAGTTTAAAGGGGTCTAAATTGCGTACATCTTGGATGTATGAGCTCTCCAACAAAATCAATCGAACAGATAGTCTTTATCTCAAGGTTGGAGCAATTCATGGTACAGTATTATGCTATAAATCCAAACCAATGTGCTACATGGAAGATGTAGGTCGACATAATGCAGTCGATAAAATTTCGGGTTGGATGATATCAGAGAATATTCGACCTGATGATAAAATATTGTACACAACTGGTCGACTCACATCAGAAATGGTTATTAAAACTGCAAATATGGGTATTCCAATCTTAATTTCACGATCTGGATTTACAGTTTGGGGTGTAGAACTTGCAAAAAAATTAAATATGACTCTTATTGGTCGTATGAAAGGAAAAAGATTTTGTTGTTTGAGCGGTGGCCATCGACTTATTTTTGATACTGTTTAAATAGAAATACAATGTTCACTTCGAAAAAAAGGTGTGTCGCAAATTGATTGTTGGAAATAAATCAAATAATATTGTAGGAGTTATTCTTGCAGGCGGTTTGGCTTCGCGAATGGGCGGTGGCGATAAAACTTTAAAATTAGTAGGAAAAAAAACAATTTTAGAAAGAGTTTTGGATCGTCTATCTACTCAGGTAGCGACTGTTGTTCTTAATGCAAATGGAGATCCCAGACGGTTTTCTAAATTTAAAATACCAGTTATCCAGGATCAAACTGATCAGTTTCTAGGACCTCTTGCGGGTGTGCTCTCTGGACTTGATTGGGCCCATGATAATGGGTTTTCTCAGATTGTTACAGTGGCCTCGGACACCCCATTTTTTCCATTGACACTAGTTAAGACGCTGAGTGATGCGCGATCAAACTCCAGTTCGCAAATTGCTTTAGCTACAACTTTTGATAAAGAATCAAAAACAGTTGTTCGACATCCAACATTTGGTTTGTGGCCAGTAAATCTGAGGAACGATTTGCGAAATTCTCTAGATTTGGGAATAAGAAAAGTAGTCCATTGGACTGAGAAGCATAAGCATGTTGAAGCTATGTTTACACTTGAATTCGGCGATCCATTTTTCAATGTTAATACTTTAGAGGATTTGGATATAGCCCAAACGAAAATAATTTAGGGGTCAAATGAAAGTTTTTGGGATCGTAGGTTGGAAAAATTCTGGAAAAACCGGTTTAATGGAGCGCTTGGTCCGCGAAATCTCTTCTCGAGGCTTTTCAGTATCAACAATAAAGCATGCTCACCACACATTTGATATTGACCAGGAAGGAAAAGATAGCTTTAGACATCGTATGGCTGGCGCCCAAGAGGTTTTACTTTCTTCCCAAAATAAATGGGCGTTGATACATGAACTCAGAAATAAATGCGAACCAGATTTAAAGAGTCTATTACAGAAATTATCGCTTGTTGATTTAGTTCTTGTTGAAGGCTATAAATACGAGTCTTATCCTAAACTTGAAGCATATAGGACCGAAAATAAGAGAGTACCTTTCGCTTTAACTGGAAACGAAATTATTGCTATGGCGAGCGATACAACGCATCCTGATGTAAATCTACCTATTTTTGATTTAAATAAGACCTCAGAGATTGCGACTTTTATTTTAGCCAAGGTTGAACTTCTATGAATGATAATGAAAGGCTCCCGAATGATTGCTTTGCATTACCTCGAGGGATTACATGGACGCCCGTTGATCAGGCACTTGAGCAATTAAAGAATGGACTCATAACTTTAAAGCAAAGTGAGCGAGTAACCGTAAGTTTTTGCGTGGGTCGTGTACTTGCTAATTCAGTATACGCAAAAATAAACAATCCTCCATTTACAAATTCAGCTGTTGACGGGTATGGTTTTTGTGGACCCGCAACTGATGATGTTAATCGGCTTAAGCTCTTATCAGGCGTTGCTGCTGCCGGTAATCCCTTTAAAGGAACTGTTTCTGAGGGAAGCGCAGTGAAAGTTTTGACTGGAGCTGTTCTTCCTGATGGTGTTGATACAGTCTTGTTGGAAGAGGATGTTCAAAGTAAAGGACAAGAATCAATAAGTTTCATTGGACCATTAAAGGTTGGGGCCAATACCCGTAATTCTGGTGAAGATGTTTCAGTAGGAGAAAGATTATTTCCTGCAGGCCACAAAATCCGACCGCAAGATTTGGCACTCCTAATAGCCACTGGGGTAGCTAATGTTGAGGTATATTCCGTACTAAAGGTAGGAATTTTATCAACTGGAAGTGAATTATTGGATGAAGGTTTGTACTACCTTGATCAGGAGAAAAAAGGTAAGGTTTTTGATAGTAATCGCCCGATGCTCTTATCACTTGTAAAGGGTTGGGGATTTAAAGGTTTTGACTTGGGAGTAATTCCTGATGATAAGAGAATATTAAGAGCTAAGCTTAACAATGCAAGTAGTGAGGTCGACGTGATAATCTCATCAGGTGGTGCTTCGTCTGGTGACCAAGATCATATCTCACAGCTTATACAGTCTGAGGGTAAGTTGGAGAATTGGCGTATTGCCATTAAACCGGGTCGACCTTTAGCATTAGGTTTATGGAATGATACTCCAATTTTTGGTTTGCCAGGAAACCCAGTTGCTGCATTTGTTTGCGCATTAATTTTTGCAAGGCCAGCGCTAGGGATTTTGTCAGGGTGTGGATGGGCCAACCCAGTGGGGTATAATGTGGAGTCTAGCTTTAATAAAAAAAAGAAGCCTGGAAGACGCGAATATTTAAGAGCGCGAATTAACAAGGATGGTAAAGCTGAGATTTTTTCATCTGAGGGTTCTGGTAAAATATCAAGTTTGAGTTGGTCATCTGGCTTATTAGAGTTGCTGGAGCATGAAGAGAAAGTTAGTAAAGGTCAGTTAGTAAGATATATTCCCTATTCAAGCTTCGAGTTGTGACTAGTGTTTAATTTATTAGTAGTCCCGCGTGTGGTCTCAAATCAACGAATCAAAAAGTCAACAAAGTGATTTTATGAGCCCAGCTACAAATTTTTCGCCTTCATGTAGTTGAGACATTTCTATATATTCGTTAGGTTGGTGTGCCTGCTTAATTGATCCTGGGCCACAAATAATTGTGGAGTAACCAGCTTTTTGGAATTGACCTGCTTCCGTTCCGTAAGAAACCTTTTTCGTTCCATTATCCCTAGTTATACTTCGTACAAGTTGCTCTGCAAAGCAATTAATTTCTGGTTTCAAACCAGGAACGACATGGGCCACTTCAACTTTTATTTCCGCACTTTGATTAATAGCTTTCATCTCTCTTTCAATGATTGATACATAATTTCTATACTTTTCTATCCAGGCCTTGCTATCTTCTCGCGGGAGACACCTGATATCCAAAGAAAATATACAATCTTTTGCTGTTATGTTTCCTGCTGTACCTCCCGTAATAGTGCCGACATGGAGGGTGCTGTACGGAGGATCAAACTGAATGTCTTCATCGTCCGGTTGCATGTTTTTATTTTTTTCAGTTTGTTCCCCAAGCCAGGAAACAAGTTTGCTAGCATTCATTACTGCAGAAACACCGGTGTGCATAAGGCTAGAATGCACTTCAAAGCCTCTTACATGGGTTTTGACACCAACTGAAGTTTTATGCCCATCAACAATTTGCATATTCGTCGGTTCACCAACAATAACGGCTGCTGCTTTTGGTAGGCTTGCTTGAATTTCTTTGATCATTCGTGGAGCGCCTAAGCAACCAATTTCCTCATCGTAAGATAGGGCTATTTGTATGGGTTTTTTTAATTTGGTTTCCATTAAAGTTGGAACAGCTGCTAAAATTAGTGCGTTGAAACCTTTCATGTCGGAGGTTCCACGGCCAAAAAGCCGATTATTTTTTTCTACAATCTTAAAGGGATTTGTTTTCCAGTTTTGACCTTCAATAGGGACGACATCAGTGTGACCTGAAAGCAAAATACCGCCCTCCACATTAGGACCAATCTGAGCAAAAAGGTTAGCTTTTGTCTTGTAATCATCAAATACTAAATAACTGTCAACTCCGAAGCTATTTAGATAATCCTTTATGAACATTATCATATCGAGATTAGACTCCGAGGATACAGTGTTAAATGAGACAAGTTTATTTAGCATCTCGATAGATGTATATTCTTGGGGCAACTGATGTCCTTTCTTATTGAACTTCGCTAAATTGCTTTCTGTCTTTTAAATTATAACGTTTTTTTTTAATAGTATTGATTAAAATGTTACTTTGTTCGCTGTCTATTTTCTAGTAGGTTTATAAATAATATTTTAAAAGGAAACTTATGACAGAATATAGTAGAGATGAGGCTTACACCCTAGCCAATAGCGCTGCCCATAGAGATTACTACGATAAGTGGGCAAAAACTTATGATCAGGATTTTGCAGAAGGGACAAAATATATTTACCCCCAAGCAATATGTGAAATTTTAAGGGTACGCTCCGCAGCTCGAGACTTGACTATCGCTGATATTGGTTGCGGAACTGGCTTAATCGGTGTTCATTTGCACAATAGAAAATGGCTTATTGATGGTTTTGATATATCGGCTGGAATGTTAGAAGCAGCCAGTAAAAAAAGAGTTTATAGAGACTTAATTCGTCTAGATTTAAAAAATGAAAAGGATTATCCCTCGATCTTATACTCTGCAGTTGTAAGTTGTGGTACTTTTACTTTAGGTCACTTGGGTCCGGATGTTTTAAAAAAAATGCTCGCGTTGTGCGCAGATAAAGCATTATGTGTGATAGGCGTGAATTTGGAACATTTTGAGACTTTAGGATTTCAATCAACTTTTAATGAGTTACATTCACAGAATAAAATTGAAAACTTTGAAATCATATCTGCTCCAATTTACGATAAAATTGAAAATGAAAACAGTAAAAAAACTTTAGCTAATTTGTGTATTTTTAATTATTGCAGGATTCTTTAGAAAGTTAATGCTCGTTTTTGTGTTTCTGATTATTTTTTTCTTCGCGCCAAATTATTAATATGCCAGCCCCCACTATGAAGAAAACACCGGGAAATAACTTTGAGATCGGGAATTCAGCGAAAAAGACCCACCCAAGAAAAATTGATAATGGAATGCCAAAATATTCAAATGGAGCTATTATGGATGGTTCAGTCATTCGATAGGCCGAAATAAGACATAAAACTCCGCAACCTCCACTTATCCCCATGAGGGAAATTAGAAGAAAGTCAGCTAAGGAAACAATTGGCGAATAGCCGGAAAAGACTATTAATAAAGTAATAGCTGAGAAAAGTGTAATAGCCTGAGTATATAATTGGATCTGCGCGGTTGGCACCTCACTGTTGAATAGTTTTACCAGAACGCTCGACAGAGCGTAACCGAATGCAGCTCCCAAGGGTAACAGAGCAAAAATATTGAATAGATCAGTTCCAACATCCATAATTAGGACGATACCCAAAAATCCAATTATTACAGCTGCCCAGCGCCAGACTCCTACCTGTGTCCTGAGGATTGGCACAGATAATGCGGTTATAAAAAGAGGGCCTGCAAAAACTAGCGTTGAAGCAGTTGCAAATTCTAATTTCATAAGTGCCAAATAAAAACAGAATTGGGCCACTGCTATACTCCCGCCACGCAGAATTAACAGTAACCCGTTTTTTTTTCCCGCCAGAGAAAAAATAGATTTAGTATTTCTTCTTAGAATTAAAATGAGAAGTACGGGAACAAAACCAAAAATATTGCGTGCCACTGCTAAGAGAGTTGGACTATAGAATTCTCCTAAATATTTGATCATAACTCCCATAATCCCCAGTAGGGTGATCCCTAATAGAAGGACCAGCATCGCAAGCCATGGTCGTTGGTTTTCTGAAAGCCATTGAATTAGATTCATTCTGAGTGTTAAATACTTTTTATATAAGTTTACCAAATTTTACTTCTTTCAATTAAATCTAATCTTGTTTGCCTCGGGGAAAATAAAGGATTCGATAGGTTACCTTGATACTTTAAGTCTAACAGAAAAAAAATATGATGTATTTGATTCATTCGCTTGCTGAGTTTTATCGAATTTTCAAGGAATGCTAATCCAAGAGTTAATAAAATAATCTCATTTACTCAGATGAAAATGGTATGAATGACGATTATAATCTTCTTAATGATTATGACACTGAACATGCCAAAGGCACTGCCACTAGCATTTTTAACGCAATAGTAGTTCTGAATAAGGGTTTATCTGACTATCAGGTCAGTTGACTTGATCATATTTTGCAGTCTTTCAGCCGAGCTTGATTTGATGGTCCTGATATTGATTGGGTCGTATCCACTTAGCTTCATGATATTGGAGATAGGTTTGTCTAGTATAATAATGTATGAATATGCAGTAACAATTATCAACGCTTTTGTAATGNAGCAGTGTAGATGGGTCCTGGAGAAACATGGTGATTTTCAGTGACTATATTAAGCTGACCATATTGATTAAAGGAACCTGAAGAAGTGCGATAGTCACAAAGGAAACCAGTTTTTTGATTATTATATCATTTTTTGTGAACGCTGGGATTAAGCTAGTTTTGACCCAAATTATAATAATTTATGTATTGATTTTTTTCCATCAATGGTCCATGAGGTGTTAGCAAGACACCTTATAATAAAGATATTGTGAATGCTAATCCAAGTCCTCTGGTTAATCAAGAGATAGCTATCAAAAGATAGGGTTAAAGTTTGATAAAGAAGTTTAAATTGAAAAAAACCAATTGAAAATCCGGAATATTTTATTAGATATATGAAAATTCAATTGTTCACGGGGAAAAGGTAATATGAAAAAATCGTTTGAAGCTGATACAGGACGCGTTTTAAACATTGTGATAAACTCTCTTTACTCAGAGAAGGAAATATTCTTAAGAGAGTTAATTTCAAATAGTTCTGATGCGTTGGATAAACGTAGATTTCTATCTTTAACTGACTCTTCGTTAGGTGCCGAAAATAGCGAATACAAAATTTCAATAATGATAGATAAAAAAAATAAAAGTCTGACGATTTCAGATAACGGTATCGGAATGGATGAAGAGGATTTAATTAAGTCGTTGGGTACGATAGCTCGATCGGGCACAAGCGAATTCCTCGCTGAATTAGAGAAAAAAGCGAGTGAGAAAAAAGATGCTGATGTGAATTTAATTGGGCAATTTGGAGTTGGCTTCTACTCCTCGTTCATGGTTGCTGATAATGTGGTGGTAATAAGTCGCAAGGCTGGTTCGCATGATTGCTTTAAGTGGTCTTCTGACGGCACAACTGGATATGAAATTGAGAAATTAGACAATGCCGAAGTAGGGACGACGATAACGCTAACCGTTAAAGCAGCTGCAAAAGAATTTCTCGACGAGACCAGGTTAAGTTTTATCACGAAGAAATATTCTGATCATATTTCATATCCCATTGATTTTTCTGCTGGAGTTGGAAAAGAAAAGAAAACAATTAATTCTGCATCTGCGTTATGGACAAGAGATAAAAAGGATATAACTCCAGATCAGTATAACGAGTTTTTTAGGCATATTGGAGCAGGTTACGGAGAGCCATTTTTAACTATTCACAGTAAAGCTGAGGGAACTGTTTCTTATACAAATCTTCTTTTTATTCCAGACAAACGGCCATTTGATCTCTTCACGGCAGAGCGTAATTCAAAACTTAAACTTTACGCTAATAGAGTATTCATTACTGATAATTGCGAAGATATATTACCAAAGTGGCTTCGCTTTGTGTATGGTATAATCGATACACCAGATCTTGATCTAAATGTTAGTCGCGAAATGCTACAGCATAATCCTGCGTTAAAAAGGATATCAAAGTCTCTTATAAAGAAAGTAATAAATGAATTAAAAAAGATTAAAGAAAAAGATGGGCAAAAATATGATCTGTTTTGGAAAGAGTTTGGGCAGGCTTTTAAAGAAGGCATTTATGAGGACGCTGATAATAAAAAAAATATATTAGCACTTTCAAAGTTTTATTCATCTAAATCAGATGATACAATCTTTTTATCGGATTATTTGGAAGGAATGCACAAAAATCAGGAAGCAATTTTCTATATATCATCTGACACCTTAGATCGTGCAAAGACAAGTCCACATTTGGAAGGTCTCAAAGCCAAAGGAATAGAGGTGCTATTTTTTGTTGACCCCATAGATACTTTTTGGCTGCAAATGCTGCCAGAATTTGAGGAGAAAAAATTTACGTCAATCACCAAAGGAACAATAGATTTATCAAAATTTGATAACGAAGTTAAAAATAAGAAGAAAAGCGATGATAATGAAAAGAAGGCTGAAAAGCCTGATTTTTCAAAATTAATTGAACGAATAAAGGCTGAGCTCGGTGAGAATGTGAGTGATGTTCGACTTTCGAATAAGCTTGTTGATAGTCCAAGTTGTCTAGTGGCTGACGAAGTGGGGATGGATGTTCAGATGGAGCGGATAATGAAGATGCATGACAAGGACTTTGCTGGTGCACCAAGAATTTTGGAACTGAATGAAAATCATGAAGTTATATTACAACTAAATAAAATGCCTGATAAAAAGAAAGAGCTTATTAAAGATGCATCTTTTCTCTTATTTGACCAAGCTAAGATAATGGAGGGTCAAATGCCTGTTGATTTGGGAGGATTTACTAGAAGGTTGACCCAATTTATGAGTGGAGCTCTAAAATAAGTAGGTAGAATATGATCAGGCAGTTGATTTAATACCACCCATGTGAAGATAAAAAGATATTGCTTTCATGGGATTAATGATCCTAGAATATCTAAATGTTATTTAATTATGTTTGTAATTGAAACTAGGAGTCCAGGTCTTGTTAAAACTTAATTCTCAAGAGGAATGGATCGAGAGGGCGTCTCATGTTTTGCCTGCTGCTGGCTTTGGTAACTTTGATCCGTCAATTTTCATAAAGGAGGGAAAAGGATCTAGAGTATGGGACGAGAACCAAAAAGAATATGTGGATTATTTAATTGGATCGGGACCCATGCTTTTGGGTCACGGACATCCCGAAGTACTTGAGGCTGTTTTTGAGCAATTACCCAAGGGAATGACTTTTTTTGCAAATAATTCGTCTGGTGTAGAACTTGCTGAAGAGATCTGTAGGGCAGTCAAATGTGCACAGCAGGTTCGATATGTGTCATCTGGTGGCGAAGCCGACATGTATGCTATTCGACTGGCCCGAGCTTATACTGGTAAAAGCAAGATTATCAAATTTGAGGGTGGTTATCATGGTATGAGTTCGGAGGCTCAGATGAGCCTTGCGCCATCAATATTATCAAACTTCCCGTTGGCTGTTCCTGATAGTGCTGGGATACCAAAATCGGTGCAATCTGAGGTTTTAGTTGCTCCTTTTAACGACGCTGACTTTGTACGATCGCTGATAATGGAATATAAAGATGAAATTGCAGCAATTATAGTGGAACCTTTGCAAAGGCAGATTCCTCCTACTCCAGGGTTTTTGGAGGAATTGAGAAAGCAATGCAATGCGACCGGTATTCTGTTGATATTTGATGAGATAGTAACTGGATTTCGATTTGCTTACGGTGGTGCCCAAGAACTTTANAATGTCACGCCNGACATTTGCACATTAGGNAAAGTTATAGGTGGTGGGTTTCCTCTGGCNGCTGTCGTTGGAAGCNGCGAAATTATGCAACATTTTGATAAGCAAAAGGTTGGAACAGATGGTTTTTTAATGCAGCTTGGTACATTGTCTGGTAACCCTGTAGCATGTGTCGCTGGACTTAAGACGATGGAGGTGATTCGGCGGGATAATGCGCATAAAAAAATGCGTGCTGACGGGAAACGTCTTATGACTCTATTTGAAAAATATCTGGAGCCCACGGGAATTGAATATAAAATTTTGGGTGATGAGACCCTTTTTGATGTAGTTTTTTCCAAGAATACTATAAAAAACTACCGGGACTATATCTTGGCTGACTCCGTTCTTTATCAAAAGTTTAGTGCAGCTCTAAGGTCCAATGGCGTATTCAAACCACCAGGTAAAATTTATGTATCGTCAGTGCTTGTTTCTGAGGATTTTGACCAAACTGAAGAAGCAATTCGTGCGGCAACAGCAGTTATAAACAATTTATCTTAAGAAATAGTTGTTTGATCGGAGTTAAATGATTTGTTCATGAAAGGAGAGCAACAGTAATGTCGAGTAATCCTTTAATTGATCAGATCTGGCGACATCCAATTAAAAGTCTTGGCGCAGAGCGGGTAAAATCATTATCATTGCAAGAAGGGAAAACTTTACCTGGTGATAGAGTATGGGCATTAACATATGAAAATAGTAGGTTTGATAAAGCAAACCCGTCTTGGGCGCCATCGCAAGTCTTTCTTCGTTGCTCGATAGCACCCTTGTTTGCGGCGGTGAGTACCAAATTTAATAATGAAAATGGAACACTAGAGTTTCATCATCCTGAACTACCAAAGATTTGTCTCGATTTAGATAATGAAGTTGAAAGGAAGCATTTTATAGAATGGGTTAGACCTATCTGTCCAAAGAATGCCCCACAACCAATTGAATTGTGTAAAGTACCAGGACGCGGAATGACCGATACTGATTACCCTTCAATATCTTTGAATTCCATTGATTCTTTGAACAACTTATCTGCTCTAATGGAAATAAATCTACATCCTAGAAGATTTCGTGGGAACATCTGGTTAAGCGGCTTGAAGCCATGGGCAGAATTGACTTGGATTGGTTGTAAAATTTCAATTGGAAGGGTGGAGCTTGAAGTTGTGGAACCGATCCAAAGGTGTAATACTACAAAGACTAATGAAAAAACTGGTCTAAGGGATGCAGATACATTGTCGACTTTACAAATGAATTTTGGGCATAAGAATTTTGGAGTATATTGTAAAGTAATCTCATCCGGGCGTATTTGTGAGGGTGATTCAGTGGAGTGTTTAAAAATTTGATAAAGAAAACTTGAAGAAAATATTTAAAAAAAAAATATTTTATTTTTTTCTTTTGGTTGAAGAAGGTGTCGCATATTACCTTACTTTTAAATGGCCATTAGTGCTTTTGGCTTGCGTAATTTCTATTTTTCCGACCATTTTGATTTCGTGGATCGTAAAGATGTTTTTAAATTCTGGGATCTCTTGGGAATTAATCTTTTTTCTTATTTGGTTGAAAGTTTTGATTATCTTCTTAATTGAGTTTCCTCTACCAGAATATATTAAAGATCGAGTTAAAAAAAAGTTGAGTGATCTGATTTGACTGTCTTTTCTAAACTGATCTCTTTTTTTGACGAAATATGAAATATTATGGAGGCCTGAAGCGGAATCGAACCGCTGTAAACGGATTTGCAATCCGGTGCATCACCACTCTGCCATCAGGCCGATGTTGTGTTTTTAACATTTTAATAACAATTTACAAGGCTTGATAAAAAATTTGGTATTAATAGTCAGGCACTGCTACTATAACCAGAATTATGTTATCTGAATTTTGATTCTCAGAGTAGTACAGTGGCGGATAATAGGAACTTTATGGGTAATATCTTTTGACGAGCTGAAAGTGGTCTTAATGAGTAAAACTGATTTTGAAACTGCGAGAATTGCCATGGTAGATTGTCAAATCCGCCCAGCGGATGTCACCCATTATAATATTATTGAGGCGATGCTTAAAGTTCCAAGGGAAGTTTTTTTTCCTGAAAAGCTTCGCGAAATAGCTTATACTGGAGAGCATATTCAAGTTAAAAATGATCGATATGCACTTGATCCAAGAATTACTGCTAAGATTTTGAATTTGATTAACATAAATGAGTCTGATTTAGTTTTAAATGTGGCCGGTTGCTATGGTTATATGGCCAATATACTTTCATATTTTGCTCAAGCCGTAGTAATGATTGAAGAGTCAGAACTAGCAAAGGAAGCCGAGAGAATTTTAGGTGAGCAGTCAATTGATAATGTGATCGTAAAGGCATGCCCCCTTGTCGAGGGAGCTGGTGATTATGGACCTTATGATGCTGTTGTTATTGAAGGTGGGGTCACTTTTGTTCCGGACGCTATTATCAATCAATTGAAACTGGGAGGAAGAATTGTAGCTATTTTTATG
>PAHT02000048.1 GCA_002705045.2 Paracoccaceae bacterium | reverse complement strand
AAGATGTTAGACAGTCTGGGAGCTACCCCAGTAGGAATGCCTGTCACTCAGGTAGCATCTTCGCTATCAAAAGGTGTGATAGATGGGATGGTTGTTCCGTGGGAAGTGATGCCTTCGTTTAAATTACACGAGCTTACCAAATCGCACACTGAGGTCAGAGGCAGTCGCGGATTATACACAACTCCCTTCCTATTTCTAATGAATAAAGCTCGTTACGAGTCCCTCTCTATCGAGCATAGGAAAATAATTGATAGAAACTCTGGAATGGTTCTAGCTAAAATTGCGGGACGGTTATGGGATGAAATCGAGATGCCGGCGCGTAAGCTTGCAGTCGATGCAGGGGGAGAATTTCATGAATTATCTGGACGGGCGCTAGAAGAAATAAAATCTGTTGCTAGTGAGGTAACTGATGCTTGGATTGCGTCAGCGGACCAAATTGGATTAAATGGCAGTGAGTTAGTAAAATCGGCACAAACCTTGATAAAAAAATATGAAGATAGATCACAATAATTCTAATTATAATTCAAATTTCAACTTCGATATTAGCCCGTTCCACAAGTTGTTACTTGGATTAGCGAATACATTGGCCGTTTGTGGTGCGACAATATTACTTTTACTGGTGTTCATTAACGTCATTTCTATACTAGGACGAATAATTTTTGGGGAACCACTGGTCGGTGATTTTGAACTAATTGAGATTGCTTGCGCGGTAGCTATCTTCTTGTTTTTACCCCTCTGCCAATTAAAAAATGGAAATATTGTTGTAGAGGCGTTCACTCTGGGATTATCAAAAAGTAAAAAAATAATTTTAGATTTAATTGGAGACTTAATCTTCGCAATAGTTGCTCTCTTTTTTTCAATTCGGATGGTTTTTGGTTTGCAAGATATGGTAAAATACAGAGAGGAAACCATGCTACTAGAAATACCCGTGTGGATTCCATTTGTTCCGGCGGTTTTTTCTTTTCTTTTTTTGTCTTTTATTTGCTTATACATGGCACTAGCAAAGGGAGCAGAGCTTCTTTCAAATGGAAAACCTAAATGGATCGCGTAACTTTGGGGATCGTAGCATTCCCAATACTTTTTGGCTGTCTTGCCTTAAGGGTTCCAGTAGGTGTTTCAATGTTTGTGGTTGGAAGTGGTGGTACGATACTAATTACGGGTTGGTTACCAATCCTTTCACAGGTAAAGACAAGCGCATGGCATTTGTTTTCAAACTATTCATTGTCTGTTATCCCGCTGTTTCTACTGATGGGTAATTTTGCAGCCAAGGGTGGAATGAGTCAGGCTTTGTTTAAATTTATGGGTGCTTGCCTAGGTCATTACCGTGGCGGAGCTGCCATGGCGGCAGTAGGAGCGTGTGCGGGGTTTGGTGCGATATGCGGTTCATCGATTGCAACAGCCGCCACCATGGGTCGAGTTGCTTTACCTGAGTTGAGAAAGCTGGGTTACTCTGGAGCATTGAGCACCGGCTCGCTGGCTGCAGGAGGAACCTTAGGTATTTTGATCCCACCCTCTGTCATTNTAATAATNTACTCTATNTTGACCGANCAAAATATNGCGAAAATGTTTTCTGCTGCATTTATTCCNGGACTTATTGCNCTNNCTGGNTANATNNNNACAATTNANTTAGTNGTAAGNTTTGACCCAAATTCTGGNCCAAGGCGAGCATACGTCAANTACAGNCAAAGACTCCATTTATTTAAATCAATTTGGAAAATAATTTTAATTTTCTTNNTTGTTATTGGAGGNATTTATTTAGGTTGGTTTACACCAACTGAGGGTGCCGCAGTCGGTGTTGCGGGTACTGGGCTCCTGGCAATCTTACATCCAAAATTTGGGTTTAAGGATTTTCAAGATGTTGTAGAGGATACGGCTATTTCATCGGCTATGATTTTTATTATCCTACTTGGGGCCGAATTTTTTAATTCATTTATCGCCCTTAGTCAGGTAACTAATCATATTTCTGACTGGATCCTTACCCAACAGCTTTCTCCGTATGCGATTTTAATTGTGATTCTCTTAATCTATCTTTTGATGGGTTGTCTAATGGATAGCTTGGCTATGATCCTACTCACTATCCCAGTTTTTTATCCAATTTTAATAAATTTGGATTTTGGTTTGAGCTNGGAAGATGCCGCTATCTGGTTTGGTATACTCACACTTGTTGTTGTTGAAGTCGGCTTGATTACCCCTCCGGTTGGACTGAATGTTTTTGTTATAAATAAGTTAGCAAAAGATGTATCAATCGTTGAAACATTTAGAGGTATNCTTCCATTTGTTGTAAGTGATATTCTTCGAATAGTATTATTAGTTTTATTTCCCAGTTTGACTTTATATTTAGTCCATTTAATACATTGATANTGNATTATTCTATTTGCTTAACCAACAGAATTCAAATACTTTTACGTAGTTAAAGTCTGATGAATTTTTTTTATTAATATGGTATGCTATGTTATGACAGAAGTAGAGTTTAAAAAATCTTTTACTCAACAGGAACCTATTCCGGATGATGGAATAGCGTTGGCAAACGAAATTATGCGGACTGGTCGTCTGCATCGCTATAATCTTGAACCTGACGAGGAGAGCCAGGCAAGTATGCTTGANAGAGAATTTTCTCAATGGCAAGAAGTTGATTACTGTGTCGCTTGTACCTCTGGTGGTTATGCAATTCAGTTGGCTTTAAGAGTATGCGGTGTAAACCCAGGCGATAAAGTTTTAGCTAATGCCTANACCTTAGCTCCTGTCCCAGGAGCAATTCATAATGTAGGGGCTGCACCAGTGTTCGTTGAAATTGATAATAGTTATCACATCGATTTAGAAGATTTAGAAAATAAATCTGTTTCAAGTGGAGCAAAATTTCTTTTGCTTTCACACATGCGTGGACATATCGCTGATATGGACCAAATAAATTTGATTTGTAACCGTTANGGCATAACACTTATTGAAGACTGTGCTCATACAATGGGCGCGAAGTGGCGGGGTATCAGGTCTGGTAATTTTGGTCGGGTTGCAGCATTTTCTACCCAGACATATAAACATATGAATTCTGGGGAAGGTGGATTTTTAACCACAAACGACGCGGAATTAGCGGCCAAAGCGGTAGTTTCGTCTGGATCTTACATGCTTTATGGTCGTCATGGGGCTATCCCAACNGAAGATATTTTTAGAAAAGTACGTCAATTTTCCCCAAATTATTCAGGCAGAATGGATCAAATTAGAGCTAGTCTTTTAAGGTCTCAATTACCTCAACTCGATAGAAATATTGATCGCTGGAATAAGCTCTATAATAAACTTTTGGATCGANTAAGGAATATGAATAATGTGACTATTCCCGCTCGGAATAAGAATGAGTTTTATGTTGGGTCATCAATACAATTTCGGTTAGAAACATTGAGTACCGAAACCATACCTGACTTTATAAAAGCCTGCTTNAATCGAGGGCTAGAATTAAAGTGGTTTGGTGATATTGAACCAAAAGCTTTTACCAGTCGTTATGACAGCTGGTCTTATATTGAAAATCTTCCTGTTTTGACAAATACATTGGCAGTATTAGAAAAAACTTTTGATATGCGTATTCCGCTTACTTTTTCGCTTGAGGATTGTGAACTAATTTGTGACGTACTACAAAGTGAAATTAATAAATTTTAAATTAAGATCATTGTTTCATTTTTAGACTATTGATTTGTAAGCTTTCACTAGCTTTCATTATTTGCTCAAACGTCTCGTCATCTATATCGATTCCAGATTTTAATCTTTCCTCTCGCNTTTTGCGTTCAATTTCTCCAGGGAGGACAACAGGTTCAGCCTCTGATGCATTTGGGCTCGATTTGACATAGTCGATCAGCAATTTTAACTCTTCTTGAAGGGAGGAGTTGTCGACAAGTTTGTTNGGATCTATTACAATGCTAATCATATTATTAATAACGCCGCCTAAGCGCTCATTAGCTGGCTGAATTGTTTTACCACCTGACATAATTCCTCCTAATATCTCGCAAAAGAGTGATAAACCAAAGCCTTTATAGTCACCCATTGGAAGTACTGCCCCCTCTGGGACGTCGGATTTTTCATTTGGGTAGATGTGTTGCTCCATNACTCTTGGGTTATTGGTTGGATTTCCACTATGATCAATAACCCATCCATCTGGAAGTATTTCATCTTTATTCATTGCAACTCGAATTTTTCCTACNGCAACTTTGCTTGTCGCAAAATCTAAAACTATTGGATCTAATTCTGTTCCTCTAGGCATTGCAACACATATTGGATTGGTGCCAAAACGAGCTTGGGTTCCACCATAAGGGGCAACAGAAGGACTCCTATCAATGACGTTTACGAAGTGAATAGATATTAGACCAACTTTTGCGCATTGCTCNCCATANGTTCCTATNCGACCCATATGACCAGAATTATTAATNCCCATCAAAACGAGACCTGTTTNNTTGCATTTAGCAATACACTGNTCCATTGCCAAATTTGTTACGGATTGCCCAAATCCNCTTTTACCATTAAAAACCATTATTGAAGATTCATCTTTGATGAGTTCTGGNGTAATGTTAGGAAATAGAATTTTTTGGTGAAANCCTTTAACGTAGATAGGTATCATTCCAACGCCATGGCTATCGTGGCCCATGAGGTTGGCGGTGACTAAATGTTGGGTTATTGTGNGGGCTTCCTTTTTACGGCANCCCATTGCCATAAAGATTTGGTTGACTAAGGTTNCNAGACTTTTTGATTTTAAAATCATAACTTNTCACTTTTTGGTNGCGTTTANATTNATGGNNTTTATNGNTTATNTCTNTTGTTNTNAAANNANANTANGGATTTAAGATTNATNNNGNTTATNNGTTTTAAGNAAATTTAGTATTGCNGAAAAGTCNTTGCCNGATCCTCCAGTTTTAACAAAATTTGANTATAGTTTNTGNGCATGTTCNCCNAANGGAGTAAATANATCTTTTGACTGTGCNGCTGCTTGAGCTAATGTGAGGTCTTTAAGCATTAGATCAGAAGCAAACCCAGGCTTGTAAGCATTATCTGACGGACTTATCGGGCCAACCCCAGGAGCTGGACAATATGTGTTTAAGCTCCAGCAATGTCCTGAGGATGTTGAGACAACATCAAACATTTTCTGCCGATTTAGATTTAGCTTGTCAGCTAATGTAAAAGCTTCACATACGCCTATCATTGATATTCCTAATATCATATTATTACAAATTTTAGCTGCTTGTCCTGAACCATTATCGCCGCAGAGTACAGCTTTTTGTCCCATTATTTCAAATAAAGGCTTTACTGTATTAAAGGATTCATAGTCTCCCCCTGCCATAAATGTGAGGGTTCCGGCCTCGGCGCCCACAACACCACCTGAAACTGGTGAGTCAATTGACTTAATTCCACGCTTTTTCGCCATAAAGGAGGCTTCAATAGCACTCTCAACATCAACTGTGGAGCAATCAATAAAGATAGAGCTTTCTAATGCTAGAGGAATGATATCTTGATAAACTTGTTTTAAAACATTGCCGTCAGGTAACATAGTTATTATTACATCCATATTTTCACAGGCGGTTGACAATTTCTTTGCTTCAGTCACTCCACTGATAGAAACTGGATTGAGATCAAAGCCAAACACATCATGACCTGCTTTGGCTAAATTTCTAGACATTGGAGCTCCCATATTCCCTAACCCTATAAATCCAATCTTCATTTCAATCCTCCTTAGCTTAATTATTTAGTGGTAATAATAGAGCGGCTACTTCTGCGGCTTTGACCTCACTTAATGACTTGTGCTTCCATTGTGGAGCTTTATCTTTATCAATTACCATTGCTCTGATCCCTTCAAGGAAATCTGTTTCTTCTTGTGCTCTTGAGGTATAGCGATATTCAATACCAAGAGCAGACTCAACATCTTTTGATACTTCTGGCATTTTTAACATAGAGTATGTAAATGCTACCGACAGAGGTGAGTTTCTCCGTAAGTTTTTTAAATCGATTGCAAGCTGCGAATACTTTGACATCCTTTTATCTAGCTGCCAGTAATCATCTGGCTCCATCACCTCTTCGATGATTGGCACAATTTTTGTGAGCTGACTTTCAGGTGCTTCTCGTTGATATTTATTTATTGCGTATTTGACATCACCGTGCATAGCAAGTTCTTCAATAGTATTTGGCCAAAATTTAATTGGTATATAGTGATCTGCAAACTGACAGAAAATTGAGTCGCCTGCATCCATTCTGAAGGCTGTTGTTCCTAAATATGTTCCAACGTTTTGTTTGAGACGTGCGAGTAAAAAAGAACCCCCGACATCTGGAACTAGCCCAATGCCACATTCTGGCATAGAAATTATACTATTCTCGCCCACTATTCGATGACTTCCATGGCATGAAACTCCTACGCCACCCCCCATTGTGAAACCTTGCATGAAAGCTAAATATGGTTTACGATAGCGAGCAATTTTTAAGTTTAGGCGGTATTCGTTAGCCCAAAATTCTTGACCATAATTAAAATTTCCTCTTTTACCTTGTCTATAAATATCGGTTATGTCACCTCCAGCACAGAAGGCTTTCTCGCCTTCTGCATTAATAACCACTGCTGAAATATTGGGATCACTTTCCCAACTACTTAGAGCCATTTCTATTTTTGACAGCATGTTCGCAGTTAGGGAATTAAGGGCCTCAGGTCGTGCAAGAGTAATTTGACCGATTGCACCAGTTTTTTTTATGTGAATTTCTGGCATTTTTATTTGTCTATCAATGACCGGGCAATTATTACACGCATAATTTCATTTGTACCTTCTAAGATTTGATGAACTCTTAAGTCACGAACAATCTTCTCAATGCCAAAAGCCTCCAGATAGCCATACCCTCCAAGGAGTTGCAATGCGTTATTTGCAACTTCAAATGATGAGTCTGTAACCAAGCGTTTGGCCATTGCACAGTAGATTGTTGCATCCTTCTGGTTTGTATCTACTTTCCAAGCAGCCTGACGCAAGAAAATTCTTGCCGCCTGAAGTGAGGTTTCCATATCGGCCAGCTTGAATTGCAAACTTTGGAAACTATTCAATGTTTGCCCAAATGCAGATCTTGTTTTGGTATAATTTAAAGCGATGTTTAAAGCTTGTTGTGCTCCACCTAAAGCTGCTGCCGCAATATTGAGTCGGCCACCGTCTAGCCCCTCCATCGCATAGTTGAATCCTCTCCCTTCATCGCCTAATAGGTTATCATTGTGAACTGAACAGTCAGTGAGTTCTACTTGGGCTGTTGGCTGAGCTTTCCAGCCCATTTTTTGTTCTTTTTTACCAAAGCTTAGGCCAGGATTCCCATTTTCTATCAGAAAAGATGAAATTCCTTTTGGTCCAGGTCCTCCTGATCTAGCCATAATAATGTATAAATCAGAGAATCCTCCGCCAGATGTAAATGCTTTTGTCCCATTTAGCTTATAACCGTCGTTCGTTCTCGAGGCACTACTAGTTAAAGCAGCTGCGTCAGACCCAGAACCTGGCTCAGTTAAACAATAGGAACAAACTTTGCTGAAATCTAAAAGTGGATTTAAATATTTTCCCTTAACCATCTCTGTACCATTCTTTGAGATCATCCAGGCACACATATTATGTATTGATATAAAAGATGATACTGAAGGACAGGCTAATGCAAGAGCTTCAAAAACTAGTGTAGCATCAAGTCTACTTAGTCCAGAACCACCGTCTTCTTCCGTCACATACATTGCGGCAAAACCTAATTCCCCGGCAGATTTAAGAACTTCCCTGGGTATTTCTTCCTCATTTTCCCATTTATTTGCGTGCGGAGCAATAGCCTGCTCTCCAAATTCCTTGGCTGTTGAATAGATCAAGTTTTGTTCGCTTGATAAAGAAAAATCCATTTTAATTCCTGATTTCTTAGTATCGGCTTTATTTTAAAGAATAGATTCTCATAGTTTTTGGTAGCTACGCTGACTTTACTGACAGTCGTTTTTATTCCATCGTTGGAATTGAAAAGTTTGCACCATCCTTTATACCAGTTGGCCAGCGTGATGTAATAGTTTTTGTGCGTGTGTAAAACCGAAAAGAGTCTGGACCATGCTGGTTTAAATCACCAAAAGCGGATTTTTTCCAACCACCAAAAGTATGGTATGCAAGCGGTACTGGTATTGGTACATTTATTCCAACCATTCCAATATTAATTCTATTTGCAAAATCTCTAGCCGCATCACCATCCCTTGTGAATATCGAGGTGCCATTTCCATATTCATTACTCATGGCTAGATTAATAGCCTCTTCGTAGGAATTAGTTCGAACAGTTGATAACACTGGCCCAAAGATCTCTTGCTTATAAATCTCCATTTCGGATGTCACATTATCAAAGAGGCACGCTCCTACAAAAAACCCATTTTCATAACCTTGCATTTTAAAACCTCGGCCATCGACTTTCAATTTGGCGCCTTCACTAACTCCTTGATTAACGAGCCGAAGTATCCTTTGTTGAGCAGCTTTAGTAACTACTGGCCCAAGATCCACATCATCTCCACCGGTGAAAGGGCCAATTTTTAGTGCCTCTACTCTTGGAATTAATTTTTCAATTAGTTGATCAGCTGTTTCTTGGCCAACTGGTACCGCAACTGAAATTGCCATGCACCTTTCTCCAGCAGCCCCATAACCGGCACCTACAAGAGCATCTGCAGCCTGCTCAAGATCAGCGTCTGGCATGATAATCATATGATTTTTTGCTCCCCCGAAACATTGGACACGCTTGCCATTTGAGCATCCACGACTATAAATATATTCAGCAATTGGGGTGGAGCCTACGAACCCTAAAGCTCCAATTTTTGGGTTATCTANAATAGCATCAACAGACTCTTTATCTCCATTAACCACCTGGAGAATTCCTTCTGGTAAACCAGCCTCGATCATCAATTCTGCTAGCATCATTGGCACAGTCGGATCTCTCTCTGATGGCTTTAGTATAAATGCATTTCCAGAAGCGATTGCTGGACAAAATTTCCACATCGGGATCATAGCCGGAAAATTAAANGGTGTNATGCCNGCGGCAACTCCGATGGGTTGCCTCATGGAGTACATATCTATTCCAGGACCAGCACTATCTGTAAAATCACCTTTTAAAAGGTGAGGTGCTCCTAGACAGAACTCTGCTACCTCCAGACCACGAATTACATCTCCTTTTGCGTCAGGAATTGTTTTCCCGTGTTCTGATGATAATGCCTCTGCTAACTTATCCATATTCGTGTGGAGTAATTCAATGAATTTCATTAGAACACGGGCTCGTCGTTGAGGGTTGGTTTTCGCCCAGTTGGGTTGAGCGCTTTCCGCTAATGTTACTGCTTGATCTAGTTCATCCTTTGATGCTAGCGCGACAGTGGCTTGCACTTCACCAGTAGCTGGGTTGAATATCTCAGCAGTTCTCCCTGATGTTCCCTCAACTTCTTTTCCATTGATAAAATGCCCAATCTTTCTCATTTACATCTCCTAGCTTATTAAATTTTCATAAAAAAGTTAATTTTGAATACTCTAAATTTTNACCTTTGGCTAGACTTACTTGGTGNTTCATTAATCTAAATTAATGTTTTCAGATTAAAAACTGGTTCTGTAAAACTGTTGGATTCCAAAAGGTTTAGTCACTATTTGACTCGATTTTTTTTAAATAACAATTAAACTTAAACTAATGAATTTTTTAAATAAGGTTTACTGGAATGAAAAAGAAAATTGTGAGGTCTAGTATTGACACAACCACTAAGCTTCCTAAAGGTTTGAGTCCTGATGATGCGTTAAAATTTAAACTCGCAGTTGCTACGCGTTCAATCGAAAAAAACGAAAAAAGTAGTTTACTTGCAAACTTTATAAAGCAGCAAATTAAAAATGATTCAGATTAATTATGTAGTTGATGAAGTTTTGANTTAAATATTATCTAGATTAAGTTTTCTTGATAGTTTNTTTGCTATCTGAACGAAGGCATTTGATTGGGAGCAATTAAAGTCTTCAAAAACTATCGGTCTNCCATGATCGGATGCTTCCCTTACTTTTATATCGAGAGGGACCTCACCAAGAAAATCAAGGCGCGCTTTNTTTGCTTCTGTTTGAACTCCCCCTTTGCCAAACAAGTGTTCTTCATACCCACAATTTCCACATATGTGCGTCGACATATTTTCTACCATCCCGATAATCGGAATATTAAGCTTGTAAAACATTTGCATTGCTTTTTTTGCATCTANTAGTGCAACGTCTTGAGGAGTGGAGACGATGATTGCTCCGTCAAGTTCACATCTTTGAGCGAGNGTTAATTGCACATCACCGGTTCCTGGAGGAAGATCAATTAGTAATATATCAAGTTCACCCCANTCGACTTGACCCATAAACTGTTGAAGTGCTCCCATTAGCATCGGGCCTCGCCAAACAACTGCTTCGNCTGCATCAACTAAAAAACCCATAGACATGAGTGTGATACCATAGCCATGAAGTGGAAGAATTTTTTTACCATCAGAGCCTCCAATTTGNGGTTTTCCANAAACCCCCATTATTTTGGGTTGCGATGGTCCATAAATGTCCGCATCCAGCAATCCAACCTTAAGATTGAGTTTTGATAGAGCTACAGCAATGTTTGCTGTCAGNGTAGATTTCCCAACGCCACCTTTTCCAGAGCCAATTGCGATTATTTTGTTTACCCCAACAGGTTTTATTTTTTTTGTTTGAGCTTCTGGATGTCGGCCAATTTTTAGGTTAGGCACTTTCTCTGTCTGGGGTGGCTCTTTTTTATCACGATGAGCCGTCAAAAAAATCTTAACATTCAAGCCATCTTTTAATTGTTCTATTGCNGTTTGCGCAAGCTGTTGGGTCTCTCGATACTTATCTTCTTTGGCNGGATCTATTTCGATTAAAAAAGTGATTTCTTCTGATTTTATATTTAGACTTTTTATTAGGCTGGCGCCAACAAGATCATTGCCGCTCACTGGATCTTTTATCTTGGAAAGGGCACTCAGGATCGTTTCTCGAGAAAGAAGCATTATTAGTCCATAATTTTTTTCAAATTTGATCTAAAGGATCATTCGGCAACTAGTTAGATTGCCGAATGAATTCAAGGCAGTTTTTTAAAACCACGGGATAAGAGGTACGTCGAAACTGGCACAACCCGCAAGAGCTAATGTTAAACCCATTATTAAAAGCATTCTCATGTTGATTTTCCTTCTNTGTGTACANTNTGAGTTAACTTATTAATTTAAAATCAAAGCCTAAAGCATTAATTCNTTAACAAGCTAACTATCGGTTGAACTATTTTTTTTGAACTCGGTTTTACCATAGCCCCATATGTATTAACTATTTCACCATTTTTATCAATTAAAACTTTGTTAAAATTCCAGCGAGGTATNAAATTATACTCGTTTGCTAACCACAAATANAATGGATGGGCATTTTTTCCCACTACCCNTGTTACCTCTGACATCGGAAAATTTATTCCAAAATTAATCTCACAGAAGTTTTTCACNGATNCTGAATNTTTATATTCTTGCCTGAAATCAGCCGATGGAACTCCAAATACAANTAAGCCGTCATCACGAAAATTATCATATAGTTCNTGTAAGCCTTTATATTGGCCGGTAAATCCGCACTTGGAAGCTGTATTTACTATCAAAATGACTTTTCTTTTAAAATCAGTGAGCTTGACTTCACCACCGTCAATGGATTTGAAAGTAAAATTCGGAAGATGCCACGGTTCTCCAACAGCTTTTGATGTAGAAAGCATCAGCAAAAATACTCCAATTAATTTGTTCATCGTTCGCGTTCCCCTACGGCGCATATCCTTTATGTGTAACGATTTTCACAACTGTCAATGAACTTATTTTAGATTTAAGAAAGAAATTTCTGTGATTAATTATTTTTTGGGTGCTGAACTGGCACGCGAACTGCAATCCAATCCATACAATTTAATTGAAGGATTCGGAACAAATGCAACATGATTATTCGGTAGCAACACAAAGAATTTTTGCAACTCTTTTTGGACTTTTCGCTTTAGTCGGACCTGTTATAGGAGTAACATTTAGTGATAGTTTCGGAGTCAGGGCTCAAATTGCTTCGAGTGAGAGACAACAAATAATCTCAGTCGATAGAAATAATAGCTTTCACGAACAACTTTTTTGCTCTGAGTGGGCCGGAGATTGTTCAGAAAAACAATTAATGAAAGATATTGGTAAATTAATTAATTAGATTGCAATCCTGAGTTTTGTTTTGTATTTGAATTTCACATAGAATTTTTCAAGTCCATGTACTCAATTTTGAACTCTGCGTAAGCTTTGACACATGCAATGCAGCCCACCTCCACCTTGTGAAATCATATCCATTTTGGGATTGTAGATTTTAAAGCCCTCGGCCTTGAGGATATCAGTTAGAGTATAAGAGTTTTCAGGAAGTAACACTCTGTCATTACCCAAAGCCACTACATTGCAACCCAAAGCAAGGGTTTCTGAGAAGGGCACTGGGATTACTTGGATTTTTTTTGCTTTTAACCAGTTTACTACCGAAGGATCCGTGGTTTCAAGGCATACAGCTGCAAGTTTTTCTGCTAACATTACCACCATAAGATCGATGTGCACATAAAATGGATCAATATCAATTGTAAAAATTTCCCAACCTTCAGATTGGAACCATTTTTTTATTTGTAAAGCTGCTTTTTCTTCTGATCTGCCTTCAGAGCCTTCCCACCCAACTAGTGCACAACCTGGCTCAATAATATTAAAATCACCTCCTTCGAATGTTCCTGCTGTTACAAATTCATATATTGGAATATTGAGTTTAGCATAAGTTTCAATGGCACGAAAATTTTCTCCTTTCCTCCAAGGTTGCGCCATGTTGGTAATTACCGCGCCAAAAGGAGTCATAAACGAACTATCTCTTGCAAAAATTTGATACGGGAGATCGGGATCTTTTTCGAGTTGATGAACGGTTACACCCGCGCTAGAGTAAGCTGATAACATCTCATTATATTGTTCGTTGGCAACATTAGGCTCAAAAATGATTCCTCGTCTGATGGATTTTTTTGACAGTGAACTAGTTTCCAGCCATTGAAAATTTTCAACAGGTCCAAGCAGCACGTCAGTTAATTTGTCGTATTCGCAATTAGATCCCCAATACCGTAACGGGGCCGTCCGGCCGGATAAATTTCGTGATTTTAAACAAAACTTGTCTTGTTTTATGTTATTCCTGTTAAGATTAGAACTCATAAAATGTCCAGTGCTTTTTAATGGCGGCGCTCCAACGATATTTGCAACGAACTTTCTGAAAGTCAAATAGCTTCTGAGGAATACTGTTTTTTCTACGAAGGCTGAATTAGTTTTAGGTTTTATTTTGATAACTGGAAATAGCTGATATATGAATGTGAAGTGTTGGAAACTTTTAATTACTTAATTACATTTTAGTAGTTTTCTGATAGATTGGTATCCTAATTATGATCTTTCTTTAATATTTATAAAAAAGAGTTTTGGCGATCAGGGGTAAGTTCATGAATACAAAGTCTCGAGTTGCAGGAGTTTTTATTGGGTTAGCCGTTGGCGACGCCTTAGGCGTTCCGGTTGAAAAAAAAGAATTAGGTTCATTCGATTTTGTATCTGAAATGGAAGGGGGTGGTATCTATGGTCTGCCGCCTGGCGCATGGACAGATGAAACTGCCACCTCTTTATGCTTGGCGCAAAGTTTACTTGTTACCCATGACCTTGACGTTTATGATTTGGCAGAAAGATTTAAGCGTTGGGTTGAAAACGGTGAGAATTCAAGCACTGGCGTTTGTATTGGTATTGAGCAAAAATTATTAAATTTCGTCAGTAATTATGGTCAAACTGGAGATTTTGATTCTAATTCTTTAAATCAAAAGGTGCGAGGTAATTCAGTTTTAGCGAGAGTCGGTCCAATTGCATGTATCCATTGGGATAACTTAAATATGGCGACAAAAATAGCTCGTCAGCAGAGTTATTTAACCCATTCCTCAGAAATAGTTGCTGCGGCGAGTGAATATCTAGTACTAGTTTTAAGTCATCTGATTGCAGGCCGAGGATGGAGTTTTGTTCTGAACATGCCAATCAAGGAAGATTGGCCAACAGAAATTGAATTAATTGCAAAAGGGCAGTGGCGGCATAGAACAAGGGAAAGTTTAAAATCAACAAAAAATATTATTGATATTTTGGAGGCTGCTATTTGGTGTGTTGGCAACTCTGTGAGTTTTGAAGAGGCTGTTGCGAAAGCTGTGAATTTAGGTGGCAATTCTGATACTGTTGGAGCTGTTACTGGGCAATTGGCAGGGGCATTATATGGGCTGGAAGCAATACCAATAAGATGGTTTGACCAGTTACTTCAGATTGAAAAACTTACCGATGTTTCGATGCAAATGGTCGAATTAAGTAGGACTGAGTAAATTAGATTTTGTAGTTTAAAACGTCTAGAAGTTGGTCGGTTACCATAGTTGATGAAGGGATTAAATTGATGAGTAATTATTATACAATCAACACTGGTCTGAGGTCTGGGGATATAACGCTTAACGAGACGATCAATGGCACAATTGGAAACGATGTGTTAGAAGCTACTTTGCAAATTACAAAAAATGTAAGCGTGGCTTTTGTTGATGGTGGTAATAAATATCAGATTGGGAATGATGATAGGCCGCATCTAGACCTTGAAATTGGGCGCACGTACGTTTTTGATCAGTCCGATCCTAGTAATTCAGGGCATCCTCTACGATTCTCGACGTCATTTGATGGAAGTTGGGTTGGTGGCCAAGAATTTACCACTGGGGTGAGTTCCTTTGGTGTTCCTGGACAGATTGGGGCTTACACACAGATTTTAGTTCCACCAAATGTATCAAATTTAAATTATTATTGTTTGAATCACCCTGGAATGGGCGGAAGCGCAAGTACTGCCATCGCTTTAGATATTAATCGGCTGTATTATGGTGAAAGTGGGATAGAGTCTGGGTCACTTATAAAAGGTAATGATGGAGATGATGCAATTGTTGGGGGTCCCGCTGCTGATGTAATTTACGGTGGAGCTGGAGATGACACATTATCTGGCGGGGATGATGGATTAGAATCGAGTAATACCTTTGTATTTGAGCCTGGTAGTGGAAAAGATATAATTGTCGACTTTAATGATGGGTATGACGCCCTAGTTTTTGAAGGGTTCAGTGAAAGTGAACTGAGTGCAATTGTCGAAAGTACTACAAACAATGGCGATAGAAAAATTCTTTTTCAAGATGGATCCTCGGTAACCTTGCTTAACAATTTTGGTGTTGAAGTTCAGCATCTTATGGAAAGTGAGAGATATATTGCGTGGCTGAAGACGACAGAAGAACCGGGAACGTTTAAATTCTTTATCGATCCAGGTAATAATACTCACTACGATTCTCATTCTAAATCCAATTACACTTCAGAGATCCCAACACAAGGTCAATATGAATGGATGCGTTTTGTTACAACTGAAGTTCAGGAAGACGTCAATATCAAATTTGAAGAAGTATTCAAAGCTGCTGATGCAGATATACCTTTTATTGTTACTGCAGCCGAATCTCTAGTAGGGTCGTCCTTTAGCTCCTCAGGTGGGGCGGGTCGTGATAATAAGAGTTTTGGCCAAGCAATTCCGAAGCTAAATATAAGTAACGGCAGTGGAAGTGATTGGAACCAAATTTTTACCCATGAGCTAGGACATCTTTTGGGGCTAGAGCATCCATGGGATCAAAAAGATTTTGATAACGATATTCCAATTCTAAATGGCCGGGAGGTTGGACAACAAACTATTTCTACTGACAGAACTGTTATGAGTTATCGAACCTGGCCAGATGCAACAATAGATGATTATTTCAGACCGTTAGATATAAAAGCTCTTCAAGATATTTGGGGGGAGGCTGGAGATCCTATTGCCGCATTCGTTTTAACTGGCACTCGTGTTGACTTTGGTTCGACTGGGCCGGCAGTTTATCTTCAAACTGATGGATCTTATGATATTTTAATCACGATTGATTCTAGTTCATTTATTGATTTAACTGATACCAAAGGTAAAGCGTGGAGTGGTAATCCGATTGGAGTGAAGGCGGATGATGCTACGGGTGGTTATGATTTAATTTTGGAGACGGCTGGCCGTAAGGGTACGAGTTATAGTGAGATTTCTGTATCGAGTGAGGGTGTTGTTGCCAGGAAGGGTAGTACGCTGACATCGCTTGAGCTGATTG